>CAYUOC010000103.1:6389-13116 GCA_964446305.1 uncultured Terricaulis sp. | reverse complement strand
TCTGATGCAGCCAAGATATTGTTTGGATGCACCGGACGCTGTGACCTGGGTCACAGTGCTGTGGATGAAGGCTCCCGGCCGGGGCTGGATGGGGCCCCGGCCGGGCCCGAACTAGCGCCGACGCGGCGGTTCGGGTGGAGCGGGGGGCGCCGGCGGCTCCGGCGGCGGCGCGGGCGGCTCGAACCGGACCCGGCCATCGCCATTAGCGTCACTGGCGTCGAAGAAGCGCAGGTGCTGGGCCACGAATTCTTCGCGGCTCAAGGCGCCATCGCCGTTGCGGTCCGCTTCCTCGGAATTCGCGATCAGCATCATGAACGGCATCGCCGGAACGGGCGGGACCGGGGGCACGGGCGCGACCGGCGGGACGGGGGCCACGCCACCCTCGAGCGACGTCCACGAGCCGCCTTCGCCGTCCCCGCTGCGGATCACGATGACTTCGCGGTCGCCGTCGCGGAAGCGCCGGACATGGCGCTCCGCGCGTTCGGCTTCGCGCTCTGCGCGTTCCGCGGCGCGTTCGGCCAGTTGCTCGGCTCTCTCTGAAGCGCGTTCGGCATCGCGCTCTGCGCGTTCCGCGTGGCGTTCGGCCCGTTCGATATGAATTTCGGCGCGCTCCATGGCTTCTTCGATCTCGCGCTCAATGCGTGCTTCGGTTTCTGGATCCAGATCGCCGGTGATGATGCGAACGTCGCCGTCACCGTGGCCGCTGCGGAAGACGCGGACGTTCGGCGCATCAACATGAACGCTGACTTCACGGCGATCAGCGTCGTCGAGGCGGCCATCATTGTTGCTGTCGAGGTCGCCGAAAATGCGCTCGAACGCAGACGACGCTTCGGCGCGCGTGACCCAGCTATCTTCGTTCGCGTCGATGCGGCTGACCGAGTCGCTGTCGCCATGAATAACGACGTGACGGCTGGTGGATTGGGCGCTGGCGACGGCGACGGTCAATGCCGCGGCCGCGATGCCCAGGGCGATCGGAAGTTTCATGTCTTTCCCCTCTTGGCCCGCCGTGCGGGCTGAACGTGGGGCGGACCATGGGACTGCTTCGTTTCCCCAGTACGTCAGCGCTGAAACATTGCGGAAACAGAGCCCCCGTATCTGTCATCTCACTCCGGACCGGCTGGGGGAGCCCTTGAATGAAAACGAAATTCGCCTCCTTGGCGCTCGCCGTGGCGCTCTTTACCGGCCCCGCCTTGGCTCAAGACGATGGCCCGCCACGCCCGCAGCTGCCGCCGCTGGCGCTGAATCCGCAGATGACCGACGCCGAGATCGGCGCGGCGCTTGACCCTTGGCTGGCCGGCTTGAGCCGCGACGGGGTGTTCAATGGCGTCGTGCTGGTGGCGCGCGACGGGCGCGAAATTTATGCGACCGCCCGTGGCGTCGCATCGCTTGAGCCACAAACGCCGCTCAATCTGGATACGCGCTTTCCGCTGGCTTCCATCACCAAACAATTCACCCAGGCTTCGATTCTGCAATTGATCGAGGCGGGCCGTCTGTCGCCGGAAACGACCATCGGCGACGTCATCCCGGACTATCCCAACGCGCTTTCGCGCAGCGCCACCATGCGGCAGCTGATGGATCATCGCGGCGGCCTGGCCGATTTTCTGGGACCAAGATTCCGCGACACGCCGAAGACCAATTTCACTTCAAACCACGCCTATTACGAGTTCGCTTCGGCCGTGGCGCCTGACTTCGCGCCTGGCGAGCGCGAGGAGTACTGCAACTCCTGCTACGTCGTGCTTGGTGAGATCGTCGAGCGCATCAGCGGCATGCCGTACGAACAATACGTCGCCGAGCATGTTCTCGCGCGCGCGGGCATGTCCAGCTCCGGTTATTTCCGTCACGATCAGGCGCCGGAAAACACAGCGCGCTTTATCGGCCATCCGATGGGGCCGGGGACGCCGGCCCAGGACGTCGCCCGCTGGCATGGTGTCAGCGGCAGCGCGGCGGGAAACAGTTATGCCACGGTCCGCGATATGCTCGCTTACGACAATGCGCTGCGCGAAGCGCGCCTGGTGAACCCCGCGCACACGGCGCAAATGGTGCATGGCGAGGAGGCTGCCGGACGTTCGACCGCGCGCTTTGGCTATGCCGGCGGCGGGCCTGGCGTGAATACGGTTGTCAGGGGTAACGGCGCTTGGACGCTGATCGTGCTCACCAATCACGAGCCGCCAGCTGCCGAAGCCATCAGCGAAACCGTGTTTCCGCTGTTGGCGGGAGCGAGGCCGCAATAATATGGCGCTTATGAATGAAACCGCCCAGCCACCGCGCGTCCTGATCGTCGATGACGACGCCGCCATCCGCGAAGGATTAGTGGAAGTTTTTCAGCGCGCGGGCTTTGCCGCGTCTTCCGCGGGCGATGTGCCGGCGATGGAGAAGGTGCTGAACACGAAAGGCGCGGACGTCATCGTGCTCGATGTGATGATGCCCGGCGAAGATGGGCTCTCCGCGTGCAAGCGTCTGTCCGGAAAGGGGCGGCCCGCCATTATCATGCTCTCGGCCCTGGGCGATGACGCTGACCGCATCGTCGGCCTCGAGATTGGCGCTGACGACTATATGTCGAAGCCGTGCAATCCGCGCGAACTGGTGGCGCGCGCCAAGGCTGTGCTGCGCCGGCGCGACAATGATAGCGCTGCGCCCGGTGAAAGCGTGCGCTTCGCCGGCTTCCGCATCGACATCGCGCGCCGAGAACTGATTGATCCGGACGATGTCGTGATCCCGCTTTCGGCCGGCGAGTTCCGGTTGCTCCGTGCGTTTGTTGAACGGCCGCAACGCGTCCTCTCGCGCGAGCAATTGCTGGACTATGCATTCGACAATGACAGTGACGTGTTCGATCGCGCCGTTGATGTGCAAGTCTCGCGTCTGCGCCGCAAACTGGAGCGCCCGGGCGGCATCGAGATCATCCGCACCGTGCGAGGCGAGGGCTATCTCTTTGCGGTGAAGCCGACCTCCTGATGCGTGAAACCCGCGGCCTCCCGATCGCAGCCTATCTCGGCATGCTGGTGGCGCTCGCTTTGGCGGCGGCGTTCGTCGCGACATTGGCGATCGTCATCTTCCTGCCGCCGCGTCCGCCGGATGTGATGCGCGCCGATACGGTCGCGGAGAACTTTCAGGCGGGCTACGACCACATGCTGGCGCTGAACCGGCCGATGAACGAGCGCGGCATGATCTGGGACATCCGCGCCGAACCGCCGGAAGAGGTGGACTCCCCGGCGATGACGCCAACGCAGCATCGCCTTGCGGGCGCGCTCGAATTGGAGCCGGATCAGGTTCGCATCAGGGCGACGAATGTCGTGCAGAGCGACACGTTCGTGTTTCGCGTCGCCGGTGTGGAAGAATGGACGGAGGCGTCCGAGCAGGCTGTTGAGGACGCACAGGCAGCGGCCGAAGAAGCGCGTCTGGCGCACGAAGAGGCGACCGAGCGGCTGGAAGCGGCGCGTGAACGCATTCGCGATCTTGAAGATGCGCAAACGCGTTTTGACGCGCGTCAGCATGACGCCGAAATTCGCCGTGAGCATGAGCGCGAGCGGCTGGAGGCATTGGCCGAAGCACGCGCGGAGGCGCTGGCCGAGCGGCAGGCTGCCGCGGCCGAGCGTCTGGCGCAGCGCATGGAGCAGCGCATTCGCGTCGAGGGCGGGCGCGTGATCATTCGCCGGAGTGACGGCAGCGACATGGATACGGTCGAGATCCACGGGCCGAACGGTGAAATTGAGAACATTCAGGTCCCGAACGAGAATTTCAGAATAGATGTCCCGGTCGACGTGCCGGTGATCGCGCCTGTGCCACCCGCTGGGCCGGTGGCGCCGCCTGCGCCGACGCCCTACACGCCGGCGCCGCGTGCGACGCCGGAAACGCCACAGGCCACACCGACACCGGCGCGCGTGCGCACGCCAAGGGCGCCACCGGCGCCGCCGCCGACGCCGATGTATGCGCCCGCGCCCGCCGGCGTCGTGCTGATCTCGGGCTTCGAGATCGGCGCACAGCTGCCGGACGGCCGTTGGCTGGTCATGCGCCAAGGCCGCAACTGGGCCGAGCTTGGCTGGATCGCGCGCGCGGCCGGCATTATCGGCGGCACTTTGCTTGTGCTTCTGGTGCTCGCGGTTTTGTTCGCGCGCTACCTGACGCGCCCGATCCGCAGTTTTTCCGATGCGGTGCAGGCGGTTGGCGTCAATCCACAGAGCGAGCCCGTTGCCGAAGAGGGGCCGCAAGAGCTGCGCGGCGCCGCGCGCGCGGTGAACACGATGCAGGCGCGTTTGCGTGCGCTGATCGCAGACCGCACAAAAACGCTTGCGGCCGTCGCGCACGATATGCGTACGCCGCTGATGCGCTTACGCCTCGCTGCTGAAAACGCGCCGCCCGAACAGCGCGAGAAGATGGCCAAAGAGATTGGTGAAGTTGAAGCGCTGGTGGCGAGCTTCATCGCCTTTGCGCGCGACGATCCCGCTGAGGAAGCGCGCGTGCGCCTGGATATCGCGGCATTGCTGCAAAGCATTGCGGACGATCATGCTGATCAAAACCGCAGCGTGACCTTCGAGGGCGATGAACGGCTGATCATCACGGGCCAGTCACTCGGCCTGAAGCGCCTGTTCGCGAATCTCATCGAGAACGCGCTGAAATACGGCAACGCTACGCGCATCAAGCTGCGCGCCGAAGAGGGTGGCGTGGTCATCGACGTGGAGGATGACGGTCCCGGCATCCCCGCCGATCAGCGCGAGGCCGTGTTCGAACCCTTCGTGCGGCTGAACGAGGAGGGTACGCGCGGCGCGGGCCTTGGTTTGGCGGCGGCGCGCTCGATCGCGCGGGCGCATGGCGGCGATATCGTCATCCTAGATGCTGAAAACGGCGCTCTGATCCGCGTCACGCTGCCGGGCTAGTCCGTTTTTCTCCCACCGCGCGAGCGAATTCTGCTCTTCACACGCGCCGGACGCGCTTTAATGCCCAGCAAGATTAACCAAGCCTAGGCTCGCTCCCAGCCGGTGCTGACATCCGCCGGCAGGGAGGGATCGCATGTCATCTGGCCGTAAGCGTTTGCTGAGCACATCCGTGCTGCGCCCCATCGTGTCGGCATTTGTGCTTGGTGTAGTCGCACTCAGCGCATCGCCTTCATTCGCGCAGGACGCCATCGAGGATGACGACACGATCGTCGTGACCGGATCGCGGATTCGATCGCCGCTTTCGCAAAACGAGCCGATCGTCAACATCGGTCAGGACGAGATCGCCCGGACCGGCCTTTCGTCCACCGCCGACATTCTCCAACGCACGCCGATTTCCGGCGGCGGCCTCAACACGCGGTTCAACTCCTCTGGCAATTTCGGCAACCCGCCAGATGGCGGCGGCGTCGGCGCCGGCGCAGCTGAAATCGATCTGCGTTATCTCGGCACGCCGCGCACTCTGGTTCTCGTGGACGGCCTGCGCTGGGTGAATGGCGCCTCTGGCTCGGGCGTGCCCGGATCGGTCGATCTGAACACTATCCCGTCGGGCATGATCGATCGTATCGAAGTGCTGCAGCAGGGCGCTTCGACCATCTATGGTTCCGACGCCATCGCCGGTGTGGTCAACATCATCACACGCGACGAACAAGACGGGCTGATCGCTTCGGCGCAGTATGGCGGGTACACCGAGTACAGCGACGGCATCACGCAAGAGTACAACGCCTCGTTCGGACTGAACTCGCGCGGCACGCACATCATCGTCGGCGTTGGCTATGTCGATCAGGACGACGTGCTCGCCGCCGATCGCGACATTGCGCAGTTCCCAACGCCCGGCGCGACGGCTTGCGACAACACCTGCAGCTCCGGCACGCCGCTGGGCCGGTTCATCATCACTGACCCGAACACGCTGCAAGAGCTGGATGTCACGCTGGCCGGGGCTTTCCCGCCGGGTGGCTTCGCGAGCTACAACCCGGCGCTCGTGAACGGCGGCCCGGATTGGGTCGGCTTCACGACCGCGTCACGCTTCAACTTCCAGCCGTTCAACTACATCGTCACGCCGTCCGAGCGGCTGAGCATGTTCGGCCAGATCGTGCAGGACTTGCCGCACGGCATGGAGTTCCGCCTGCGCGCTTCGTACGTCGAGCGTCAGTCGGCCAACCAAGCCGCGCCGCTGCCGCTGTTCGTCGGCCCCGATGCCGGCAATGGCAATCTGCTGGATACGGTCGTGATCGCGGCGGACAATCCCTACAACCCGTTCGGCTTCGAGCTTGGTGCGGGGACGCTGACGTTCATCGGCCGCCGCCTCGTCGAAGCTGGTCCGCGCCACTACGAGCAAAACGTCGACACCATCAATCTCACCGCCACTTTGAGCGGCGCCGCGCAACTGTTCGGCAATCCGTGGGATTGGGATTTCAACGTTGTCTGGTCGGAGAACAAGGCCGAGCAGACCTTCACCGGCAACGTTAACGCACAGCGCGTCGTGCAAGCGCTTGGCCCGTTGGCCGGCTGCACCAATCCATGCGTACCGCTGAACATGTTCGGCGGCGCCGGCACGATCACGCCGGAAATGCTGGCTTATATCGGCTTCACGCAGCGCGACTCGTCCGAGCAGAATCTGCTCGATTTCAGCTACAACATCACCGGCGATTTGATGAACTTGCCGGCTGGTCCGCTGAGCGCTGCATTCGGTATCGAGAACCGTCACACCGACGGCCGCTTCGATCCTGATCCGATCGTGGCCGCCGGCTTCTCGTCCGACATTCCGGCGCAGCCGGCGCAAGGCGAGATCGAAGTCCGCG
>CAYUOC010000103.1:0-6289 GCA_964446305.1 uncultured Terricaulis sp. | reverse complement strand
GGCTTCTCGTCCGACATTCCGGCGCAGCCGGCGCAAGGCGAGATCGAAGTCCGCGAAGCTTATGCCGAATTCCGCATTCCGTTGATCCGTGACGCGGCGTTCGCGCGTGAACTGACGGCATCGGTTGCGGCGCGCATCTTCGACTATTCGACCTCCGGCCAAGACTCGACCTTCCAGGCGGGACTGAACTGGCGGCCGACTGAGGATGTGCTGGTGCGCTTCAATTGGGGCGAAGGCTTCCGGGCGCCGTCGATCGGCGAACTATACGGAACAGCTTCGCGCTTCGACCAGGAAGTGATCGATCCTTGCTCGAACCTCTTGGCGCAACCGGCCAACGTGCAGACCAACTGCATCAATGCCGGCGTGCCAGGCGATGGTTCGTATACGCAGCTCAATCCGCAGCTGCCGGTCATCACCAGCGGCAACCCAGGCCTGCAACCTGAAACGAGCGAGGGCTATAACCTCGGCGTCGTGTGGCAGCCGTCCTTCTGGGCTGACACCGCGTGGTCCGACCGCATCTCATTCGAAGTGAACTATTCGAACATCGAGCTCGACGGCGCCATCAAAGCGCAAGACGGCCAAGCGTTGCTCGATCGTTGCGCCGAAACGGGTGACGCGCTCGCGTGCGCCACCATCACGCGCACGCCGACAGGCACGGTCTCCGCCATCTCCAACCCGCTGATCAATATCGGCGGCATCGAGACCCAGGCCGTGGACTTCACCGTCGCGTGGACATCGCCCGAATGGTCGATGGGCACGTTCTCGCTCCGCTCAACGACGAACTTCCTGCTCGAGTACAACGAACTGGTGCCAACCTCGACCGGCATCGTCGCGATTGCTCGCGAAGGCACCGAGCGCGGCAGCCCGGACCAAGCCTATCCCGAAGTCAAATCTACGGTTTCGCTGGATTGGGATTGGCGCGCGTTCGGCGCGACGGCGACCGCTCGCTACATTTCGGAAGTGGATGAAACCGGCGCCGCCAATTCGCTCGACGCGACGACCTACTGGGACTTCCAAGCGCGTTGGACGCCGGCTGTGCTCGATGAGCGCATCACCATCGCGCTCGGCGTCAACAATCTGACGGACGAAGATCCGCCAGGTTGCTTCACCTGCGGCCTGAACAACTTCGATCCGACGACCTACGATCCGCCGGGACGCTTCGGCTACATCCGGTTCAGCTATCGCCAATAGACCTTAGACAGGGGAAACAACTGCGGCGCTGGTGGGAAACCACCGGCGCCGTTTTCATTCGCTGCCGCGGAAGCGCCCGTCGCCTTCTTCCGTCACCAGGACGACGTTTGGATTCTCCGGCGCCTGGTCTTCAAACAAGCCGATGTCCAGCTCGGCTTGTGGCGCTTGCCCCTTCAGCGGCGCGGCGACGCGCTCGGCCAGTTCGATGCGTTCGATCGGCGCCAGCGGCGCAGCGATCCCCGGCGCATGCATCGGGCGCCAATAGAGGAGCGAGACCGCGAACTTGGCGTCGCGCTCGACAATCTCGGCAAGTCCGTTGCGGATAGCGTCGCCCCAGCGTTTCATGACCTGCTTGTGGTCGGCGTAGAGCTTCGGCAGCACCTCACTCGCGAGTTCAGCAGGGGCGCCGAGCAGGGCGCGCGCTTCTTCCGGCGTACGCGCGTGGCCGAGTGGTTTCTTTGCCGCCGCCGCGCCAGTGCGCGCGACAGGCGCCGGCGGCGCCGGCCGCCAATAGCGCATCGTCACGCGCCAACCATCGCGCCAGATCAGTTCGTAGAGCCCCGTACCGTACAAGTCCGGCACGGCTTCTTCCGCGGACGCTGGCGTCTCGAACACATCCGGAAGTTCCTCGACAGCGAGGAACACAGGCCCACCCGCCAGGGTGGTAGCCTCGTCTTCCGTCCGCGCGCGCGGCGCGTTCGGATCGCGCGCCGCTGCGAGGTTCGCCGCTAAGGGGAAAATGCTCATGACGTGCCGATAGCGGCCTTCTCCACGGACGTCCTCCGACTTCGCCTTGTCATCGAGGGCCGCCAAGCTAACGTCCCAGTGTCCTAGAATTTAGGTGGGGAGTTCAAGCGATGTCGCAACGCCGGTGGAGCCTGGCAGCCCTAGCGTTCGCGCCAATTCTGGCGTTAGGGGCGTGCGACCAGCTCGGCGGCATCTGGGAGCGGATGACGGGTGGGTCCGCCGTCGAGGAACCGGGGCCGGCGCCGATGGACGACGTCCCGCTTGATGCGCGCGCGCTCTCCGGCGCTGTGCAGCCGCAGGCCGACATGGCCGCGATCCTCGCGCCCGATCCGGTTCTGATCGCGCCGGGACAGATCCTGATCGGCGCGCAAGTTGAGCGCGAACTCTCCGACGCGGCGCGGGACATGGGTTTGGCGTCGAACTTTGCGCGCGCCGTGCGCACTGAGGGTGTCGAGGCGTTGGAGCAATTGCCGGAGAACGTCGCGACGCAATTGCGTACGCGCGCCGAGACCGAAGCTTCCGCTGCCGCGAGCAACGCGGCGCAAGACACGTTACGCCGCTTGGGCATCAACGGCGAAATCCGCGTGAGCCCGGGTGGCGTCGTCACCGTTGATCTCACGTCCGGCGTCAGCCCGACCGCGTACCGCCGCAACAAACAGGGCGGGCAGACCACGACCGAAGAGGGCGTGCCAGCTGCGATCGAATGGAGCCCCACGGATCGTTGCCCGCGGATCGTCAGCCAAGGTCAACTTGAGAATGACATCGCATTGGCGACGCGCTGCGCGATTCAGCGCCTCGCGCAATCGGGCCAGTTTGAATATGTCGAGCCCAACTACATCGCCGATAGCGGCTTCACGCGTCCGCCGCGCCGGGATCAGCCGCCAGCGCAGCAGCCGCCGGCGCAGCAACCGACAACGCAAAACCCCGCGCCAACGCAACCGACGCAGCCAACGCCCATCGGCGGCGTTCCAAACGATCCGCTCTACGCGCTGCAATGGCACTATCGCGCCACGACCGGTGCGAACGCATCGCCGGGCGGCGCGGGCTTTGTGACGTTCTGGGAAGCGCAGCAGATCGGCGCCCGCACGGTGCGCGTGGCGGTGCTTGATACGGGTCTTGATCTCTCACACCCGGACATGCGCAGCGCCGCCAACGTCGCGACCGGCATTGATCTCATCAACAACCCTGAGCGTGGCGGCGATGGCGATGGCATCGATGCGGACGCCAACGATGCCGGCGATCGCTGTGGCGCGACGGCGGAAAACTCCTATCACGGCACACACGTCGCCGGCACGATCGGTGCGGCGGCGACGAATGATCGTGTTGGTGTCGCCGGCGGCGCCTGGGATGTCACCGTGATCCCGGTGCGTGTGCTTGGCCGCTGCGGCGGCGAACTGGCGGATATCGTCTCGGGTATTCGTTGGGCCGCCGGCATCGCGCCGGCGCTGACGGCGGGTGGCCAGCAGCTGGTGAACGCCACCCAGGCGGACATCATCAACATGAGCTTGACCATCCAGGCGCCGTGCCCGGCTTCGATGCAGGCGGCGATTGATGCGGCGGTGGCGCGCAACATCGTGGTGGTGGTCGCGGCTGGCAACAAAGCCAATCGCACGGCGCTCTACGCGCCGGCCAACTGCAATAATGTCATCGTTGTTGGCGCCGGCGATGCGCGCGGCGGCCTGGCGTTCTATTCGAACTTCGGTCCCGAGGTCGACTTGATCGCCCCCGGCGGCGATGTGTTTGCCGATAGCGACAACGATGGACGCCCTGACGGTGTGCTCTCGACACGCGCGACGCAGAGCGGCTGCTACGATCCGCTGAACTCAAGCTCGACGGAACGTTGCTATTACTCCTTCCTGCAGGGCACATCGATGGCGGCGCCGCACGTTTCCGCGGGGCTGGCGCTGCTCGCGGCGCAATCGGGCCTGCGTGGCCGCGAGTTGGAAAACGCGCTTTTCACGCGCGCACTGTCGCCGTTCCCGGAAAACTTCGGCGAGATCGAGTGTGCGCGCTCGGCCAACGCCACGCCGATCGCGACGGGATCGCCAACATGCGCGCGTCCGGCTGGGCGCGGACGGCTTGATCTCGCGCTCGCTGCGCGAACGCCCTAGGCGAGGGGGCTTTACCGTATGGCCACGGAGGACCAAGCTCGGCGCATGGATGTGAATGCACTTCGCACTTGGGGCATCGCCGTGACCGCCGCGCTGATGGCCGGCGCGCTGGCGATGGCGTTCGAGCCGCAATCGAGCGCGCAAGCGCAGCCGCAAGGCGTGGCCGAGATCGCGCAAGCGCAAACCGGCGCTGCGCCGGTCGGCTTCATTGTTCGCTTTCGTGGAACCGGCCCGATTGCACGCGCACAGGCACAGGCCGCGCGCGGTCAACTCACACAGGCGCAGCGGCAAGTTGAAGTTCAACTCCAGCGGCAGACCGCCTTCGCAGGGCTTTGCTTCGATCGCTTCACAGTCGGCGGCGCGGAGATTGTGCTTCGGACGTGTGAAGCCGTTGCGGCGAGTGAACGGGGCGCCGTACAGCGGAGCTGGGGCGGGCGGTTGCAGGCCATGCGCGCGGTTGAGTATGTCGATGCCAACGCAACGGTGACGCAGCAGCGCGCGCCTGGCTGACGGAGAATCGTATGGACGCGGGCGCGCCAATCGGCATTGGCGGATACGAAGAGCGCATCATCAGGACGATCGACGATCTCACGCTCTATGCGCGGGATTATCCGCCGCTCGCGCCGGAAACTGGCGCGCCGGTGATTTGTCTCCACGGCCTCACTCGCAACTCGCGTGACTTCGAGATTATTGCGCCGCGCATCGCCGCGCTTGGTCGCCGGGTGATTGTGCCTGATATGCGCGGCCGCGGCCAAAGCGCCAACGATCCCGATCCCGCGCACTATGTGCCTGCCGTTTATGCGCAGGATGTCGTGAAGTTGATGAACGATCTGGATGTTCCGAAGGCGGTGTTCATCGGCACGTCCATGGGCGGGCTGATTACTTTGGTGATCGCGGCCACCGCGCCGGATCGCATCGCGGCATCGGTGCTGAACGATGTTGGTCCGCAGGTGAATACGTCGGGTCTGACGCGGATCGCGAGCTATGTCGGCAACGTGCAGCCGGTTGCGACTTTGCAGGAAGCTGCCGCTGCTGTGCGCTCCACGAATGGCTCCGCCTTTCCGGATAAACTCGATGACGATGCGTTCTGGCTGGCGTTTGCGCGCCGTACATTCCGCGCCCGCGACGATAACCAGTTTGAGCTCGACTACGATCCGCACATCGCACTGGCATTCGCCGACTTCGATCCCGAAGCGCCGGCGCCGGATTTGATGCCGTATTTCGAAGCGCTCGCGAAAAAGCCCGTGCTGAGCGTCCGTGGCGAGCACTCGGACATCCTAACTGCTGAGGGCGCCGAGCGCATGCGCGGCGCGAGCAATCGCGTCGAGGTTATTACCGTGCAGGGCAGAGGTCACGCGCCGGCGTTGGACGAGCCGGACGCCTGGGATGCGATCCTGGATTTCCTCGCGCGCGTCCAGTGAGCGTCTGCTCAGGCGCGCATGCGCCACTGGCGCGGCGTGCAACTGAAGGTCTCGCGGAAGCACGAATAGAAGTGCGAGATATCGTTGAAGCCCACCTCGAACGCAATCTGCGAGATCGGAGTCTTGGTCGCTAGCAAGCGATCTGACGCGGCGCGCATGCGCGTGTTGATGACGTACTGATTGGGGCTTTGGCCAACCACCGCGCCGAACATGCGCACGAAGTGAAAGCGACTCAGTCCAGCAATATCGGCCAATGTTTGTAGTGTGCATGGCTCGCCGAAATGCGCTTCGATGTGGCTGACGGCAGTCTGTACCCGCCGGCGGTCGCGCGCGGAGATGCGCTCGGGAACACGCGTCTTGCGTGTCGTCAGGGCCGCATGCGCAAGCGGGTAGAGCATGTCTTCACCGCCCGGCTGCGAGAGCGCGCGGATCATGCCGAACATGCGCGTGGCCGCTTGGCTCGGCGGCAGCGCGATAGCTTCGAAACGCGGGTCGACGCCGGCGTCATTCGCCACGTCTTCAAGCAAATCGCGCTTGAATGACACGACAAGCCGGCGGTTGCCGAGTGTGTCGACGTGCTTGACGCTGAACGGCTCCCCCGCATTGCCGAGGATCAGCGAGCCTGGCGCGGCGAGCGTGGTTTGATCTTCGCTCGCGTACTCGAACCAGCCGGAAACAACGAAGCCGATCGCGGCGTCGCTATATGTCCAGCAAGCGGCGGGGCCGTTGGGATCGGCGGCGCAGCTATCTTCGCCGACGGCGCGCGTGCGATTGGCCGCGTTCGGCAGCCATACCGCGTGGAGTGCTTCAACTGACATG
>CAYUOC010000102.1:5199-13149 GCA_964446305.1 uncultured Terricaulis sp. | reverse complement strand
CGCTTCGCGACGCTATTGCGCTCGATATCTCGGATGGCATGGGCATGCTCGGCCGCACCGACTTCGCGGCGAATTCGGCACGCTAATCGTCGGCTTTCAGCGCGCGCAGGGCAGGTTCCGCCTCGCGCAATGACCGCGCGATGATATCGATCATGCGATCGACCTCCGCGCGCGTGATAATCAGCGGCGGACACATCACGATCGAGTCGCGAATACCGCGCACCATCAAGCCGTTCTTTATGCACGCATCCCGCACCACCGGCCCAGCTTTGCCTTCCTTGCCAGTGAAGCGTTCGTTCGTGCCCTTCTTCGAAACAATCTCGACCGCGCCGATCAAGCCAAGCGAGCGCACTTCGCCAACCAGCGGATCGGCCTCAAGCCGTTTCAGCGCTTCGGCGTAGTATGGCCCTATGTCGTTCTTCACCCGCTGCACGAGACCTTCGCGCTCTATGATCTCCAAATTCTTCAGCGCCACCGCCGCCGCGACGGGATGGCCTGAATAGGTGTAGCCATGCACGAAGTCGCCGCCCTTCTCGCGCAGCACTTCGACGATCTTGTGCGACACGCCAACCGCGGAGATCGGCAGATAGCCGGACGATAGGCCCTTCGCCATCGGCACAAGGTCCGGCGTCACGCCGAAATGCTGGAAGCCGAACCATTCCCCCAGGCGCCCGAAGCCGCAGATGACCTCATCGACGACAAGCAGAATGCCGTATTTCTTGCAGATCGCGTCGACACGCTTCCAGTACGCCTTCGACGGAATGATCACGCCGCCTGCGCCCTGCACCGGCTCTCCGATGAACGCCGCAACGTTCTCCGGCCCCACGGCGATGATGCGATCTTCGATCTCCTGCGCGCAACGCGCGTAAAAGCTCTCCTCGTCCTCACCAAATCCTTCGCCGAACTTGTATGGCTGAGCGACGTGCTCGACGCCCGGGATCGGCAGTCCGCCAATCGGGTGCATCGCCTTCATGCCGCCCAAGCTCGCCCCCGCCATGGTCGAGCCGTGATAGCCGTTGAGGCGTCCGATGAAGATCGTGCGCTTCGGCTGCCCCGACACATTCCAATAATGGCGCACCATGCGCATCACTGTGTCGTTCGCTTCCGAGCCGGACGAGTTGAAGAAGATATGCTGCAGCTCCCCGCCGAGCAGCTCAGCGAGCTTTGTCGCAAGCATCACTGTCGGCGGCGTCGCTGTCTTGAAGAACGTGTTGTAGAACGGCAGCTCCTGCATTTGCTGCGCGGCCGTATCGACAAGCTCCTGGCGGCCGTAACCCACATTCACGCACCACAAGCCCGCCATGCCGTCGAGGATGGCGTTGCCTTCGCCATCATAGATGGTCGAGCCTTCGGCGCGGGTGATGATGCGGCTGCCGCCGAGCGCCTGGATCTCTCCGTAGTTCGCTTGCGCGGGCAAATGGTGCGCGACGTCGAGACGGCGCAGTTCCGGAATGTCATAATTGCGCGCAGGCATGTTCGTTCCCTCGGTTCGTTCTTGTTGGCGCGTCGCGGCGCTTAGCTGGCGACGAGCGGCTCGCGCCGCAGAGCTCGGCCCAAAAGCTTAAAGAAGGTTTGGCTCTGCGGGTTCTCGTGCGCCTTCCACTCGGGGTGCCACTGCACCGCGAGCACGGGCGCGCCGTTCATGTTCGCCGAAATCGCTTCGACGACGCCATCCGGCGCCGTTGCCTCGACCGTCAGCCCGACGCCGAGCTTATCAACGCCCTGATAGTGCACGCTCACGACATCGAGTGACTCGGTCTTGTAAGCGCGCTCAAGCACGCCGCCTTCGACCAGGTTCACCGGGTGAATGTGATCGAAGTATTCGGTAAAGGTCGCTTCGCTCGGTGCATGATGCGCGATAAGGGCCGGATTATCCGCCATATCGCGGCGAAGCGTGCCGCCAAACGCGACGTTCAGCTCTTGGAAGCCGCGGCAAATCCCGAACACGGGCTTGCCCTCTTCCAGCATCGCCTCAATCAGATGCGCCGTCATTTCATCACGGCCCGGGTCAAACGGCCCCGGCGCATCGTCGATGATTTCGCCATAGCGCTTGGGATCAAGGTTGGACGGCGTGCCGGTCAGCAGGATGCCATCGAGCCGCGGCGCGATCTCCTTCGCGTGCATCAGCTCGGGCATCGCCGGCACCAGTAGCGCAGCGGCATCCGCGTACTTCAGCGCCGAGACGAGATAGCGCGTCATCACCGCTTGCGCCGATTGTGTCTCCACAACGCGGTTGCAGGCGATGACGCCAAGAACAGGACGGTCTTTGAAGGTCATGACACTAAGATAGGAGCACTGCCGGCGAACAGGCGTGCCAGGCAAGCCACACAGGCTCATCCCAGGTAAAATCTTCCTGATCGTAGCGCGTCAGATTGGAACGGAACGTCTTCACGCGGCGGCCGCCTTCGAGCTCGACCTCGTAATTGGTCTCGCTGCCCAGATAGACAATGTCGCGGATCACGCCGGCGACAACGTTCGTCCCCTCCGGCGCGTCTTCCATCTTCATCGCCGTCGAGCCCTCGGCGCGTTTGTGCATCTCGATTTTCTCGGGCCGCAGCGCCACCCAGACGGTCGAGCCACGCGCCCCCGTTACGCCGTGATCCAGATAAACCGGCGCACTCATCTCGGGCACACGCACCAGAGCATGCCCCGGCTCATCTTCCGAGAGCGTGCCTTCGAACATGTTCACGCTGCCGACGAAATCGGCCACGAAGCGTGAGTTCGGAAACTCATAGAGATCGGCCGGCGTCGCCACTTGCGTCAGCACGCCGCGATTCATCACAGCGCAGCGTGTCGCGATCGCCAGCGCTTCGTCCTGATCGTGCGTCACCATGATGAAGGTGATGCCAACCTTCTCCTGCAGCGAGGTCAGCTCCGAGCGCATTTGATCGCGCAGTTTCGCATCGAGTGCCGAGAGCGGTTCATCCAACAGCAACACCCGCGGCCGCTTCACCAGTGCACGCGCCAGGGCCACGCGCTGCCGTTGCCCGCCCGAAAGCTGATCCGGCATCCGATCGCCCAGCCCGCCGAGCTTTACCAGCTCCAGCGCCTCGGCGACTCGCGTCTTGATCTCGCCGCCGTCGACGCCATCCATCTTCAACCCGTAGGCGACATTGTCCGACACCTTCATGTGCGGAAACACGGCGTAGCTCTGGAACACCATGTTCACCGGCCGCTTGTTCGGCGGCAGCGCGGCGACATCCTTCCCGTCGATCAGAACCTTGCCTTCGCTGGGCGTCTCGAAGCCGGCCAGCATCCGCAGCAGAGTTGTCTTGCCGCAACCGGATGGGCCTAGCAGCGCGAAGAACTCGCCTTCACGAATATCCAGGGTCACATTGTCGACCGCGACCATCTTTCCGAAGCGCTTCGTCACGCCTTGGAACGAGATGATGGCGTTCTCCTTGACGTGCGGCGTTGGTTTTGCCGCCGGCGCGTTTGAGACAGAGGCGTCACTCATCGGATCAAGCTTTCTTGTCCTTGGCTTGGTTGTTCTGCATTTGCAGGCCAATCGCCGTCAGGACCACGGTCACGACAATCAAAACAGTGGACGCCGCGTTCACTTCCGGCGTCACCGAGAAGCGCAGCATCGAATAAACCTTCACCGGGAACGTGATCGTATCCGGCCCGGCGGTGAAGAAGGTGATGACGAAGTCGTCCAGCGACAAGGTGAAGGCCAGCAGTGCGCCTGCGATCAGGCCCGGCTGCATGTGCGGCACCAGCACATCCCAGAACGTCCGCCACTCGGAAGCGCCCAAATCCTTGGCCGCCTCCTCCAGCTCGCGGTTGAACGAAGAGAGCCTCGCGCGCACCACCGTCGCCACGAATGGAAACGCAAACGAGACGTGCGCGATAATGATCGCACCCAGGTTCAGCGGCCACGGCAACCCCATCGGCCATGGCATGACCCGCGCGAAGAACACCAGCATCGCGACGCCCAGGCAAATCTCCGGGACCACGATCGGCAGCGCCATGCCGCCCTCGACCACCGTCTTGCCCGGAAAGCGGAAGCGCCACAGCATCACCGCAGCGAGCGCCCCGAGCACGACCGAGATGATCGTGCAGAAGAACGCGATCGTCAGCGAGTTGATGAACGCCTGCAGCAGCGAGTCGTTGTTGAACGCCTTCACATACCAATCGGTGGTGAAGCCCTGCCAGACCACGTTCCGCCGGCTGGTGTTGAAGCTGAAGATCATCAGCGTGATCAGCGGCAGATAAAGAAACAGCAACGTCGCGCCGACGATCAAACGCAGTGGCCATTGCCGCAGATATTCAAGCGGCCCCGGCTTTTCCCTGGGCTCCTTCTTGCCGCCGCCCAAGCCCGGCACGGAGGTGAGACCTTGGTCCGCCATCAGCCCCTCCGCTCGCTTTTGCGTTGAACGAACGCCTGCGCCGCGATGGCGATAAAGGTCAGGTACATGAGCAAGAACGACAGCGCGGCGCCGAACGGCCAGTCATTGGCGCGCTTGAACTGCCGCTCGATCACATTGGCGATCATCTGGCTATCAGTCCCGCCGAGCAGATCAGGCGTGAGGTAGGCCCCGAGCGCCGGAATGAAGGTGATCAGGATGCCTGAGGCGATGCCAGGCGCGGCGAGCGGCACGACGACGGACCAGATCGTGCGCAGATGACCCGCGCCAAGATCGAGGCTCGCTTCCATCAGCGAGCGATCCATGCGGTCGAGCGCCGAATAGAGCGGCAGCACCATGAACGGCAGGTGCACATAGACGAGGCCAATGACCACCGCAGTATTGTTGTAGAGCAGCGTCAGCGGCTCGTAGTCACCGAGTGGCTGCAGCCCGACCAGCGTCATCAGCCCGCTCGCATTGTTCCAGAGGAATTCGAGCGCGAAGTTGACGTAGCCGTTCTCGCGCAGCACCGCGATCAGAGCGAACGTGCGGATGAGCAAGTTCGTCCAGAACGGCAGCATGATCAGCAGCAGCAGCCAGGCTTTCGTCTTTGGCGAAGCAAACGCGATCGCAAGCGCCACCGGAAATCCGATGATGAGGCACAAGAGCGTCGTCAGCCCGGCAATGATCAGGCTTTTCCAGAAGATCTGGAGGTAAAGGGGTTCAAGCGCCCGCGCGTAGTTTGCGAAGGTGCCGGTGAAATCGATCGTGATCGGACCCACGTTCTCGCCGAACGAATAGGCCCAGATCACCGCCATAGGCACGAAGAAGAACAGGGCAAGCCAAACGATCGGCGGCGCGGCTATCGCCGCGAATGCCGCCTTCGCCTGCTTCCAAGTCTGCTCCATACGCTCTCCCCCGCGACGCTATTACGCCGCGCTGATCCGCGTGAAGATTTCCTCGTACTGACGCGCCTTCTCGTCACCCTCGAACGCGCCGTACTCGCTCTTCGCCATAACATCGGCCGGCGGGAAGATGACCGGATTGTTCTTGTAGGCGTCGCCCATGAGATCGGCGACGGCCGCGTTCGGCGTCGGATACTGGATCTCTTCCGTGATCTTCTGCCCCGCCTCCGCGTCGAGCAGATAGTTGATGAACGCGTGTGCGCCCGCAACGTTCGGCGCGCCCGTCGGGATGCAGAGGCAATCCGAGTTGATCAGCGTGCCTTCCTGCGGAACCACGAAGTCGAACTGATCGCCGCCTTCGGCGCTCATCAGCTGCGCCATGTCGCCATTGTATTCGAGCACGATGTCGATCTCGCCCGAAGCCAGCAGGTCTTGCCCATCGTCCTCGTGGAACGCCTTCACATGCGGCTTCTGGCGAATGAGCATCTCCTCGATCGACTCCAGATGGTCCTGAGGAATGCCGTTCAGCGAAATGCCCTGATACTTGGCGCAAAGGCGGATGAGATCCGCCGATTCCGAAAGCAGCGCGATGCGCTGAGTAAATTGCGGACTATCGAACAAGTAGCGCCACGAGTTCGGCACGAAACCCGCCGGCATCGCGCTCTTGCGATAGCCGATGCCTAGCACCAGCCAGGTGTACGGCATCGAATAGCGGCGGCCCGGATCGAACGAGGCGTCCTGGAATTCCGGCAGCAGGTTCGCTTTGTTCGGAATGAGCGAATGATCCAGCTCCTGGAGCATCTGCGCCTGGCTCATACGCGTGACGAACTCGTTCGACGGCACGATCACGTCGAAACCCGGATTGCCGGCGCGAAGCCGCGCGAACAGTTCGTCGTTCGTTGCGAACAAGCTCATGTTCACGTTGGTGCCGGTCGCTTCGCGGAAATCATCCAGCGTCGTCGGCCCGATATAGGTGTCCCAGTTGTAGAAGTTGACCGTCGGCCCGCCACCGCCGCCGCACGCCGCCAACGTGCTCGAGAACGAAATCCCGATCGCCGCGGCGCCCATCGATTGAAGCAGAGAACGGCGCGACGCGCCCCGGAGATACTTGCCCTTGGCCATAGTCTGCGCCTTCCCTAATTCAGCCGCCCACCGGGCGGTCACCCAACCTCATGCTTGCCCGCCGCTTGGCTGCTAACAAGCACGCAAATACCAGTCATAATCAATATCTGGGATCGCACTTTGGAAGCGATCCTGCTCGACCCGCTTCACCGTGGCGTACATCCGCACGAACCGTTCACCCAGATAGTCCTTCAAAAGCGCCGACTCCGCGAACCGGTCGGTCGCCGCAAACCAATTGGTCGGGATCTTCTCGCCGCCTTCGGCCTGAGCGTAGCCATCGCCAATGATCGCCGGGCCGGGATCGACCTTGTTCGCAATTCCATGGTGCACTGCAGCAAGAAGCGCCGCCAGAGCTAGCGCCGGATGCGCGTCCGCGCCCGCGACGCGGTGCTCGATATGGCGCGTGTTCGGCGCACCGGCCGGCACACGGAACGAGACGGTGCGGTTGTTGACGCCCCAAGTCGGCGCCACCGGCGCGTAGGAGTTCGCCTTGAAGCGCCGATACGAGTTGGCGTTCGGCGCAAAGATCGCCATCGAGTCGCCCAGCAGCGCCTTCATGCCGCCGATCGCGTGCGCCAGCACCGGCTCGCCCTCAGGCTTGTCGGACGCAAAGATATTCTTGCCCGCCTTGTCGTTGACGCTGACGTGCAGGTGCATCCCTGATCCAGCCAAATCCGCAAACGGCTTCGCCATGAACGTCGCTTCGCATCCGTGCCGCAGCGCGACGCCCTTCGCCGCACGCTTATAGAGCACTGCATCATCAGCAGCACGCAGCGCATCTGCGTGGTGCTTCAAAGTGAGTTCCAACTGCCCAGGTGCGTATTCGCTAATCGCACCCTCGAGCGGAATGCCCATCGCATCGGCAGACGCCCACAAATCGCGAAGGAAACCTGACGCCTCCTCGACCTCGCGTAGGCCATAGACCTGATGCTGCGTCGCCCGATCGCCGGTCAGCGGCGAAGGCGGCAACTGAATCTTGCCTGACGCGGTCCGTCGGGCGTCGACGAGATAATATTCAAGTTCGCACGCCACGACCGGCACAAGCCCATCCGCAGCGAACCGATCGATCACACGCTGCAGCACATGGCGCGGATCGAGATCGTGCGGCTTGCCGTCGAGCTCGTACATCGTGACTGGCACTTGCGCGACGTCAGCGCCCAGCCACGGCGCCGGCGTGATCCGCCCCGCGATCGGCCGCGCCACGCGGTCGGCGTCGCCATCTTCCCAGACCAGGCCGGTCGCCTCGACGTCCTGCCCGGTGATGTCATTCACGAGGATCGAGCCAGGCAGGAAACGCCCGTTCGCATACACCGCCTCAATCTCATGCCGGCGCAGGCGCTTCCCGCGCGGCACGCCCGCCATATTGGTGAAGACGATCTCGAAGAACTGAATCTCAGGATGCTTGTCGAGGAAGCTCTTCACTTCCTTCGGATCGGCGATGGTCAAGCGGCACCTTCTTTGACGTAGTCTTCCGCAAAGCTATCGACCGCCGCGACCAGCCGGTCAATCTGTTGCGTCGTCGTGGCGGGGCAAACCAGCATCATCATATGAAACGGCGCGATCAGCACGCCGCGATT
>CAYUOC010000102.1:0-5099 GCA_964446305.1 uncultured Terricaulis sp. | reverse complement strand
TGGCGGGGCAAACCAGCATCATCATATGAAACGGCGCGATCAGCACGCCGCGATTGATCAGGTAAAGGTGTAGCGCCTCGTTCAGTTCGCTTTGCGCCAAGGCGGGCCGCATCGCGGCGGCATTTTTCGGCGGCTCGGGCGCAAAGACGATCTCCGCTCGCGCGCCCACATGCACCACGCACCAGGACAACGCCCGCTTCGCGATCACATCACGCAGCTTCGCCACCAAGTCATCGGCACCCTTCAGCATCACCTCATACGCCGCGGGCGTCGCGACCTCTCGCAGCGTCGCGCCAATCGCCGCAATCCCCATCGCATTACCCGCCAGCGTCGTGCCGATCCCCGAACGCCCCCCGCTTGCCTTCACCGCGCCGATCTTCTCCGCCAGCTCCGCGCTCACACCCCAAACCGCCGCCGGAAATCCGCCCGCGATCGCCTTGCCGATCACCAACGCATCCGGCGCCAAACCCCACGCCTTCGTCGCCCCACCCGGCCCGCTCGACAGCGTATGCGTCTCGTCCAACACCAGCAGCGCGCCCGCCTTCTTCGCCAACGCCTGCGCCCGCTTCCAGAAATTCGCCTCCGGCAGAATCATTCCGCAATTGGTCATCGCCGGTTCAGCCAGCACCGCCGCGACATCACCCATCGCCAACACCGCCTCAAGCGCGCCGAGATCGTTGAACGGAATGGCGCGCGTGGTTCGCGTCATGTCGAACACTTGGCCGATCAGTCCCGCATCCGGCCGCGTCCGCCCATGGCGCAGCTCGACAAAGCAATCCTCGACCATGCCGTGATAGCAGCCATCGAACACGACGATGACGGACTTTCCCGTCACCGCCCGCGCCCAGCGGATCACCGCACGGTTCGCATCAGAAGCAGAAAGCGTCGTTTGCCAAAACGGCAAGCCAAACCGTTCGGCGAGCAATGCACCAACGTCAGCGGCCTCGACCGTCGGCAACATGAACGTCGCCCCCCGGCGCGCCTGCTCCGCAATGGCGCGTGCAATCTCCGGCCGCCCATGACCGAACATCCCCGGCGTGTCGCCAAGGCAGAAATCGTCATAGCTATTGTCGTCAATATCGGTGAGCACTGCGCCTTCGCCATCCTCCGCGATCATCGCGGAAGGCGTCGCCCAATCGTTCATCCAGTGAAACGGCGCGCCAAACAGCCAATGCTGCTTCAGCCGCGCCGCCTCGGCCGCCGCTTTCGGATGCGTGGCCAGATAACGCTGCGTCTCACGCGCGATTAGGTCGCTCAGACTCACGGCCGATATGTAATCGAGATGCCCTTGAGCTCGGTGTATTTCTCAAGCGCATGCAGTGAACGATCGCGCCCAAAACCAGATTGCTTCGCGCCGCCAAACGGCACGGTGATATCGCAAGCATCCCAGCCATTGATCCACACCAGCCCGGTCCGCAGCTTCCGCGCAACGCGGTGCGCGCGCGAGACGTTCGCCGTCCACAAGCCCGAAGCGAGCCCGTACACAGTATCGTTCGCGATCCGCACCGCATCGTCTTCGTTCGTGAAGCCAAGCACGCCGAGCACAGGCCCGAACACCTCTTCACGCGCGAGCGTGTGAGAATTGTCCATGCGGTGGAAAACCGTCGGCTCGACGTAAAAGCCGCCACTTTCCTCACGCACGCGCGAACCACCCAGCGCCATGGTCGCGCCCTCTTTGCGCGCCGTCTCGATATAGCCGAGCACGCGCTTCATTTGGCTCTCGCTAACAAGCGCCCCCGCGACGCTCGCCGGATCAAGCGGATCGCCCGGCGCATATTGCTTCGAGCGCTTCAGCACACGATCCAAAAAGTCATCCTTGATCGAGCTCTCGACCAGCAGCCGCGACGCCGCGTTACAAATCTCGCCCTGATTGAAGAAGATCCCCCACGCCGCCGCGTCGGCCGCCGCGTCGAGATCCTCAGCATCCGCAAACACGATCTGCGGGCTCTTGCCGCCCAGCTCCAGCGCCACCCGCTTCAGATTGCTCTCGGCTGCGTACGTCATCAGTTTGCGGCCCACTTCGCCCGAGCCGGTGAACGCGATCAGGTCAACGTCCATGTGCCGCGCCAGCGCCTGCCCCGCCGTATCGCCAAAACCAGGCACAACGTTCAGCACACCCGGCGGAAGTCCCGCCTCAAGCGCCAGCTCACCAAGCTTCAACGCAGTAGACGGCGATTGCTCCGCCGGCTTCAGCACGATCGAGTTTCCCGTCGCCAGCGCCGGCGCCACTTTCCAGCACGCCATATGCAGCGGGAAATTCCACGGCACGATCGCGCCGACTACGCCAAGCGGCTCGCGCACAATGAAGCTCAAGCGATCGGACGGCGTCGTGGCCACTTCGCCGTAAACTTTATCCAGCGCTTCTGCGTACCAGCGGATCGAGTTGATCGCCGTCGGAATATCAACGCTCAGCGTGTCGCGAATGGGCTTGCCCATATCCAGCGTTTCCAGAAACGCCAGCTCTTCCAGATCACGCTCCATCAGCTCGGCGAGCTTGAACATGATCTTCTTCTTTTCGCGCGGATGCTTGTTGCGCCAGCGTCCGTCCTCGAACGCCGCGCGCGCCGCCTTCACCGCCGCATCGATATCGTCCGCCTCACACGCGGCGACTTTCGAGACAACCTTGCCGTCGCGCGGCCCGACATTATCGAATGTCTTGCCGCCCTTGGCGCCAACGAGCTTGCCGTCAACGACAGCCTGTGTGGGAAACTTGATGCCGCGCGCGCGGTCCAGATTTTGTTGCAGTGTCATGCCCGCTCCTTAGCCCAGAAGCACGCGGGCATGAAGCGCCTACTGCGCGTTGCAGACCGGCTGAAACGCCTGCAGCAGATCAGCCACGATCTGCGAGCGCTTGCTGGCGTCGTACTCTTCCAGGACGAAAATCAGGTCCGCGCCGAAGCGATCGAAACACGCGGTCTTGTCCGGATTGAGCGGCCGCTTGGAGAGGTCCGCCGTCTCCGCGACAAAGCAGAAAGAATAACGGTTCGGCGCGATTGACTTCGCCAGCACATAGACGCCCGGCTTGGCCTGGAATGCGGTCTGCCGCGGAACGATCGCAAACACATAGCCTGCGCCCGAATTACCCTTCAGCGTCGTGAAGCCGTCCAAGAGAATCTCCCGTTCCAACCTGGAGCGGCTGGCCTAACGGACCCCCCGCCAAGTTTGAAGCGCTTTCTTCCGCCGAACTGCGCGCTAGTCTGGCGCCCCGGGGGGAACACACATGAACGTCTGGAACATCGCTATCGTCGCGGCCGTCCTGCTTGGAAGCTGCGCGCCCGCCGCCCCGCTCCCACCCGCCCGCGACTACAACCCCACGATCACGCGCGACGAGTACGGCATCCCCTCGATCCACGGCCGCGACGATCAGGAGGCCTCTTACGGCGTCGCCTACGCCCACGCCGAGGACAATTTCGCCACCATTCAGCTGGTCGTGCTCGCCGCGCGCGGCAAGCTCGGCGCCCATCTCGGCGAAGATGGCGCCCGGAGCGACTTCCTCTGGCATTTGCTCGGCATCCGCGAGGCGGTCGAGGAAGGCTTCGAGACACGTCTCAGCCAGGAGTTCCGCGATGTCGCCCAGGGCTATGCCGACGGCCTGAACGCCTACGCCGCCGAACATCCTGACGAGGTTCTTCCCGGCGCGCGCAATGTCACCGCGCGCGATGTCGTCGCCGGCTCGGCGCTGACCGTGCCGCTGTTCTGGGGTTTCGAGCGGACACTCGGCATGGTCGCCAGCGAAGATGGCCACCCCTGCGCCACGCGCGAAGCCACCGCCGACATCATCGACAACGGCTCCAACGCCTTCGCCGTCGCGCCGCGCCGCAGCGCCGACGGCCACACCCGTCTCATCATCAATTCGCACCAGCCATGGGCCGGCCCCGTCGCCTGGTACGAGGCCAGCGTCACCAGCGACACCGGCTGGCGCATGCATGGCGGCCTTTTTCCAGGCTCGCCATTCCCGGTGCTCGGCACAAACGGCGACATCGCCTACGCGGCCACGGTGAACCTGCCGGATCTCGCCGACATTTATCGGCTGACCACGGACGATCAGCACAGCGGCCAATACTTCTTCGACGGCGAATGGCGCCGCTTCGAAACCCGTACGATCTGGCTGCAGGTGAAAATGGGGCCAATCACGATCCCCGTTCCGCGCACGCTGCGCTTCACCGAACACGGCCCCACGTTCCGCACCGCCGATGGCTGGGTCGCCGTGCGCTATGCCGGGCGCGGCGAAATCCGCGCGCTCGAGCAGTTTTATCGCCTGGGCCGCTCGCACAATTACGAACAATGGAGCGCGGCCATGGCGATGCGCGCCATCCCCTCGTTCAACTTCATCTACGCCGACGCGACAGGCCGCATCGCTTATCACTACAACGCCATTCTCCCCCGCCGCGCCGAAGGCTACGATTGGTCGGGCTGCGTGCCGGGCGACACCAGCACCAATATCTGGGCGATGAACGATCGCCTCGATGCGCCAACGCTGATCGATCCATCGAGCGGCTGGCTCTACAGCACCAACGGCGCGCCTTGGTCCTCGACCGACCCAAGCGCCGACATGCGCCCTGAGCAGTATCCCGAAGCCGCGCGCGCGATCGAAACCTACATCACCAATCGCGGCTATCGCGCCGTCGAGATCCTCTCACCGCTCAGCCGGATCAGTGACGAGCAATTGCTCGCCGCGAAGTTCGATCTCACCTCAAGCGAGCGTTCAGCCACTGTCGCCGCCATCAATGAGATCCTCGCCGCCGACGCGACGAACGATCCGGACCTCGCGGAAATTCAGGCTCTGCTCCGCAGCTGGGACCGCCGCGCCGCCAGCGATAGCCCCGCCGCCGCGCTCGCGGGCCTCATCTATCAACCGATCTACAATGCCGGCCGCGCCAACACGACGCCGCCCACGCCGGTGGAGGCCGCGCGCGCCGCCGCCGCACGCCTGCGCCAACACTTCGGCCGCCTCGATCCGCCCTTGGGCGACGTCCTGCGCCTGCGCCGCGGCGACATCGATCTGCCGCTCGAAGGGGCGCCCGATGTCCCGCGCGCCCTGCGTTGGCACGACGACCCCGACGGCCGCGCCGTGGCCGACTTCGGCGACGGTTTTATGA
>CAYUOC010000101.1:0-13231 GCA_964446305.1 uncultured Terricaulis sp. | reverse complement strand
GGCCGAACACGATGCTCTGCGACGTGCTGCGCGGAAATGCCGCGGCAATCCGCGCACGAGGTAATCGATGACGATCAGCGCCCTTGCCGGCCTCATCGCACTCGTGCTGATGGCGCCTCATTTGACAAAGCGAGACGCCGGATGGCTTGCCGCGCTCAACGTCTTCGCCGGGCTTGCGCTGCTTGCTTATGAGGTACTTCGTGCCCCTTGACCCGAACCACATCCACGCCGACACCCCGCACACCAAGACCGTGCATCTGGCCTCGCAGGGCTGGCGATACGGCTGCTCAAGCGCCCGCACAGGCGACGACAAGCCGCGTGGCGGACAGACGCGCTACATCGCGCATCCGTGGAATGCGAACGCCGGCCGGCTGATCGTAACCGACTGGCTTCCGCGGTCGTGCTGCCACTCAGAGCGCGCGACAGATGCAGCCTGTGAGGGCTGCGCGAATCGAGGTGAGAAATGATCCTCTCCCCCACTCAACTGCGCGAACTGACCGGCCGCGTGCAGCGCGCTGCGCAGCGGCGTACCCTAGACCACCTCCGCATTCCGTACCGGCTGCGCCCGGACGGCACAATCGTCGTTTTCGAGGCAGACTTACATGCGACCACGGAAAACAGACCGGCACCTCCCGCCCTGCGTCTTCCACCGGCACGGCGCGTATTACCTCGTCAAGCGCGGCAAATGGACGCGGCTCGCCGCTGATCTGCCCGAGGCGCTGCGCGAGTATGCGCGCTTGCACGCACAGCCGAGCGACGGCATGGCAGCGCTGATCGAGGACGCGATGCCGCTGATCCTGGCCGGCAAGGCCGCGCAGACGGTGGCGCAATACAACGTCGCAGCCCGGCGCCTGCAATCCATATTCGCCGAGTACGCGCCGCACCAAGTAACGGCGCGCGACGTGATGCAGTTGCGCCGGCACTTCGCCGACTCGCCAGCCACCGCGAACCGAACCATCAGCGTATTGCGCCAGGTGATGGACTACGCGCTGGAACAAGAGCTGATCGACGCGAATCCGTGCGTCGGCATCAAGCGCGTGGCACAGCAAGCACGCACCCGTCGAATCGAGCGGTCGGAATTCGACGCCATCCAGTCGCAGGCCGGCGATCTGCTGTCCGTCGTGATGGACCTGTGCTACCTCACTGGACAGCGCATCGGCGACGTGCTCAAGATCCGGCGCGCGGACTTGCGCGAGGACGGCATCTACGTCGAGCAGGAAAAGACCGGCGCGCGCCTCGTCGTCGCATGGACGACGGAACTGCGCGCTGCGGTTGAGCAGGCAAAGGGGCTGTGGGGCGCAACGCCCGGCCTGCACCTGCTGCGCGGTCGCAACTTCCAGCCGCCGACCTATCCGCAGATCTGGAAGCAGTGGCGCAAGGCGTGCGCGGCCGTGGGCGTGGTGGGCGCGACCATCCATGACTTGCGGGCGATGTCGGGGACGGAGGCCGAAGCGCAGGGACATGATCCGCAACGGCTACTCGGGCATACGGACGGCAAGATGACGCGGCGGTATCTGCGCGACAAGACAGTGAGCGTGGTTGAGGGGCCGAGCCGTAAGCGAGCTGGGTAAAGCCGCGCAGAGTATTTGACCCGTCCAATACTGCACGAATAATGGCCAGCAACGGCGCGGCTTTCAGCGCGATTGATGTATTGACCGAGTAGCGCGAAAATGCGCGCCAACCCGGCGCCACTGCTGGCATTTCGTGCGGCTGCCGTCCAATACGAAACAGCGCATGCGCCGCGCTAGAACTCAATTCCAGCGCGAGGCCATTCGGCAGTTTTGGACAGGCTATAGATCCGCCGCGCTAACAAAAAGCGCATCCACCTGTTCCGCCGTCAGCCCCAGCGCGACGGCGACCATCTGCGTAACCTCGCTCCCGCGCTCAACATGCGTTGCGCGGTCCCATTCGATGCGGACATGCGCACGGACGTTCGCGGGCAGCGCTTCGATGACGGCCTCCACGTCGTCGAGCAATCCGGCCTCAAGGAGCGCGAGCTGCGCCTGTCGTGCGGTAATGCGCTGCGGGACGATCACGGCGGGCGGCGCGGTCGGCTCGGGGTATGGCGGCAGATAGGCCCGCAGCTCGGCGCGCAGCGCGATCGCTTCGGCTTCGAGCGCGCGGATGGCGGCCTCGTCGTCGGGCGAGCCATAGCCGGAAGCGACCGATCGCGCGGGACGCACGGATGCGCGGTCGATTTCTTCGAGCCTGGCGAAGATCGCGCGGGCGCGGGCGCGGTGTGGGCGCGGGACTTGAGCGGTGTCCATTTAGCTGATCCGCTGCCAGAGCGTGGTGGCCGCGGGGTTCAGCTCGGCGGCGCTGGTAGAGTACCCTAGGCACCTCCACGTCCCGGAGAGCGATGAGCCGCTTACGCCTGTCGCGCTCGCTGGGCGCAAATCAGCGCCCGCCACGGTGTCGCCCGGATTTGTCGTAAACGTGCCCAATGTGACCCGGCGCGCGAAGCACAGCGAACCGACGATGTTGTGCCCGTTGTCCTTGCTTACGCGCGTCTCCGCGTTATTCCATGCTGAGTTCGCGGAGCCTTGCGCGTTGTTTGCCAGGGCTTGCGCCCAAGCGCCTGTGTCATAGGCGACCTTGCAAGCATTCGCGGTCGGCGCCAACGTCTGACTTGTCGAAGCCACCGAGTCAATCAACTGCACCACGCCAGCTTTGCTCGTGCTCGCGGCATCCACTCCGCCAACAGACAGCCACTCCCCACCCACGGAGCACGCCACCATCATCGTATTGGCGCCGAGCGACTTGGTGGCTGCGCCGTCGATGGTCTGCGACGAGAACGGATCAACGGTGATCGTGCCGCCGCCGTAATTCCCCACGGCCACCGCGAAGCCCGCGCCGACCGCTACGGCATCCGGCAGCGTCACCGTGAAGGTGCCCGAGCAGGCGATGACCTTGCCGCGATCCGTCGATGCGACCGTGTAGGCGGCCGTCTTTGTCGCAGCGCCCGCGCCAAGGATGGCGCCCATTGCGGCCTGTGCGCCCGCTTGCGTGCCGGATGTGCCGAGCAGATCGGATAAGAACAGGTGAAGGTTTGCGAGCGCGGTTTTGAACTCGCCCTCTGTGACCGACGGACCGGTAAAGCTGGCGATTGAAGGAATGGCAGGCATATCAGGAACTCCACATCAGATTGGCATCGCTCGACCACATGAGTTGAGCGTCATTGACCCACATGTAATCGGACCCGAACGCGTAGGCGACTTCTTCCCACGTGCCGCGGGTGAGTCCGACCGCGGCCACGCGAAGCAGGGTTGCGGCGCCGTAGAGCGCTTTTGCACTGAAGCTGTTCGTCGTGACTTCGCCCGCGCGCGTCCAGGTGACGCCGTCCGCCGACTGCTCGACGATGTAGTAATCGGCGCCCGGTACGGCATCCCACGAGATGACCATGGTATCGACCGAGCCGGGGAAGCTGCGCGCGGTCAGTCCAGTGACGACGGGGTACGTGTTGCGCGTTGGCAATTGCCACGCTTGGCCGTCTGGCACGGCGCCCGTGTCGGCGGTGTGAACAAAGTCGGATTCGATCACGGCCTCGATTTCTGCCGTGCTCATGCCGCGCGGCTTGACCGACAGCACGCGGGCGCGGATGTACTGCGAATCGACCGGGCCGAATGCGACGTGAGAGCGCTCGCGATCGAGTCCGGCGTCTGGCGCGGGGTCGGTCAGGATGTCCCATGTGAGCAGTTCGACGACGCGCGGGTCTGCGGTCTGGCCGACTTCGAACGGGCCGGCCGGCGATCCGTCACGACGGCGGAAAGCGAGGTAGTGCGTGCCGGCGACCCACACCAGCGGCTCGGAGACCGTGAGCAGTTGCGTGTCCTGGTCCCATGCGACGACTTCCGCGAACTGCCCCCACTTGGGCATGTCGTGCGTGATCGCTACGCAGTCCCCGAGCGACGGGATGAAACCGTCCATTTCGGTCTGCCACGAGCAGAAGCGGCGCCGGTAGCGGTTGCACGCGGCCATGTACATGCCCTCGCGCCATGCGTGCGCACGAGAGGTGACGCCGTACAGCTTGACCTTCACGGGCTTGTCGGAGGTGCCGAGCGGCAGAGTGGCGCGCACGGACTTCCAGCCCCAATTGCCGCTGTCGAAGTACTCGACATCCACCGCGTCGGCCATGTCCTCTGATGGCATTTTGTAGGTCAATTTGAAGCTGTTGCGCAGCATGTTTCGCGGCGAGAACATCGCCATCGGCAACGGCTCGGCGGCGTCCCGATAGACTTGCAGGCGACCACCTTGCAGGAATGGTGCTGCTCGCGCCACGCGCCCCACGTTGGTCAGCGCTTCCCATGTCGTGCCCTGCGAGTCGAACACGCCGTCGAAGTGGTCGCCACGCGCGGCGCAAGTGTCGGCCAGCGTCTTGAGTGCGGCGAGGTTGATGCGGCTGTCGGGCAGGCGCTGGCGGGCGATGTACGCAGCGGCCCATGCCGGGTTGCGCGTAGCCGTGGGCGCGGACCATGCCGAGCCGGACCAGATCGGCAGCTTGCGGGTGACGATGCAGTTGACCTTTCGAGACGCTTGCGCGCTGATGTTGTCGGTGGCGCGGACGCGCATTGCAAGGAGCGTCACGTCGCCGTAGGTCTGCGCGCCAGGCAGGTAGGCGCGCAGGCTGCCCCACGCGATGTCGTTGCCCACCCGCGTGGATGCGTCCTTGACGCTGGTGCGGGTGACGCGGCATTGATACCGGGCCGCAGTGACGGCGTAGCGGTAGGATCGGCGGATCGGCGTGGTCGTGCGTGCGGTGATGCTGACGTTTTCCGCGACGATCCACGACCCCACAGCCACGCCGTCGGCGTCGATCTGCTGGTATTCGAGCCGGAACGTGATCGTGCGGTTATCCAGCCCGCCGCTGTCGTTGGCGTAGTACAGGCCGCGGCTCAGAACGATGTCGAAGCCGATTCTGTTGGCCGTGGTGCCGGCCGGGTTGGCGACGAACGGGCCGACTGCCACGTTGTAATCCATCTCCTGACCGGAAACTTCCGACGCGGTGATGACGCGCGCGGGGAACAGCGTGACGCTGCCGCCTGGCGCGATGATCTCGGTATCCACCTCGTCGAAGTTGTCGAGCAGCGTGTCCTCGATGCGGATCTGCTCAACGTCGTAGTACCCGCGCCCGATGACGAGAAGCTGGTAGAGATACTGTTCGTTGCCCGCGTACTCGGTGTAGGGCATCGCGGCGAAGTCGGGATAGATGATGTGCCGCCCGAACACCTCGGGGATCGGCTGGCCGATTCGTGCAGAGTTGCCCTGCGCGCCGATGTTGTAGGTCGGCGAGGCGGCGGCGATGTCTGACGTGACCGATGCGGATGGCGGCTTTGGCGGGGGGATCAGGGCATTGACCAGCATCGACCCGGCCAGGCCGATGGCGGCCGTGGCCATCGACAGGCCGAAGCTGCCCATCGTGCCGCCGAGCACCGCGCCTTGGAACATCGCCCCAGCAAGATATGGCGCTGCAAATGCGACGGCGATCATCAGGATCATCCGCATGGGGTTCGAGCCCCCGCCACCGCCCTGCGGCAGCACCACAAAGGCCAGCGTGTCGCCGTCGCGCAGCTTGCGATTCCACGCCTTACGCAGCACGGCACGGCCATTCAGCAGCGCGATGAAGGGCTTGTCGGTCTTGGGAGCAAGCGCACGGATGCGCCGACGCCTTCCGATCGGCTGGACGGTGCGATGCTCCAGCGGGCGGAACGGATCGAGCGCGGTTACACAGACGGCACGCATGCACGCCTCCGGTAGGTCTTGAGGATGTTCCAGCCGTGCGCGGCGAGGCTATCGACGGTTTGCAGCAGCACGCCCACCCCTTCCACGGAATGCAGCACGCGCCCTTCGGCGAGCACCCCCACATGGTGCGGGTGACGCGCGCAGCCCATCAGCAGCACGTCGCCGTCCTGCGGCACGGTGACCGCCTCCCACTGGCTGTAGTCGGCATAGTCGCGGGCGGCGTGAAGGCAGGCGAGCACGCGCGTGGCGTCGGCGGACACGACCGGCATCTCGATGCCGTAGCGGTCGCGATAGACCGCGCGCACGAGGCCATAGCAGTCGAAGGCGTCCGGGCCGTCTGCGCCGTTGCGCCAGGGCTTGCCAAGGTAATCAGCAGTCCAGTGCATCAGCCCACCAGTCCGGGGAATCGCTCTTGATCATAAGTCTCGGTCGGGAAGCGGTAGTTGGCGAAGTCGCCGAAGCTCGCGCGCCCACGGACGGCGAACACGTCGCACTCCACGTCATGCAGCACGAGGGTGAGCGGCGGGTCCATCTGCGGCGCGGAAAGGTCGGTGCTCAGGTACGGGCGGTACGTGACTTCGATCAGTTGATCGGACTGCGCGGCGGTGTCCATGTACGCGACGATCGACGCATCCACGTTGTCAATCTCGATCTCGATCTCTGGCGTGCCGGTCGTCATCAGCTCGGGCAGGGTGAAGCGGAACGCGAAGCGGATGAACTCGACCGCCTCGCCGGGGTTGGCCGGGGCCGTTGCTTCGAGCGTTGCGGTGAGGTTGGCGTGATCATTGACCACGCGGATCGGCGTCGTGAAGTCGGGATGACGCAATTCCAGCGTGTGCAGGATGACGGTATCCGTGGGCGCGCTGGCGTAGGCCTCTTTGATGGCGGCGGACAGGGACGGATCGGGCATCAGACCACCCCCGCGGCGGTCAGATCGGCGTCACTCATGACGGGCCGGTTGCGCGTCTCCCACTTGCAGGACACGGTATGCAGCCCCTTGCCGAGCGGCTGCGATTGCCACGGCTCGACGAAGCGGGCTTCGATCGTGGTGATGCCCTGGCCGTTGTCCATCGGGGCGTCGAACCACGCGGCCCCGGAGTCGATGCGGTGCTCATACCACGACTCGAAGATCGCCATCTGCTCGCGCGTGACGTGGAATTGCAGCGTGATCTCCGTGGGCGCCTGCGTGAAGCGGCGGCGCTGGCGCGCGGGGCCGGCATCCATGTCGGAACGAACGAACGCAGGCTGTGGCGCGAGGCCGTAGCCGTCGAGCTTGGGCTGAGGGAGTTGCGGGGGCCAGTACGCCATTATCTACGCGCTCCTGCTGCGGGGTTGAGGCCATAGCGCCCTTCGAGCATGGGGGCGAGTCCGCCACCCTGCCCGATGCGACGGCCCATCATGCCCTCGATCTTTTCGACCATGACCATGATCTGAGTGTTGCCGGTGGCATCAGTGCTGGCCGTTGCAGTGGCGCGGGTATCGGGGCCGGCGTTGTTGTGCACATCCACTTTCACGACCGTGCCGGCGCCTTTCATCGTCACCGGGATGGTGCGGCCGTCGGGCAGCGGGACGTAGGCCTCGGGGCGTGCGCCTTCGCCGTAGAGGGCGAGCTGGGGCGAATTGGCGATGCCGCCGGAGGCATACGCGCGAAGCGGCAGCGGGCCGGCGCCGGTCATTACTCCGCCGTTGGCAAAACCGAACATGCCGGCGACCGTTGATCCGACACTGCCCCAGTTGATGCCCTGCGCGGCTTGCGCGAGCGGGCCGGTGATGTTCTGCTGAACCATCATGCGGGCGAGGTCGGCGAGCATGGAATCCACCATGTCGCTGAAGGATGATTTGCCGGTGAGTGCGAAATCCACGATGGCCTCTGCCGAGTCGCGGCCCCAGCCTTCGATAGCTCTCTTTAGGTCTTCAAACTCGTTTTTGACGGGCTTTGTATCGAGCGTGCCTAGAGCGCGCTGCACATCATAAACGTACATCTCTGCGCTGATTGCACCGTCAAGATATGCCTCCGCAAGCAGCTGCATATCTTCGCGCTGATCTTTCAGCTTTGTCGTGCCGAGAAGCTCATCAAGTCGGCGCGTTGCCTTCTCGTTTGCATTGAGCGCATCAATTTCATCAAGCAAAACTTCCGCACGTCTCATCTGCGCATCTGTCGCGCCCTCGACGCTGAGCTTGTAAAGCGCGGCGGACTTCTCGGACAGACCGAAGGTTTCAGCCTCGGCGCGCAGGGCTTTGATGTTGCGCTCAATAGTCTCAAACTGCTTTTCAGCTTCAGACTTGCTTGAAGACTTTTTCCCGGCTGTCGGAGTGCCGCGACCACCAAACCCGCCACCAGATGGGGGCAGTGGCGGTCCTGTAAATCCATCGTCAAAATCGCTTTTGGCGCGCAGCTCCCAATACTTCAATTCTTTTTCAAGCTGCGCAATGCGCCCATCGCCCGCCAAAGCAGCGATTGGACTACGCAGAAGCGCGGGCTTTTCAAGCTCTTCGCGCAGAGACTTGATTTCTTTTTTGACGCGATCCGCTTGCTGTGCGGCGGACTTTGACGGGTCAGCCGTGCCGATGCCGGCGAGCGCCTCAAGGAAAGACAGCCCTGCCCGTCGGGCGTCTAGAAACTCTTCAGCGAGGTCATTCAGCGCCGGGATGATTGCATTGCCGATTTCAGCAGCAACGCTGCGGGACAAGCCTTGCAGACGGTCAAGATTCTCGTTGAACTCTTTGCTCGCACGAATGAGCTTGTCGTCAAGGATCAGACCGAGCGCTTCGGCTTCGTCGGCAATGCGCTTAAACTCCGTGCCGTTGTCACGAAGCAGCGGAATCAGTGCTGTGGCGTCGTTTGCCAGCGCCTCCATGTAGAAGGTTGCTTGCGCCTGGCTGACGTTCGCCTTTTCCAGCGAGTCGTAATAGAGCTGTAGCGCCTGCGGCCCTGATAGCCCGCGGAATGCCTCAGCAGCCAATCCGATCTTGGGCGCGATCTGCTCGAAAAAGTCCTTAAGCGGACCGCCGCCTGTTGCGAGATATTCGCCGGTCTTGTCATTAACGTCCTTGAAGACGTCCGCAAGCTTATCAGTCTCGAATCCAACCGTTTTCGCGCCAGCCGCGAACCTTTGGAACTCGACAGCACTTGAGCCTGACAGTTTTGATAGCTTGTCGATCTCAAGCGCAGCATCAGAGGCGCCCTTGATCCATCCGACAATCATGTCGGCTGTCAAATACGTTCCGATCGCCTTGAATGTACGATCAACGTTCTTGAACGCATCGTCAATGCGCTTTGCGTTGCGCTCAGCGACCTGAGACGCCCTGCCCAAATCGCGCTCAATGTTGGCAATCCTTGCCACCATGTCGATCGTCAGTGTCGCCAGCGCCATGTCATTCCCTTTCGCGTTGCGCGTCCCGTATCGCAACTAGCTGCAATACAAGCGTTTCAATGTCATCTATGCCGAGCATTTCAGCTATGACGGGAAGCGCAGCCCAATCAATGCCGCCCATGATATTCCATGCGCGAATTGAAAGCACCGTCTCCCCGTCTAGCTGCGCGACTGGCCTGACTTGCTCGGGCAAGTCTTGCGATTCAAGCCAGTCAGTCAGTTTTTTACCGCTTCATCCTTCGTGCGTGCGTGCAACTCATAAGCCGAAATGATTGCAGACGTAACCGGCCCGAAAAGGTCCAACCGATCCGCAAGCCACTCAACCAATACAGAATGATCGAACGGTAGCGGATGCGGGTCGCCGCCCGAGAGAATGTCGCCCTCGGTCACGCCATCCCATCCGACGACGAAAGACAGCAGCTTTTCAGGGCTGCGGTCCTGTTGGAATCGCAGCATTTCCAGATCAGTCGGCCGGCGGATGATGAACGTGTGATTTCCGGCCGTCACCCGCTGTTCGCGGGCGCGGCGCATTCTGTCGATTAGCGCAGACATGGGTTAGCTGGCGTAGTAGGTCGGGAAGCCATTCATCGTGATCGCGGCGTTCGTGGTCACGAGCGCCTGCGCCTGGCCGCCAGGAAGCAGCGACGCCCCGACATAGCCGGCGAAGTACATTTTCGCGCCGCCTTGGCCGAACGTGAATGCGAACACGCGACGCTGCTGCGCGTCAGACGCGGCTTTCATTGCAGCCAGGCCGGGGTCAGCCGGGTCCCAAATGTGGTCCATCGTGAACGTGGCAGCGTTCGGCAGGCCGGGCTGCTGGCTGCGCTGCGATGCATGGATGGTGGTCGTGTCGATGAACTCGAAGTCGCCGCCGCTTGAGCTGATACTTGTCGCAGTGGTGATCGATGTGCCGAGCGTGACCTTTGCGACAGTGCCGGACGAGAAGGTGTCGAAATTGGTCGTATCGATGCCTTCGAGCGTGAAGGTCGAGCCGGACGGCGACTTGACGCGTGCGACGCGCTGATCCACCTGATACATGCCCTGCACTTCGAGGAACACGATGTCGCCTGCCGTGTAGCTATGTGCCGCGCTGGTCGTGACGACGCCCTCGCTGGCCTTGGTGATGTCGGTAATGGTGATCGCGGAAGCGATAGCAGATTGCATCGCAACAGCCACATTCTTCCAAACCTTGGCGTTTGCCATTTGAGTCTCCTAGAAACAAAAAAGCCCGCATCAGCGGGCAAGTGGGTTACGCCAAGCGGCGGTCAGACAAACAGGGTTACAGCAAGCGACGAGACAAAAAGCCCCGTCTCTGGATCGTATGCGCCCGCCCTTTCCTGCGGAACGTCGCCCGCAGAGATCAGCGCGGACTCAATGGCATCGGCGAGCGCGTCGGCAGCGGCGCGTGTTTCAGCCCAGCATTGCATCTGCATCGTCACAAATTCGCCGTGCCGGAATCCGTCAATCGTGACTATCGGCTCGGTCCCAGTGCGCGAAAAAACGACGACAGGGTACGCGCCGTCTTCCGGCATTGCGTCGGGGTACATGCGTGCCGCACTGCCAGTGCCGATCAGTGCGGCCACACCAGCGCTAGCCGTCAATACGCCATATAGGACAGACTCAGCGGACACGGCTTGCCCTCGCGTTGAACTTCTCGATTTGTGGAATGACTTCACGCATGAAAACGGCGATTGCCTCTTTTCCGCGATGATCTGCTGCGCGCGTCATGAAGCGCTGCGCCGCGATGCCTGGGTGCTTGACGGACCTTGCAAACGATCCGCCGAACTTCAGGAACTTCTTGCCTTTCGTCGGCTTGATGACGTAAGCCTTGGTGCCGAACTCAAGAAAGCGCCAGTAGAAAGGATCGTTCGGATTGTTCGCCCCCGCCTTCCCGAGCTTCTTTTGCCGACTTCCACGAAGCGGGCGCACCGAGATATAGACGCCCTCGTCCTTATTGCGCCGCGCGAACTTCGACGCCCTGACGGTGATGTTTCTGCGGATCGTGCCGGGCTTCCTGTTCGGAGTCGGAGACTTCAGAATCGGCGCGTTTGACTGCGCCTGCTTCTTGAGGATGTTGCCGGCTTGGCGCAGCGCACCGCGAACTGCCTTTGTGCGGATTTGCTTCGCAACATCGGCGAGCGCACGCTTTAGCTCATCGACGCCTTCAAGTTTGACCGTAACGCCATCAGAGGCCATTGCGCACCCCGCTGATGCACATCAGCTCAATAGTGCGTCCGCGCGACTCCACGTCGATCACCGAGACAATATCCAGCGCGGTGCCGTTGAAAACCACGCGCATTGCGCGATCAATCCCCGGCATGGCGCGAATTATTACGCGATAGTCCGCTGAGTCCTGCGTTTGCGCCGCCGCAAAAAACTCGCGTCCGCGAATAGGATTTACAGCAGCCGGGACGTTCTCCACGAACGATTCCCATACCACCACTTCCTCGCCGATGCTGTTCCGCGTGACGCTCTTGCGCTCGATCGTGATGCGGTGCCGCAGTCTGTGTGCCAAGCTCATCGCGGCCTCAGTGTGATAGTGCGCCCGCTCGGAACGCTGATCGTGCGCCCACTCGGATACCACTCGCCGTTATCCGTCTGCATCGTGTCGCTACCAACTTCCACCGCTGCCATGCTGCCAGACACGATCACGACGCCCGACACGACGATACTGTCCGCGCCTGATTCCAGCGCTGCGACGTTGCCGATGATGTCCGATGATCCGATGATGCCCGAGGCTGCGAAGCCATCCGCGCCCGCCTCGCTCGCAGCCATTGCGCCCGAGACGACGACTGCGCCCGATGCGGCTGCCGTGTCGCTGCCGGATTCCTGCGCGACCATGTAGCCGGCGAGGATGTTGCCGCCGACGATGATCGCGGCATCGGCGCCGGATTCCGTGACCGACATCGCGCCGGAGACAAGCACGGCCCCGGTAATGGCTGCGGTATCTGCGCCAGATTCTTGCGCGGCGAGCGTGCCGGTGATGTCAGCCGCCGCCCCCACCGTCACCGTGACCGTCTGCGGCGTGCCCACAGCCACGCCATCCACATACATCTGGAACGCGAACGTGTCGGTCGGGCCGTCGTACTCGAAGCTCGAATCCTCGAACGCCGTCAGCGTGCCGAGCGTGGGCCAGGTCGTGATGAGGCCGCGAACCTCTTTCCCGGCGTCTGCGGGGAATTCAAGCGAGGGGAAGAGGTAGCCCGCGCCATGCTCGCCTGTGCTCGGCACCTGCTCTGCGAGCACGCCCAGCCCAGGGTCGCCGACGACGACGGCCCCGGTAATCAGCGAAGAGGAATCGACGCGGACGCTCATGATGCGGTGATCGGCCCGGTGATGCCGACGCCACCGTCAGCCAATTTGATTGCGACGTGATACTGCTGGCCGGCGATGATCGCAGCGTCGCTGATCGTGGCGAGGATGCCCGAGGCGTTGGTCGTCAGGCCAGAGGTCTCATAGACACTCACGAGGTCCGCAGCCTGGAGCACCGCCACGCGGACGCCGGACTGACTCGCAAGCACCGTTCCGGTGTTGTTCTTCAGCGGTTCGGTGACGTTGATGCCTGCAGCGGGGGCGCTCTCAAGCGTCACCTCGCCACTGATCGCGGGCGTGCTGCGAAGTCCCGCTGCGTCATAGGCCCGTACATAGACCGTTTCGGTCGTGCCTGCCGTGCGGCCGGTGATGGCGGCGGAGAGGTTGTTCCCCGCGTCCGTCCATGCGCCCGCCGTGCTGCCGATCTGGTACTCGTAGCCGGTGACGGCCACGTTGTCCGAGCCAGCGGGCCAGGATGCTGTGTAGCCGGTCTGCGTGATCGACGCGAACGTCACAGAGCCGGTCAGGGTCGGAACGGTCGTGTCGCCTGCTGCCGAGGTCGTGAATTGCCCTGACGTGGCGACCGTGCTGTCGTTGGCTGCGGCATCCGTATGGACGAAGTGCAGGTAATACGAGGTCGATGCCGTCAGGCCAGTGACAGTGACGTTCTGCACGCCGCTCGCGGACACTGCCTGCGACGATCCCGCCTTGACCGTAGCAGCAAGTTCCGTGGCATTTGCGCTGGCGAGGTAGTACAGCGTGCCGTTGGCCTCGTTGGTGCTGACCGAGCCGCTGGCCGTCGTTGC
>CAYUOC010000100.1:4244-13405 GCA_964446305.1 uncultured Terricaulis sp. | reverse complement strand
GGATCGAAGAAACGCGTGGCGAAAAGTTGAACTACTTCGCGTGCGGTATCGAGGAAGATCTCCTCGCTCGTAGCCTCGAACGCGACCAAACAAGCTTCCGCCAAGTGCATATGCGGGTTCTGCTCACGCGTGCCGGTGAGCGGCAGCGAATGCCAGAAACCACCATTCGGCGCGCGCATGCGCGTGCGTATGAAGTTGAGCGTATTCAGCGCATGTGTACGGGCTTCCGCGTCGCCGGAGACGCGGTAGCGCCAGGCCATGGCAAAGATGACGAACGCGTGTTCGTAGAGATCGATTGTGGCATCGACGACGGCCCCATGTCGGTTAAGCTTCCGCGCCCAGCCGCCGTCGCGCAGACGAGCTTGAGTGACAAGATACTTGTAACCCCATTCGGAGATGTCGGCGCCCTGCTTCCAGCCCAGCAGCGCGCCGTGAGAGAACACATAGATCTGCCGGCACATGACGCGCACGCGTTTGAAGTCGCATGCAGTCGGGCGACCATCCTGATCAAGTTCCTCGTAGAAACCGCCATCGATGCGATCGACGCCGCGCTCGGCCCAAAAGGGCAAGGCCGCTTCGAACATCCAGGCGCGGGCGGCTTCGAACGGGACAGGGCTCATGGTTGGAGGGGTTCTAACACCATAGCGCTGCGCTCTCCTAACCCGCGAAGGCGACACCGAAAATGGCTAACGGACGTGTCCTACGGGGAACTAGGGCGCGCCATGTCGCCCCTCGGCTGCCTGGGCTCCTGGCGCGAAGGCATCGATGCTTTATAGAAACGAGGCGTCCGCCCGGGGGCGCTGTGGTGGGATGTACGACATGGCCGCAAGGGCCGATCAACAGCCGGCGTCCTCGACGCTTAAGGCCGCGCTCGACGCGTGCCGCCGCCACATTGGCTTCGTGATCCTCTTCAGTGCCTGCTTGAACCTGCTCTACCTCGCGCCGTCGATCTACATGCTGCAGGTCTACGACCGGGTGCTGGCGTCGGGCGGCGTGCTGACCCTCGTTTATCTCTCGCTGGTGCTGTTTGCGTGCTTAGGCGTGCTGGCATTCCTCGACGGTACGCGCGTGCGCCTGCTGCTGGCGATGTCGCGCCGGTTGGACCGGCTGATTGCACCGCATGTGCTGCTGGCGGCGCTGCAGCGTGAAGGCCGCCACGCTGCCGGCCAAGCGCATGTGCTGCGTGAGTTCGATACACTGCGCGCCGCGATGAGCGGGCCGCCGGCGGTAGCTGCTGTCGATGCGCCATGGGCGCCGATCTACATTGCTGTCTGCTTTCTCATTCACCCGTGGATCGGCGTGCTGGCGCTCATCGGCGGCATCACGCTGGTGTGCATCGCCTTGATCAACCACCGCGCCATGTCGGGCGCGATGAAGGCGAGCGAAGAAGCCACCGGCGCGATGTACGGGCTGCAGATGGCCGACATCAATCAGGGTGACACCGCGCGTGCTCTTGGCATGCAGGGCCGACTGGTCGAGCGGCAGATGAAGGCGCGGGTCTCGCTGAATGACTCGATCAATACGTCCGGCAGCGCCAACGCCTTTTACGCGGCAATTACGAAATTCACACGCCTGGCGCTGCAATCCTCAGCGCTTGGCCTGGGCGCGTTCCTGGCCATCCAACAGGAGATCTCAGCCGGCGGCATCATCGCGGCGTCGATCCTGTGCTCGCGCGCGTTCGCTCCGCTGGAGCTGATCGTCGGCGCGTGGCGCCAGTTCGAGCAAGGGCGGCAAGCGTACGGGATCATCACCCGCGTGCTGCGCACGCAAGAAACAGCGCGCGACTACACCGGACTGCCCAACCCACGCGGCGTCCTCAGCGTCGAAGGCGTCACGGTGCGGGCGCCAACGGGCGATCGCTTCCTGCTCATGAATGCAAGCTTCAAGGCCGAGCCGGGCGACATCATCGGCGTCATCGGCCCAAGCGGCGCCGGCAAAACCACGCTGCTGCGGGCGGTCGCCGGCGCGGCGCAGCCGGATGGCGGCGCGGTGCGCCTCGACGGCGCCAAGATGACCGATTGGGAGCCGGATCGGCTCGGACGCTATGTCGGTTATCTGCCGCAGGAAGTGGCGCTGTTCGGCGGCACCATCGGCCAGAACATTTCGCGCTTCGACAGCGCCGCCGGCGAGGAAGTCGACGCGGCGATCGTGAAGGCGGCGCAATCGGCAGGCGCGCACGAGATGATCCTCTCGCTCCCACGCGGCTACGACACTGAAATTGGCCCGAACGGCCGCGGGCTTTCTGCTGGCCAGGCGCAGCGCGTGGCGCTGGCGCGCGCGCTCTACGGCGACCCGGTGCTGCTGGCGCTCGATGAACCGAACGCGCACTTGGATCAAGACGGCGAGACCGCCCTGCTCAACGCGCTGCGTGACGCAAGCCAGCGCGGCGTTTGCAGCATCGTGGTGGCGCACCGCACGGGCTTCCTGAGCCAGGTGAACAAGCTGATGATCGTGGCGGATGGGCGCATCGATGCGTTCGGCCCGCGCGACGCGGTCATGTCACGGATCAATCCGGGCGGACCGCGTCCGATCACGGCCGTGCCGAACGAAGGCTTCCGGCCATGACGCTCGATTTTCTCACGCGCCAGCCTGAACGTGAATCGGACCTCGAAGGCGCCGAGGATGCCGGCCGCCGCGAAATTCGCGCGGGCGTGATCGCGCTGGTGGTGTTCTTCATCGGCTTCGGCGGCTGGGCGGCGTTCGCGCCGTTGGACGCAGCCGTAGTGGCGCCCGGCGTGATCGTGGTTTCGGGCAATCGGCAGACGGTGCAGCACCGCGACGGCGGCATCGTTTCAGCCATCAACATCAAAGAAGGCGACCGGGTCGAGCAAGGTCAGGTTCTGATTGAACTGGGCTCGCCGGAATTGGTGGCGCAGGAGCAAGCACTGCTCTCGCAAGTCGTCGACCTGCAGATGCAACGCGCGCGACTGACCGCGGAGCAAAGCGGGGCGCGCACGCTGCAGCGGCCGGCGGAATGGGCGACGCTTACCCCCGAAGACCGCATCGTCGCGGACGCCGCGTTCGAACGGCACCGTCAAGAAGCGCGGGCCGGCTCGTGGAGCGCGTTCGACGCCCGCATTGCCGGGTATCGCGGCGAAATCGCTTCGCTGAACCGGCAAGAAGCGCTGCTCAACGAAGAACTCAGCGGCATGCGCGAATTGGCCAACGAACAGCTGGTGCCGATGACGCGCGTGCGTTCGCTGGAGCGCGGCCTCGCCGAACTGCAGGGCCGCCGCGCGGAACTCACGTCGCTGATCGCGTCGACGCAACAGGATCGCTACCAAGACCTCCGCCAGGTCGATGCGCGGCTTGCCGAGCTTTCGCCGCAGCTTGCCGGCGCGCGTGAGCGGCTGGAACTGACGCGCTTGCGGGCGCCGACGAACGGCGTTGTCGTGGGCCTGCAGGTGCACACGGTCGGCGGCGTTGTCCGCGCTGGTGAACGGTTGATGGACATTGTGCCTGAAGGCCAGGACCTCATCGTCGAAGCGCAAGTTCCGCCGGAATCGGCTGACAATCTTCAGCCTGGCATGCGTACCGAAGTTCGGATCACCGCGTTCGGCGGACGCAATCTGCCGCTGGTGTACGGCGAAGTGCGGCAAGTCTCGGCCGACCGCTTTACTGACGAACGCACCGGCCACGGCTACTTCAGCACGCAAGTTGTCGTGCCGCGCGAAGAACTCCAGCGGCTGACGGATGCGGCAGGCGCGGAACACCAGCTGCGCGCGGGCCTTTCCGCACAAGTCGTAATCCCCACACGCAAGCGTACGGCGCTGCAGTACCTGGTTGAGCCTCTCAATCAGACCCTGTGGCGGTCGCTGCGGGAGGAATGAACATGAGAATCCTGTTCGCTTCGATCGCGCTTACGCCGGCGCTGATGGCGCCGTGCCCTGCCCTCGCTGAGACTCTCGAAGAAGCGCTCGCGGCCGCGCACGCCAACAACCCGAACATTGAAGAGGCGCGGCTTGCGGTGCGGGCGGCGCGCGAAGAGCGCACGCAGGCGATTTCGAACTATCTGCCCTCCGTCGGCCTTAGCGGCAGCGCAGGCATGCAGAGCATCGAGAGCGATACGGACGGCATCTTCGGCCCCAGCACCAATCAGGACGATCTGGCGCCGACATCAGCGACGGCGCAGGTCACCCAACAACTCTTCACCGGCTTCCGCCGCAGCGGCCAGGCGCGCCTGGCCAACGCCAACATTGCCGGCGCCCAGGAAGGGTTGCGCTCGCGCGAGCAGGACGTGCTGCTGGCGGCCGTTGACGCCTATATCGGCGTGTTACGCGATCAGGAGATCGTGCGGCTGCGCGAGGAGCACGTCACAGGACTGACGCGGCTGCTCGCCGGCACACGGCGGCGGCTAGATGTCGGCGAAGTGAGCCGCACCGATGTGGCGCAGGCGCAAACCCGCCTTGCTGGCGCACGCGCAAACCTGGCGCGCTCACAAGCCGACCTGCAGACCTCACAAGCGCGCTACATCGCCATTATCGGCCGCCCACCTCAAGGTCTGCTCCCGGTCGCGGTGACGCCTCAAACGCCGCACTCGCTCGATGAAGCGGTGCGCATGGCCGATGACAGCCACCCGGATCTGCGGCGCGCTGAAAGCGCCGAACGCGCAGCGCGGGCGCAAGTGACGATCGAGCGTTCGGCGCTGCTGCCGCAAGTTTCGCTCGTCGGCCGCGCCGATGAGAACCGCGACTTCAGCGCCAGTGAATCGCGCCGCGAAAGCGCCAGCGCGGTGGCGCAGTTCAGCATGCCGCTGTTCGAGGGCGGCTTCGCGCGCTCGCGCACACGCCAAAGCCGCATCAATGTCGATCGCGCCGAGGCGCGGACAGAGGCTCAACGGCGCGAAGTGATTGCCAACGTCGCCGGCGCCTGGAGCAATCTGAGCGCCAGCCGCGAAATCCTCGCCGCCGCCAACGAACAGGTGGAAGCCTCGCAGATGGCGGTTGACGGGGCCGAGCGCGAGCGCGGCTACGGCTTACGCTCGACACTCGAAGTGCTCGACGCCGAGGAAGAAGCGCGCAACGCGCTGATCGGGCGCGCCCGCGCCAATGCCGAGGCGGTGATCGCCTCGTACGCCTTGCTGGCGGCGACGGGCGCCCTCACACTCGATACCGCGACCGGGCGCGGCTACTGACGCCCGGCGCGGGAGAGCCGCGCATGGACCTCAGAGACGCGATCCGCACGATTCCGGACTATCCGAAGCCCGGCGTGATGTTTCGCGATATCACCACCCTGCTCGGCAATCCGCGCGCGCTGCGCGTGGCGATCGACCGGCTGGTGGAACCCTATGTTGGTGCGGGCATCGACAAGGTGGCCGGAATCGAGGCGCGCGGCTTCGTGCTTGGCGGCGCGGTGGCGCATCAGCTTGCGGTCGGCTTCGCGCCGGTGCGGAAGAAGGGCAAGCTGCCGTGGCGCACGCTGCGCCAGGAATACCAGCTCGAATACGGTGTCGATTCCGTCGAGATGCACGAGGACGCGCTGGCGGCTGGCGAGAAGGTGCTGATCATCGACGATCTGATCGCCACGGGCGGCACCGCACTAGCGGCGGTGAAACTGATCGAAGGACTTGGCGCTACGGTCGTCGGCGCAAGCTTCGTCATCGACCTGCCGGAACTCGGCGGGATGCGGAAACTGCGAGAGCTAGGGCTGCAGGCCGAGGCGCTCTGCGCCTTCGAAGGCCACTAGCCGACCGCGCGTTCCGTGCGGCCCAGACGCTCATCCAAATGCGCGAACACACGCTGGCGGACGATGGCGTTCTCCATGGTCCGCGCAACTGTCTCTAGGTGCGCAACATCGGCCGAGGTGAGGTAGGCGTCGGGGCGAGTTGGCGTGATGTGGAACACATTCGGCAATCTCGATGGCGCGATACTGTCATAGTCATCGGTCAATTGCTCACTCAGTTTCTCCCCGGGGCGGAGGCCAGTGAACGAGACGTCAATGTCCTTACCGGACTTGCCGATGAGTTCGCGCCCCAAATCCAGAATAGAGACAGGGTCGCCCATTTCCATGAAATAGCCGCCTTGCCGGAGCTCAAGTCCGGTGACGCTCAAGATAAGGCCCACAGCTTCGTCGGACGACATGAAGAAGCGCTCCATGTCGGGATGTGTAACTTCGAGAGGCCCGCCCGCCTCGATCTGTGCGGCGAAGCGCGGCAAAACTGAACCCTGCGACCCAAGCACATTTCCGAAGCGCACCGACTTCGTCTTCATTTTCGTTTGCCGCTCCAGCGGGAAGCCGTGGAGAAAGAGTTCGGCTAAACGCTTCGTCGCACCCATGACGCAGGTTGGTGCAGCGGCTTTGTCGGATGAAATCAGCACAAACTGCGATGCGCCTGCGTTTGACGCCGCCGTAACCGCGTTTCGAACACCCACAAGGTTGGTGAGCACGCATTCGACAGGATGACGCTCACCCATGTGCACATGTTTCAGTGCTGCAGCATGGATCACTACATCGGGCTCCACGCGGCGCATCCAGCCCTGAAGACGGCCCTCATCGCGAACGTCGCAAAGCGCCTCGGAAATCTCCAGCGCCGGGGCGTTGCGCTTCACAGTTTCGACGATTTCCAACAATCCGTGATCAAACTGGTCGAGCAACGCCAGATGGTCGCAGCTGAGGTCGGCGAGTCTCAATGCAAGCGCGCTTCCGACACTACCGGCGGCGCCTGTGATCAGAACGCGCTTTCCGGAGAAAAAATTCTTCAGCGCGACGGAGTCAAACTGCCCCTCAGCACGGCGCAACGCAAAAACCGCCATCTTGCCGAGACCCCCTCCCCAGAACCGCAATGCGCCTTCGATACCCTCTCTTCGCAACCGATGCCATAGGCCGAAGAATTGCAACAAATAATGTGGCGAGCGCGCATCGGTCATCACCACCAGAGCTTTCTCGAAACCGGGAAAATGCATCGGCAAGCTCTGAAGCATTAACCTTGCCTCCTCTCTGAATTCGCGACAGGTCTTGGGTATTTCCCCCCAAATATTGCGAATTAACCAAGATAAAATGCAGTATTTCTCATCTCAGTTGTTTTACCATGATCATTTGAGACCGCTCCGTAACTTCACTGAGCTGGCCGATCCACCTCGAATATTAACCAATTGGGGACGTCCGGCTTCATTTGCGTACGGAGGTACTTGAAAATGCAACTTAAGCTCTTGAGCTCGGTGTGCGCCGTCGCCCTGGGTTTGGCGTTCGCGCCAGCCGCTTGGGCCGACGCGCCGGGCATGGATGACGGTAACGCCGTCGCTTACGACGACAGCAACGCCACAGCCGTCAATGTCGATGACAGCGGCAATGGCAACTTCTCTGGCAATGGCGACGACAATTCCACCAATGTGGACGTTGCTGACAGTGGCAATGGCAACTTCTCCGGTAACGGCATCGACAACTCGACCAGCTCGGCGACGTTTGCGGCGACCGACAACTCGGATAATTCGACCAACGTCGATGTCGCTGACAGCGGCAACGGCAACTTCTCCGGTAACGGCGTCGACAATTCGACCAACTCGGCGACGTTTGCGGCGACCGACAACTCGGACAATTCGACCGACGTCGATGTCGCTGACAGCGGCAACGGCAATTTCTCGGGCAACGGAGACCACTCCGACAGCTCGACCAATGTTGACGTGGCCGACAGCGGCAACGGCAACTTCTCGGGCAACGGCGCTGACAACTCGACCAACACCGCCACGCTGACTGCCACCGATAATTCGGATGACTCGACTAATGTGAACATCGCCGACAGTGGCAACGACAACTCGACGAACACTGCGACGTTTACGGCGACCGACAATTCGGACGACTCCACGAACTTGACGGATTCGGGCAACGGCAACTTCTCTGGCAACGGAGACCACTCCGACAGTTCAACGAACGTTGACGTGGCCGACAGCGGCAACGGCAACTTCTCGGGCAACGGCGCTGACAACTCGACCAACACCGCCACGCTGACTGCCACCGATAACTCGGATGACTCCACTAATGTCGCTGTAGCCGACAGCGGGAACGACAATTCCGTCAATACCGACAACTCGGACAATTCGACGAACGTGGCGATTTCCGACTCGGGTAACGACAATTCCGACAATTCGACCCATGTTGCCGACAGTGGCAACGGAAACTTTTCGGGCAATGGTGATCACACCGACGCCTCGACAAACGTTGATGTCGCCGACAGCGGCAACGGCAACTTCTCGGGCAATGGTGATCATACCGATGCTTCGACGAACGTTGATGTAGCCGACAGCGGCAACGGCAACTTTTCGGGCAACGGCGTTGACAATTCGACCAACACCGACAACTCGGACAATTCGACGAACGTGGACGTCGCCATTGCCGACTCAGGCAATGACAATTCCGTCAACACCGATAATTCAGATAATTCAACGAATCTTGATTTGGCGGTGGACGACGCGGGCAACAGCCATTCCATCGATGGCGATCGCAACTATCTGATCGGTGGCGATCAGACGAGCACGCAATCCAACGAATACGAGGGCGCCGACTGGCGCCAAGCGGGCGACGACAATGACGGGTCGTTCAACTCTGACGATTCGGTAAATACCGATAACTCGAACAATTCGACAAACGTCGCCGTCGCTGACTCAGGCAACGATAACTCGGTCAACACAGACAACTCCAACAATTCGACAAATGTTGACGTTGCCGACTCAGGCAATGGCAATTTTTCGAATAATGGCAACGATAACTCGGTGAACACCGACAACTCAGACAACTCGACGCACCTCGACGTCAGCGTCGCCGACTCGGGCAACGACAACTCCGTCGAGAATGACGACTCGTTCAACACTGACAACTCCGTCGAGAACGAAGACTCGTTCAACACCGACAACTCCGTCGACAACGACGACTCCTTCAACACCGACAATTCGGTGCGGGTGGAAGACTCGAACAACACGGACGTCGACCACAGCTACAACACGGACAACTCATCGACCACGATGGTTGTGACGTCGATGGAGCTCGGCGCTCTCGTGACCGACATCGAAATCGATGCCGAAGGCTTCAAGGAAGGTGAAATCACCACCGGCTCCATCTCGATGGACAACGGTGCGTTCGCCAACTTTGGCGGCATCAACACGGCCAGCATGAACACCGGTATGGGCTCGGCAAACCAAGCGGCGACCGCCGTTGGCGCCAACGCCAAT
>CAYUOC010000100.1:0-4144 GCA_964446305.1 uncultured Terricaulis sp. | reverse complement strand
GCTGGAGGGACGGGCATCGAGGTGGTGATCGATACGGGACAAGTTCTGACCGCGACGAACACGGGCAATTCGGTGACTGGCGATACCGTCAGCTCCGGGCAAGTGAACCTCGGGTCGGGCGCTTTCTCCGGCTATGACGGGATCGGCAATTTCGTGATCAACACCGGACACAACAACAACCTTCAATCCAGCATGAACGTTTCCGTCGTGCTGACGCCGCCGACGCCGGGATCATGATCGGTAAAGCGGACACCTTTTTGAGCGCGCCGTCCCGCATCAAGCGGGGCGGCGTTGCGCTCAGCGCGGCGCTCGCCGCGATGTGCCTCGCCACGCCCGCTGATGCGCAAGTGCGCACGCACGGCGAAGGCGGCGGCAGCTACACGATTTCAGTGACGAGCTGGCGCGATATTCCGTTCCGCACGGTGGTGCGGCAGCAATACGATTACAGCTGCGGCTCGGCCGCGGTCGCGACCATGCTGCGCTTTCACTACGGCCTGACGGTCAGCGAAAGCGAAGTGTTTCAATCCATGTATCAGCGCGGCGATCAGGCGCGCATTCGCTCTGTCGGCTTCTCGATGCTCGACATGCGGACGTATCTGGAAACGCGCGGCTTCCGCGCCGACGGCTTGCGGCTTTCGCTCGATCGCCTGGCGACGCTTGACGTACCGGCGATCGCGCTGATCACGCACAACAACTACCGGCACTTTGTGGTGGTCAAAGGCGTCAGCGCCGACCGCGTTCTGGTTGGCGATCCGACATTCGGCCTGCAAACCTACTCGCGCGCCGAGTTCGAAGAGATTTGGAACGGTGTCGTGCTGGCGATCCGACAAACGCCGCAAGGCTGGCCGGCTCCCGCCTACAACCGCGCCGAGGAATGGCGCCCGTGGTCGCGCGCGCCGCTGAACATGGCGCAGCAGCCGATTTCAGCCACAGACCTGACCTTGGGCTTCCGCGAACTCTATCAGATCACGCCCATCACGCCGCCGGTTCCCGGTTCGTGACAATGCGCGCCATTCTCCTCAGCGGCGTATTCATGGCCCTGCTGGCGTCGCCGGCACGGGCCGAAGAAGGCTGGGGCGATAACATTGAGGTGATGAGCGCCGAGGACATGGACAGCCACCGTGGCGGCTTCGAGATCGCCGGTCTCAATGTCAATTTCGGCGCAACGGTGACCACCCTGGTCAATGGCATTCCAGCCTTGGTGACGACGCTGACCTGGACCGATGTCGGCGCGTTCGTCGAAGAAACCGTGGGCGGCGTCGGGCAGAACATTGCCGATATGACACCGGACCAGCTTACCGCTCTTGGGCTGAATGGGCTCGAAAACGCTGGCGGCGTGGTGATCGAGGATGAGACGGGCGTCACCGCCCTCGTTCACAACATCGCGGAAGGCTCGTTGCAGAACATCATCATCAACAACGCGACGGGCCGGGATCTGGCGCAGGAAATCGATGTCACCCTCACCCTGCCTGGCTTTGAGTTCATTCAGGGGCAGCTGATTACCGAGCGGTTCGGCATCCACCTGACCGATGAGATGAACGTCTTCATCGGCGATCCGGGCGGCTGATCTTAGCCGCCATTTTGAGCTGTTCCCGGGCGGAGCACCCTTGGCCGCCTCCGAAATTCACGCTACCGATCCTCTTCTAATTCAGGGGGTTCAGCATGCGGCTTTCGAGCGACATTTGGGGATCAGGTCCGCGCGAGTTCGGGATCACCGAAGGTCACAGGTCCTTCAGCGTCACGACTGGCCCTGACACCCTTACATCGCTCGCGGCCTGCGGCTGCCCCGGCTGTCTGACGAGTATCGAGCGCAAGCTCATCAATATCGATACGACCTCACCGCAAGGCGAGGATAACCGCACCGACGGCGGCGGACTCCAATTCGACGAAACCTCCGGCGTGGACAGCGTCGGCAGCACGACTGGCAGCGCCGTCGCGCTCGCAATCGGCTCCTCCACGAACGGCTGGATCAACGCAGCTGGCGATGACGACTGGTACGCGGTCACGCTGGTCGCTGGTCAGAGCTACACCTTCTCGATGGTGGCCGGCACGCTCAGCGACGCCTACCTGGAAATCCGCAACGCCTCCGGCACGATCATCGGCTTCGATGACGACTTCGGCGACATGTACAACGCCACCATCCGTTGGACGGCGACCGAGAGCGGCACTTATTACATCAACGCGCGCGCCTGGGAGCCAGATCCGGGTGAAGGCACGCCGACGCTCACCGGCAGCTACTCACTCAGCGCCGTGACGAGCGCGCCGGCAAGCCCGCTGGACGCGATCGACTACCATTTCACGATGCCGACCACGTCGATCTCGATTTGGTTTGCGACGACCGGATATACGAACCCGTCGGGCGATGCGGTTGTTCGCAACTGGACGCAGCCTGAGATCGACGCGGTGATGGCCGCACTGGGCACCTACTCGGCCGTGACGCCGCTCACGTTCAGTGTGGCGCCGTCGCAGGGGGCAGCGACCTGGATTTTCAGCTTGGCTGATCTGCCGGGCAACACACTCGGTTACTTCGCCGTCGGCAGCAATTACTCGGCGTTCGATCCGAACGTCGCCGATTTCACCGCCGGCCTCACGCCAGGCGGCAACAGCTGGGTGACGATCATCCACGAAGCCGGCCACGGCCTCGGCATGGCGCACCCGCACGACAATGGCGCTGAAGACTACGGTCCCGACAACAGCGAAGTCATGCAGGGTGTCACCGGTCCGTTCGACTCGCTTGGTACGTTCAACCTGAACCAGGGCGTCTTCACGACGATGACGTACAATGACGGCTGGCGTTCGTCGGGCTTCGGCGGGCCGCCCAACAACCTCGTCGGCGGCCAAGCGACGCCGATGGCGCTCGACATCGCCCTGATGCAGCAGCGCTATGGCGTGAACAATACGACCAATGCCGGCAACACCGCCTATACGCTGGCGCTGGCGCACTCGGCCTATCGCGCCATTTGGGATGTCGGCGGGACCGACAGCATTAGCTATGCGGGCGCGGGCAACGCGACGATCGATCTTCGCGCGGCGACGCTGCTCAACGCGGTCGGCGGCGGCGGCTATGTCTCGTTTGTGCAGGGCGTGCACGGCGGCTTCACCATCGCCAACGGCGTTCTGATCGAAAATGCGACGACCGGCAGCGGCGCCGATACGCTGATCGGCAACGACGCCAACAACATCCTGGATGGCGGCGCCGGCATCGACAACATGGCGGGCGGCCTCGGCGACGACACCTACTATGTCGACAACAGCAGCGATGTGGTGACGGAAGGCGTGAGCGCCGGCGCCGACACCGTGATTTCGACGCAGACTTATCAGCTCCTCGCCAACGTCGAGAACCTGACGATCGTCGGCGCGCTCGAACGGCACGGCACCGGCAATGCGCTGAACAATGTGATGGTCGGCAACAGCGCGGTGAACAGCCTGCAAGGTCTCGCCGGCAACGATCGACTCGTCGGTAATGGCGGTAACGACCAGCTCGGCGGCGGCGACGGCATTGACACTGCCGGTTATGCGATCGCCTCGACGTCGGCTACCTGGACACGCAATCCAAACGGCACCTGGACTGTCACTGGCGAAGGCAACGACACGCTCACTTCGGTGGAGTATCTCGACTTCACCGATCGCGACGTGTTCCTTGATCGCGCCTTCGCGACATTCAGTGGCGACGGCACCAGCGATGTGTTATTCCATGGCGTCAACGGCGCGGTGGTTAGCTGGAGCGTGTTGGGAACTACGCTGCAGAGCGGCAGCTACATCGCCAGCGTCTTACCTTCGGATTGGACAGCGCTCGGGATTGGCGATTTCAACGGCGATGGACGCGACGATGTCGTGTGGCGTCAATCCACCGGCCAAGTCTTGTCGTGGCAGATGAACGGCTCTGCGATCAGCTCAGCGCAAAGTCTCGCTAGCCTCGGCGCCGAATGGTCGTTCCTCGGGGTTGCAGACCTCAACGGCGATCTGCGCGACGATATTGTGTGGCGCAATACCTCGAGTGGCCTCGTCTATTCGTGGGAAACAAGTGCGTCCGGGGCCCTCGCATCTGGCGGCGGCATTGCTACTCTCAGTGCGGAATGGAATTTGGCAGGTATCGGCGATTTCGATAGCGACGGCCGCGATGATTTCCTGTGGCGCAACAGCA
>CAYUOC010000099.1:4292-14040 GCA_964446305.1 uncultured Terricaulis sp. | reverse complement strand
CACCAAAAGCACGTCACCAGCGTCATCATCGGCGCGAAGACGGAAGCGCAGCTTGCCGACAATCTCGCGGCCGCGAGCGTCGAACTCTCAAGCGATGATCTGAAGCGCCTCGATGACGTGTCGAAGCTGCGGCCGGAATATCCTGGCTGGATGCTCGAGCGCCAAGGCGGCGAGCGCGCCTCGAACCTCAGCTAGGTTTCGTTGGTCCTCCTCCAAGGAGGAGATGGGCAAAAAGAAAGGGGCGGCGCTCTTGTCCAGCGCCGCCGCCCATGCGTCCCCTTTAAGCGTTTCCGCTTATTGGCGCACGATCTTCACCTCGTAGTCGCCGGTCGTGTTCGAGAGACCGCTGACCTGGATGAGGAAGTCGCCTGAGGCTTCCGGACGGAAGCGCAGGCGCGCATCCAAGCCGGGGCCGCTATCGTCGTCTGAGGCCACCCGCGTGCCGCCATCCCGGATCATCGCCGCGTCCGGCCCTTCGCCGTGATGGTGATCCATCATGACTTCCTGGATCAGGGCGACGAATGGATCGGCGAGGGGAGTCGCGCCCGTGCCGTTGACCTGGATCTCATAGCTGACGCCGGCTTCAAGCGTGACGCGATAGACATCGAGGTCGCCGACCATTTCGATGCGGCTGACGCGGCTGTCGTCGTTCGCGTCGAGCAGTTCGTCCGTGTAGGCGTGGCCCGGCACATCCGTATCGACGGCGCGCAGCGCGTAACGGCCGGTGCTTTCGCCATCAAACGAAGATACCGCCGCGAAGTAGGTGCCGCCCGTCGGTGAGGCGAAGTAGAGGTACGAGTTCAAGCCGCGGCCGCCATCGTCATCCGCCGCCACTTGCGTGCCAGTGGAATCGTAGAGCGTCAGCATCGGATCCGCGAGCGCGTCTGGCTCGAGGCCTTCCAGATTGAAGCGATAGGGGCGGCCTTCGACCAACTCGATCGCAAACCAGTCCACATCGCCCGCCGCGCCGACGAAGCTCATGCGCGCATCGCCGTTGGCCTGCAGCACTTCAGCGGTGTCGTAGCTGTTGCCGATTTCACCCGGGACCAACGTGATCGCGTAGCGTCCGGCTGCGTCGTCGGTGAAGCCGCGCGCCTCGATGAAGTACGCGCCGGCGGTCGTCGCCTGAAACTCAAGCCAGGAGTTGAGGCCTTCGCCGCCGTCATCGTCGCGCGCCAGCTCCGCGCCATCCGCGCCGTACAGAACCAGCATCGGATCGCCAATGCTGTCCGGCGTGCCGGTGGCGGAGAGTCCGATGCGCACGGCTTGGCCTTCGGCGAGATCCAGACGATACCAATCGCGGTCGCCGGCAGGCGAGAGCGTGCCTTCGCGGTAATCGCCTTCAGCGCTGAGGCCGACATCCGTGCTCGCATCGGCCGGAACGTCGCCGTCGCGCGCGGTGAGCGTGTAGCCGCCGGTGTCTTGGCCGCCGAATGACGTTGCCTCGACGTAGTAATTGCCGGTGCTCGGCGCACTGAACTCAAGATAGGAGTTGAGGCCATCGCCGCCGTCGTCATCCACCGCGACCTCCGCGCCGCGTGAATCGTACAGGCGGAGCAGCGGATCGCCGATCGGCGTGTCGCCCGACGCGTTCAGCGTGAAGCGATAAGACTGACCTTCGGTCAGGCGGATACGATACCAATCGGTATCGCTCGGGAAATCGAGAGAGCCTTCGATGTTTTGGCCGGTGCTGATGCGGCCGCCGGTCGAGGTCGAGTTGCCGATATTGTCACGCGGCAGACGCTCGGACGTGATGTTGAGCGCGTAACCTCCGGTGTAGCTGTCGCCGTAGCCGCGCGCTTCGATGAACACGTCGCCGTTGCCGGCCGGAATGAATTCGAGCGCGGAATTCAGTGAACCGTCGCTGTCGTCATTGAATGCAAGATCGTTGCCTTCACCGTCGATAACGCGGAGCAGGGGATCGCCGAGGCCGCCTTCGCCTGCGCCTGCAAGCGTGATGCGATAGCGATTGCCGGTGCGCGCTGCGAAGCGATACCAATCGACATCGCCTTCATATTCGATGTTGCCGTTGGTCGTGCGGCCCGCCGCGGCGCGCGACCGCGTGTTGGCGTCATTGCCGGCGTCATCCGGCGGCACTTCCTCGGACGAAACACCGAGGCGATAGGCGCCCGTCGCTTCGCTGCTGAACGCGCGTGCTTCAACGTAGACGACGCCGCTGGTCTGGGGCGTGTAACGGAGCGCCGAGTTCAGCGTGCCGTTCGCATCGTCATTGAACGCGAGCTGGTTGCCCTCCGCATCGTAGACGCTGAGCATCGGATCGACGGCTTGGCCTTCGGCGTTCTCGAGCCCAACGAGCGCCAGATTGTAGCGCCGGCCGGTCTCGACCTGCAGGCGATACCAATCGGTGTCGCCGGCCGGAGAGATCTCGCCGTCAACGCTGTCGGTGAGCGTGGAGGTGGTCGACGCATCGCCCGGCTGATCGGCTGTCTGCGCCGAAGCTGGAGAGAGACCAAACGCCATCAGCGCAGCCACGGCCGCGCCAAACAAAAGCTTTCCACGCATTTCTTGGTCTCCCCTCAATTCACTGACGGACATGGTTAACAATCCGTCATGTCAGACGCAAAGCGGAATTCGGGCGAATTCCAGCCTTTTCGCTCATATCGACCCGCATCGACGCAGAGCGATTGCTGCGTTTGGCATAGCTGGCAACGCGCCGAAGCGCGAGGAAAAGCGCCGTTTTAGACTTTGATGTCGACGGTGTGGGCAGGGGGTGCGTCGGCGGGGCCGGTCGAGACGAGCACCATGGCCGCGCGTAACGTACGGTCACCCAGGACGTAGCCGGACTGCAGCACCTCTTGGACGGTGCCCGCGGGCTGATCGCCCGGCGCTTGCGCGACGGCCTGGTGCACTTTCGGGTCGAACGCCTCGCCACGCGCGCCGATGCGCTTCAGACCGTGACGCGCGAACGCGTCAACCAACGAGCGCTCGGTCAGTTCGACGCCGGTCAGCAGATTGCGGAAGCCTTCGTCGAGATCGTCGCGCGGCGCCGCCATCAGCGCCCGCTCAAGCGTATCGGCGATCGGGAGCAAATCCTGCGCGAAGCGATCGATGGCATAGGCGCGCGCTTCAACAGCTTGGCGCTCAGCCCGGCGGCGGGTGTTCTCGGCGTCGGCCAGCGCGCGCAACATGTCGTCCTTGGCTTTCGCCAACTCGGCTTGCAGAGTCGCGACATCGAACGCCTCGCCTGCCGGATCGGGTGTGGCTTCGGTTTCAGGTTGTTGGGGATTGGCTTCGTCCGTCATTCCATCCTCATCGTTCGCCGCGTCCGTCGAGCACTCTGCCGACAACACGCGCGGTATAATCCACCACGGGAATAACCCGTGCATAATTGAGCCGGGTAGGGCCGATCACGCCCAAGGCCCCGACGACCTTCCGTTCCGCGTTCATATAGGGCGCGACGATCAGACTCGACCCCGACAATGAAAATAGCGGGTTTTCTGAGCCAATGAATACGCGAACCGCGTCCCCAACCTTGGCGAGATCGAGCACCTGAATGAGTTCGCGGGTTTTTTCCAGGTCATCGAACAGCTTTCGCGCGCGTTCTAAGTCCGCGATCGCCTGTTGATCCTGCAGCAAGTTCCCGCGCCCGCGAACGATCAACGAGCGGCCAAGCGTTGGATCCTCACCCGACCACTCGACCAGGCCTTTCTCGACGAGGCCCGCCGCCGCCTGATCCAAGGCGGCACGATCTCGCGTCAAGGCTTCCGCCGCCGCCGCGCGCGCCTCGGAAAGCGTACGCCCCTTGAAGCGCGCATTGAGATAGTTGGCGGCTTCGCTCAACGCGCTCGGCGCCAGATCGGCGGGCGTGTTGATGATGCGGTTTTCGACCTGATTATCTTCGAACACGAGCACAAGCAGCGCCTGGCCCGGCCCGATGCCGACGATCTCCGCGTGCCGAACCGGTGCGTCACGCTCGGGCGTCACGACTAGGCCCGCGCCGCCGGCGAGGCCAGAGAGCAAATCGGACGCCGCGCCCATCACGTCTTGTGGGTTCGATCCAGCCGCGGCGATGCGCGCGTCGATCTCGCGCTTCTCGTCCGGCGGGACGTCGCCAAGCTGAAGCAGACTATCGACGAAGAAGCGCAGGCCCAATTGCGTCGGCAGCCGCCCGGCCATGGCATGCGGCGCTTCGAGCAGGCCCAGGCCGGCGAGGTCGGCCATGGTGTTGCGGATCGAGGCGGGCGAGAGGCCCATACCGCCGAGCTTCGACAGCGTGCGCGAGCCCACCGGCTCGCCGGTCGTCAGATAGGACTCGACGATCTCGCGGAAAATCTCACGCGCCCGGGCGTCGAGCGAGGAGAGGTCGGAGGAGGGCGGTTGCGCCATTCGGGGCTCTAGGTAGCGAACGCGCGCCAGGGCGCAACCCGCGCCTATGACTTGGCGGCTTTGCGCTTCGACGCAGGCATGGCGCGGCGCATGTATTCGTCAAATTTCGGCACCGTGAAGCCGATCAGCCCGCGCTCCGGCGAATAGGCCATGCCTTTCTTGATCAGCTCGTCGCGGATCGGCGCCGCCTGGCTGAGGCTTAGTCCCAGTGCGTTGGCGACATCAGATGAGTTCACCGGCTCGGCGCCAAACTCGGCCATGGCGCGGGCATAGGATTTTTGGCGTTCGGTCAGGCGCGCCAAGCGCACCTTGAAGATGCCTTCGTCGAGAGCAGCAATCGCGGTCTCGCTCGCGCGCTTTGCGTCGGCCAACGTGATGGGCGATTTCTGCGCGGCGTCCCAGCAATGCGAACCCCAAACCTGCAGGAAGAAGGGATAACCGCCGGTCTGAGCGACAACGTAGTCCAGCGCGTCTTTCGCATACTTGACGCCCTCACGTTCGGCTGGGGCGGAAAGCGCCAGCTTGGCGCCGGCGTCGTCGAGCGGTCCGATCGGGGGATAGTCAAACAGGCGCTCCGCATAGGATTTCGCATCGCCCGCCAGTTTCGCCAGTTGCGGCAGGCCGCCGCCGAACAGTAGCAGCGGCAATTGGCGTTGCGCCAATTTGTGCATCGCCATGATCAGCGCGCTCAGATCGTCTTTCTGCAGGTACTGAATTTCGTCGATCAGCAGGATCACCGCTGTATCGCGTTTCTTCGCCGCATCGGCGATCGCAACCAAAAGATCCGTGAGATCGATCGAGAGATCGCCGGTCGCGGGCGTGACGGCGAAACCGAAATCGACATCGCCGACAGTCGCCTTGAACATGCTGGCGAAGGCGCGCAACGCGCCGAATGCTTTCTGCAACTCGGCGCCGGCCTTCTTCATGCGATCGAGACGATGCAGGATGTGCTGCATCTGCGGCGCGAGCTGTTGGGCGAGCGGCGTGCTCGGATCAATTTCAATCAGCGCGGTTTGGCAGCCTTCTTCTTCGGCGATGGCTTCGAAGGCGTTGAGCAGGACGGTTTTGCCGACGCCACGCAGCCCCAGCATGATTGCGCTCTTCGCCGGGCGGCCGGCCTTGGCGCGGGCGATGGCGACGCGGGCGATTTCAACCAGATGATCGCGCCCAGCCAGTTCCGGGGGAGGGACCCCGGCGCCGGGGTTGTAGGGGTTGTGGGTGGCTTTCATATCTTTGTTTGGGCAAGTTAGGCCGTGCTGGCCAAACAATCCTATAATGAACTATGAACGCTCTTAGGCCGACTCGCCCAAACCTGCCCGAACTTTCCGATACCGCATCGGACTTATAGAAGTGTTTGGCCGATATGGCCGAACAACGCCAAACTTTGCGATAGAGGAACCTTGATTTCGCCAGGTTCCCCATCGACTAGGCGGCCATGTTGCTCCGAACCTTTGTTCTGTTGGCCACCCTCTGCCTGGCCACGCCGGCGCTGGCGCAGACCTCGATCACGCTCGATGTCGCGCCGGTCGCCATTATCGATGCGCAAATCAACAATCGCCCCGTTCGCCTCGAAGTCGATCCACGCATGCCGGACATGCTGGTGCTATCGACACCGGCGGCGGAGCGCCTGCGCGTGCGCCGTTTGCCGTTCGCGCAAGTGCGCGTCGGTGTCGATGGTGGCGGCAGCATGGACGGCCGCATCGCCCGGCCGAACATTCGCTTCGGCGAACGCACGGCGCGCAACTTCGCGGGCATCTTCGCCGTGCCGGTTACCGCGCGCGCTGATGGCGTCATCGGTCCAGGGTCGCTGCCGTACGATATCGTGACGCTTCGTCTCGCCAGCGACGCCGCAAGCACGCGCGATATCGTCATGCCGCTGGAAAACCCTGACCTCTGGTATGCGCAGGCCGATGTCGGCGGCCAATCGCTGCGTCTCGTCTTCGATGTCGCCAACGACGCCAGCATCTTCAATCGTCCGGCGGCGCGCTTGTTCGACCGGAGCGGCGCCATCCCTGCCGCCGGCGAGCTCGCCGAGAGGCCGCTCATTCTTGGTCTCTCGACCTTGATGCAACCGGTATCGACCGAGCTTACCGTCCATGGCCTCGCGCTGGGGCCGGCGTTCGCGCGCACCATCTCGCCATTGCTCGGCGCGCTTGAGGAAGACGCCATCATCGCGGAGGGCGAAGCCAGCGACACGCCGCCGACGCTCACGCTTGGGCGCCAAGCTTTGCTGCAGGCCGGTTGTTCCTCAATCAGCGTCAATCGCCGCACGCGCCAGCTGACATTGCGCTGCGCCGCCTAGACGCGCCCGCGCTCTTCGTTCATGAGCGCAGCACAAATCATCTAGGAGTTTCCATGCGTCCCTCAGGCCGCGCGCCCGATCAATTGCGCGACGTCACGCTCGAAATCGGCGTCTCGCGTTACGCCGAAGGCTCGTGCCTCGCGCGCTTTGGCCAAACGCATGTGCTGTGCACCGCGAGCGTGGAGCAGGGCGTTCCCGGCTGGCTCAAAGGTCAGGGCCGCGGCTGGGTCACCGGCGAGTACGGCATGCTGCCGCGCGCCACGCACACGCGCGGGCGGCGTGAAGCCGCGCAAGGCAAGCAATCGGGGCGCACGCAAGAGATTCAGCGTCTGATCGGCCGCTCGCTCCGTTCGGTCGTTGATCTGAAGTTGCTCGGTGATCGCACCATCACGCTCGATTGCGATGTTATCCAGGCTGACGGCGGCACGCGTACAGCGGCTATCACCGGCGCCTGGGTCGCGATGGCGCGGGCGTGCAAGTATCTGGTCGACGAAAAGGTCATCAAGGAGAGCCCGATCACCGGACAAGTCGCCGCAATCTCGTGTGGCGTGTTCGACGGCGCGCCGGTGCTTGACATCGATTACGCCGAAGATTCCAGCGCCGAAGTCGACGCCAACTTCATCCTCTCCGGCGATGGCCGGATGATCGAGCTGCAAGCCACCGGCGAGAAGCGCCCGTTCAGCGATGAGGAATTCGCCGAGCTGATGCGCCTGGCCAAACTCGGCTGCGGCATCTTGTTTGAGAAGCAGCGCGCCGCTGTTGGCTGAGCGATGATCGAACAACTGATCAACGCCGGCGCGATCAAGCGGATTGCACGCGTGGGCTATCCGCCGTTCGAGGGCGATGATCCCATCGAAATTACCTTCGCCAACGGCGCCGTGTTCAGCGTCGATGTCGGCTTCGAGGGCGCGACCGATATCAGCGTCGGCGCCGGGACATTGCTCGAAAGCGCTTACGGCCACCTCCGCGCCGAGGAGCCGGATACATTCGCGGCGATCGAGCGTGACTGGTCGAGTGAAGATATCGATCTGCCGTGGCTCATTGGCGCGACGCTTTCAAACCCGCGCCGGCTCGTCATGACCAACCCGTATCGGGTCGATGTTGGTTACGTTTTCGACGCCAATGGCCGCGAGTTCGCGCTGTTCGGCGAAGCTGATTACATCACGGCCAACGAATTGAGCGATGAAGAGAACGAGAGCTTCCGCTTCGAGATCGGCGCGCCTTATTCGGCCGCCTGATCCGCGGCTTCTTCGAGCGCATCGTCTTCGCTCGGTTCATACGTCAAGATTTCGCCGGGCTGACAGTCCAGCACGCGGCAGAGTGCGTTCAGTGTCGAGAAGCGGATGGCTTTTGCCTTCCCTGTTTTCAGGATCGACAAATTCGCCAGCGTCACGCCGACTTTCTCGCTGAGGTCGGTCAGCGACATGCGGCGATCCAAGAGGATGCGGTCGAGGGTGACGCGGATCGCCATCAGATCGTCAGCTCCTGCTCTTCCTTGAGGCGTGCGCCTTCGCGGAAGACTTCAGCCAGAACGATCACGATGAGGATCGACATCCAGTTCGAGAAATTGTCGCCGTCGATGCTGAAGGAAGCGCTGCTGACTGATTCAGGAGCGCCGAACACACCGAACATCACGCCAAGCAAAGCGAGCAGCGCGTAGCGCGAGACTTCGATGGCCACCATCGTGATCCAGATCACGCGGAGGTGGGTGGCGTTTTCGCGGCGGAATGGGTCGCCGGTGCTGAAGCTATCGAACAAGCGGCGCAGGCGCCCGACGATGACCAGCGAACCGCCGATGGTGACGCCGCCGACCAGGATCGCTGGCGCTAGAATGTGCCAATCCGTCCATTTGAGTTCGCTCAACGCGCCCGGATCGATGCCCTCGATGTGGATGTGAAGGTTCTCGTTGCTGTCGATGGCGGGGATCGTCGAGGCGTCGATGACCCCGACGCTCGAGAGCAGAATGAAGACCAGGTACGACACCGCGACCGCCGCCCAGGCGATAAACAGCACCCAAAGGACAATCCAGGCGACCGACAGCCCAAACTGGACAATCGACGCGATTGAGCCTTTGCCGAGAGCCTTCATAGCGACGTGGAACCTCTTCCCGGACAGAGCCTAGCTCGAGTTTATTGATAAACGATATAGACCGGTCGGCCCCTAGTCAAACAAGTGTTGCAACCATGCCCCGCCTGACCGGCCGACTAGTTGTCGCTTCCCATAATTCCGGAAAAGTCCGTGAGATCGCCGCCCTGCTGGGGCCGCTCGGGCTGGAGCCGGTCTCGGCTGCGGAACTGGGCCTGCCCGAGCCGGAAGAGACCGAGACCACCTTCACAGGCAACGCCGCGCTCAAGGCGCGCGCGGCCGCCGCCGCATCTGGCCTTCCCGCGCTCGCCGACGATTCGGGGCTTGAGGTATTCGCGATCGGCGGGGATCCGGGCGTCTATTCCGCGCGCTGGGCCGGTCCGAACAAGGATTTCGGCATGGCGATGCAGCGCGTCTGGGACTTGCTCAGTGCGCAGGGCAATGATCGCAGCGCGCGCTTCGTGTGTGCGCTGGCGCTCGCGCAGCCTGACGGCAGCGTCGAGGTGTTCGAAGGAGAGGCGCGCGGCGTGATCGTGTGGCCTCCGCGCGGCGACAAGGGGTTCGGCTATGATCCGATTTTCGAGCCACAAGGCCTGACGCGCACGTTCGGTGAAATGACGCACGAAGAGAAGCTGCCGCTGACCCATCGCGCGCGGGCGTTCGAGAAGCTTGTCGCGTCGCTCCAATGAGCGCGACCGGCATCTATGTGCACTGGCCGTATTGCAGCGCCATCTGCCCGTATTGCGATTTCAACGTCTATCGCGCGCGCGGCGCTGATAACGCGCCGCTCCTCGATGCAATCGCCATCGATCTCGAAGCGCATGCGCATCGCTTTGGCCGCCGCGACGTTGTCAGCCTCTTTCTCGGCGGCGGCACGCCATCATTGTTGCGCGGCGCCGAGGTCGAGCAGATCATTGCCGCCGCCAACCGCGCTTTCAATCTCAGCGCCGATTGCGAGGTCACGATCGAGGCCAATCCAGAAGACGCTCATCTCTACGCCGAACAGGCCGCCGC
>CAYUOC010000099.1:0-4192 GCA_964446305.1 uncultured Terricaulis sp. | reverse complement strand
TCACGATCGAGGCCAATCCAGAAGACGCTCATCTCTACGCCGAACAGGCCGCCGCTGGCGTCAATCGCTTCTCAGTTGGCGCACAAGCCTTCGAAGACAGCGCGCTGAAAGCGCTCGGCCGCAAGCACGACGCGGCGGCCTCTCTGCGCGCGGTGGAAGCCGCGGCCGCGACGGGGCAACGGGTATCGCTCGATCTCATCTACGCCCGCGAAGGGCAGGGCGTGGAGGCGTGGCGCGATGAACTCGCACAGGCGCTCACGCTGCCTGTAGAGCATGTCTCGCTCTATCAACTCACCATTGAGCCAGGCACCGCCTTCGCGCGCCGCGTGGAACGAGCGCAGCTCATCCCGCCGGGCGACGATCTTTCAGCCGAGCTCTACGAAGCGACGCAAGCGGCCTGCGACGCGGCCGGTTTTCCCGCCTACGAGATCTCGAACCACGCGCGCTCAAGCGCCGCGCGCTCGCGCCACAACGCCCTCTATTGGAATAGTGAGGACTGGATAGGCGTCGGCCCTGGCGCGCATGGGCGCGTGACGCACGAGGGTGTTCGCATCGCCACCGAAGCGCAGTTGCGGCCGGCGGACTACATCGACGCGGTAAAGGAGCGGGGCTTTGGCTGGATCACGGAAGCGCGGCTGACGGCGGAGGAATCCGCCGACGAAGTGCTGCTTATGGGCCTGCGCATCGAAGAGGGCGTGGAACTCGCGTGCGTCGAAACGCTTCGCGGCGCGCCGCTCAACGCCGAAGCGCTCGCCTGGCTGGTGGAGCAAGGCATGCTGACGCAAGACAACGGCCGCATTCGCTTGACGCGAAGCGGCCGTTTGCTTTCGAACCGGATCGTCGCCGAGTTGGCGTCCTAGGTTCCGCTATTGCGGAAGCGGCGCGGCGCGGCGTCGAGCACGGCGTTCGTGCTCTGGCCGACTTGCATGATGGCCAGCCCGCGCTCGATGGCGCCGTTCGCACTGAAGCGGAAGAGACCGTCAGAACCCGCGAAGCCTTCGCTGTTTTCGATTGAGCTGCGCGAAATGCCGTTGACGCCGCGATCGCGCGAAAGCAGCGCGGCAAGCGCAACCGCGTCATAGCCCAGGCTCGCCAGGCGCGTCGGCGCTTCGCCGAACGCGGTGCGATAGCGGTTTTCGAACTCCACGCGTGCGCCCGGATCCGGCGCAACATACCAGCCGCCGGCGAGCGAAGGCTCGCGCTCGGCTTCGCCGGCCCACACGCTCGTGCCCATCAACCGCACCTGCCGCGTGTCGACGCCCGCTTGCACCAGCGCCGTGCCGACCGCGCGCAGCGGCGAGCCGCTATCGGCGATGATGATGCCCTGTGGCGCCGCGCCGGCGGCGAGCGTGCGCGCCGCCGTTGCCGCGTCCGCATCGGTGCGGTTGTAAAGTTGCGAGGTCACGACGGTGACGCCGTTGCGCTGCGCTTCCGCGCGCAACGCACTTTCCACGCGCCGTCCGTACTCGTTCGCCGGCGCCAGCAGCGCGATTGAGCGAATGTTCTGTGACGCCGCGTACGAAACAAGCCGCGAGACTTCGTCTTCAAGCTGGAAGCTAAGCAGATAGACGCCGTTGCCGCCCACGGTCCGGTCGGACGAGAATCCGATCACCGGCACGTTCTGCGCAGACGCCGCGCCAGCCGCGCCAGCCACGCCCTCGCGCAGCACCGGGCCAACGATGATGTCGGCGCCGTCCGTCATCAGCGCGCGGGCGGCGGCGTTAGCGGAAGCTTCCGTCGAGCCTGCGTCGCGCGGGATCAGCAGCGTGTTCTCATTGCCTAGCTCGAACAGCGCGAGTTCGGCTGCATTGTAGAGCGAGGCGGCGTCCTGCGGGCGAAGCGAGAAGGGCAGCAGCAGGCCCACCCGCACGATCTCGCGTCCGCGCATGAACGGCGGCGTCACGCCTTCGGCGGTCTGGACGGGCTGGTCGGGCGTCGTCACCGGGCCGGGCCCGGGTGGCGGGGTCGTTGGCCCTGGGCTCGGCGCGGTGGCGCAGGCGGCCATTAAAGCCGCAAAGCTGACCGCAACCGTCGTCTTCAGGCTTGGCGCAGCGAGCGTACGCGCCGATGATTTGGCGGAAGCCATGAATAACCCTTCGTCGAACCCCGAAAAGAATGCGCGCGAACGTATCGGCGCCCGCGAATCCAGTCCACCGCTGGAAGCGGGCCTTTATGTGGTGGCGACGCCGATCGGGAACCTCCGCGATATCACGCTGAGAGCGCTCGACATTTTGGCCACAGCCAGCCGCGTCTATGCCGAGGATACGCGCGTCGCCATGAAGCTGATGGACGCCTATGGGCTGAAGCCCAAGCTCGGCGCCTATCACGAGCACAACGCCGAAGCGATGCGCGAGACGATCCTCGACGCGCTGGCCAAGGGCGAAAGCGTTGCGCTGATCTCGGACGCGGGTACGCCGCTCGTGTCCGACCCGGGCTTCAAACTTGCGCGCGCCGTGATCGAGGCGGGCCACCGTGTGTTTCCTATTCCCGGGGCTTCGGCGTTGCTCGCGGGGCTCGTCGTCTCCGGCTTGCCAACCGACCGCTTCCTGTTCGCCGGCTTCTTGCCACCCAAACAGGGCGCGCGCCGCGCAGCGATCGGCGACGTGGCGGACGCCAACGCGACGCTGATCTTTTATGAAACCGGCCCGCGCCTGGCGGAGTCGCTGGCCGACATGAGCGAGGTGCTTGGCGCGCGCTCGGCGGTCGTCGCCCGCGAACTCACCAAGATGTTCGAGGAGGCGCGTCGCGCCCCGCTGGCGGAATTGGCGGCCCACTATGCGGAAGCCGGCGCGCCGAAAGGCGAGATTGTCGTGCTCATCGGCCCGCCAGAGGCAAAGGGGGAGGTGAGCGATGAGGCGCTCGATGCATTCCTGCTCCGGGCGCTGCCGCGCGGCGTGAAGGAAGCCGCCAGCGAAGCCGCGCGCGATCTCGGCGTGCCGCGCAAACGCGCCTACACGCGCGCGCTCGAACTAAAGGACCGCGCGTGAGCCGCCGGCAAGCCGAGCGTCGCGGACGCACGGCGGAGTGGACCGCGATGCTCTTTCTGATTTGCAAAGGTTATCGGATTCTCGGCCATCGCTTGCGCACGCCCTATGGCGAAGTCGACGTTGCGGCGTGGAAGAACAACGTTCTCGTCATCGTCGAAGTGAAGGCGCGCAAGACGTATGACGCTGGCGCCCATGCGGTCACGCCGATGGCGCAACAGCGCATCGCGCGCGCCGCGCAAACGCTCGCCGGCCGGTGGCGGCTGACGTCGGCGCCGATCCGCTTTGATCTGGTAGTGGTTGGTTCAGGTCTATTGCCGAGGCATGAACGCGGCGCTTGGTTTGACGAGCGTTCGCGCGCCTGATCTTAAGTGTGCCGAAACGATCAGCGCGCAAAATCCGCGCATTATGCGTGCATTTGTCCTTCTCCTCGCCGCCGCCGCTTCGCTCAGCGTGAGCGGCTGCATGACCGCCGCTCTCGGCACCGCCGCCAGCGTCGGCGTGTACGCCGCGCAGGATCGCACGATCGGCGAGGGGATCGACGATGCTTCAGCGTCACAGCAAGTGAAGATGCGCCTGATGGCCGCCGACAGCGTGGCGTTTCAGGAGGTCGACGTCGAAGTCGCCAATCGCAACCTGCTTCTTTCAGGCACCGCGCCAACCGCTGAGCATCGCCAAGCGGCGGAGACCATCGCGCGCAGCATCCGCACGATTGATAATGTCTACAATGAAGTGGTGATCGGCGAGCCTTCTAGCTTTGTACGCAGCGCCCAGGATGAACTGATTACAGCTCAGATCCGCGCGCGCCTCGCCGCGAGCCCCGCGGTGCGCGCGATCAACGTCAATATCGAGACTTTCCACGGCAACGTGTACCTGATGGGTTCGGCCCGCTCGCAGCACGAACTCGAACGCGCCGCAGAGATTGCCAGCGTTGTTGGGGGCGTCCGCCGCGTCGTCTCGTTCATGCAAGTGCGCGCGCCGAACATGCCGTATTACGCACAAGCGCCGAACACGGCGCCGGAGTATCGCGGCTCCGATGGCGTCCCCGACCTGGCCGGCGGCCAGAACTAATTTTCTCTTAAACTCCCCCGATTTGGATGGCGCGCTGCCGCGGCTGGGGGTAAATTTGTGTATCGCTTCGCGCGGGGCGCGACCGCGTTCATTTTCTGTTGCCCTTTTGTTCTAATTCTGTACGATATCCCGCATCG
>CAYUOC010000098.1:0-14072 GCA_964446305.1 uncultured Terricaulis sp. | reverse complement strand
CTGGAAAGACTCAACGCCGATCTTCGCCAAGCAAGGCGTCGAGAAGCAGCTTGAGTCGATCTACTCGCCGATCGTTCACCTGAAGAGCGGCGGCTATATCGTCATCAACCAGGCCGAAGCGCTCGTCGCCATCGACGTGAACTCGGGCCGCGCCACGCGCGAACGCAACATCGAACAGACCGCGTTCAAGACCAATCTGGAAGCCGCTGACGAAGCCGCCCGCCAGATGCGTCTCCGTGATCTCGCCGGCCTCATCGTGATCGACTTCATCGACATGGAAGAGTCGAAGAACGATCGCGTCGTCGAAAAGCGGATGAAGGATAATCTCCGCTTCGATCGCGCCCGCGTGCAGATGGGCAAGATCAGCGGCTTTGGCCTGCTCGAACTTTCCCGCCAGCGCCGCCGCACCGGCGTGCTGGAAGGCACCAGCCACGTTTGCGAACATTGCCAAGGCTCGGGCCGCGTTCGCTCGGTCGAGAGCGCCTCGCTCGCCCTGCTCCGCGCGCTCGATGAAGCCGCCGCCAAGAAGAAGAACCGCCTGATCGAAGCGCGCACCGCCTCCGACACCGCGATCTATCTCCTGAACGAAAAGCGCGACGCGCTCGCGACCATCGAAGAAACCAACAATGTCCGCGTCCGCATCGGCGCTTCGGCGGCGATGCATTCGGGTGATTTTGAGATCATCGTTCTCGATGGCGGCTTCGAAGAAGAAGAGGAAGCCGAAGCGGCGCCCGCGCGCGGCCGCAAGCCGCAACGCCGCGATGTGGAGATCGAAGCCGAAGAGGCCGATGCCCGCGCCGCCGCCGAAAGCGAAGACGAGGAAGAAGCCGAGGACGAGGACGCCGAGGCGACGCCCGCTATCGTCGCCGGCGCCGACGCAGATGGCGATGATCGCAAGCGCCGCCGCCGTCGCGGCCGCCGTGGCGGTAAGCGCCGTCAGGAGGGCGACGAAGGCGAAACCGAAGCACGGGCCGAAACCAAACAGCCGAAGCCGGCCGAAGCGCGCGAAGAGCGCGGCGGACGCAATGGCAATCGCCGCCGGCGGCGTGGTCGCGGCCGTGGCCGTCGCGTCTACGAAGTCGATGGCGGTGAATGGCTCGATTTCGTCAGCGCCGATCTGAAGCACCTGACGCCCCGTCCGGAACGCCCCGCCCGCAATGGCGATGCGCGCCGCGTCGAGTCCGTCATCGAAGATACGGATGAAGCGCCGGCGCCGGCACAGGAAGCCGAGATCATCGTGCATCCGGCGGCGGAACCGGTGACGGAAACCTTCAGCGAGGCCATTCAAACCGCGCCGGAACCGGAACCCCGCGCGCTCGAACCGGCCGCTGACGCCCCGGCCTACGAGCCGGATCAAGAACGCCGTGACAAATTCTTCTCGCGCCTGTCACGCTGGTCGAAGAAGAACTGACGAACTGCTAAGGCGTAAGGCCTTGTTCCCGCCCCAAACCGGCGTTTCAACCGGAGCGGGGCGGGCGTAGCGGAATCAAGGAGCGGGCATGACCGCGTCTCTTCTTTCGAAGCTTAGCCGCGGTGCGGTTGGCGCAGTTGCAGCGATCAGCGCATTCGCGCTGATGGCGGCGCAAACTGCTTCAGCCCAGTCACTGATCCGCGACGCTGAAATCGAAGATACGCTGCGCGTCTACACCAATCCGCTGCTCGACGCGGCGGGTCTGCGCCGCGAAGATGTGCGCCTCTACATCGTCAACGAAGACAGCGTGAACGCCTTCGTCTCAGGCGGCCAAAACATCTTCATGAATACCGGCCTCATCATGCGGGCTGAAACGCCAAACGAAGTGATCGGCGTGCTCGCGCACGAAACCGGCCACATCTCGGGCGGCCACCTCTCGCGCTCGCGCGAAGCCATGGGCCAAGCCATGGGCCCGATGCTGATCTCTATCGGCCTCGGCATCCTTGCAATCGCCGCCGGCGCGCCTGACGCAGGCGCGGCGTTGATCGCCGGCTCACAAGGCTTCGCCATGGCGAACTTCGTGCGCTTCACGCAAGTGCAAGAGAGCGCCGCCGACCAAGCCGGCGCCAGCTTCCTCGAACAGTCCGGCCAATCGGGCCGCGGTCTCATCTCCTTCTTCGACAGCCAAATTCGTCCGTACGAGTGGCAAGTCCGGCGCGCGCCGCCGTGGATGATGACCCACCCCTACTCATCCGACCGTGTCGAAGCGCTGCGCCAACGTGTCGATCGCGGCTCGCATCGCGATGCCGTCGATACCGAAGACAATCTCCGCCGCTTCCGCTTCATGCAGGCAAAGCTCATCGGCTTCATCCGTTCCGAGGGCCAGGTGCTGGCGCGCTATCCACGGCGCGACACCTCAGCGCCCGCTCGCTACGCGCGTGCAATCGCCTATTACCGGCTCGCCAAGCTGGATGACGCGCGCGCCGAACTTGACGCGCTGATCGCCGAAGAACCGCAGAACCCCTATTTCCAAGAATTGATGGGTCAGATCCTGTTCGAGAATGGCCGCGCCGCGGAATCCATCCCGTATCACCGCCGCTCGCTCGAATACGCACCGGGCCAACCGCTTCTGCAGGTCAACCTCGCGCGCGCGCTTGTGGCCGCCAACGGCCGCGCCGGCGCCGATGAAGCGATCCGCTTGCTGCAGGAAGCAGTGCGCAAGGAACCAGACAACGGCTTCGCCTGGCGTGAAATGGCCTCTGCCCGCTTCCAACGCGGCGAGGAGTCCCTGGCGGAGCTGGCTTCGGCGGAGGCAAGCTTCACCGTTGGCGATTACACCAGCGCGCTCAATTTCGCCGAACGGGCGAGACGCTCACTGCCGCGCAATTCAGTCGATTACCGGCGCGCAGACGATATCGTGAACTTCGCCGGCAACGAGGTGCGCGAACGCATGCAACGCACCAGCCGCCGCGGCGGCTGAGCTTGCCCGCACGCGAAAAAGCGGTCATTTCAACCACATGAAATTGAAGCGTTCCGTGGCCGCGCGCCTATTCGCCCTTGCCGCTCTTGCCGTATTCGCGGCGCCCGCCGCTTCGGCGCAAACCTTCAACGGCCAGGAGCAAGCCGAAATCCGCGCCATCGTGCGCGAATATCTCGTCAACAATCCCGACGTGCTGCGCGAAGCACTGGATGCGCTCGCCGAGCGCAACAACGCCGAACGCTGGCAGCAAATCCGCAACGATCCGCGCGATTTCTCGATCGGTCCCGCCAACGCGGCGATCACCATCGTCGAGTTCTACGATTACCGTTGCGCCTATTGTCACGCCGCCATGCAATGGGTGCTCGATCTCACCCGCACGCGCCGCGACGTGCGCATCGTCTTCAAGGAGCTGCCGATCCTCAGCGATGCCTCGATGGAAGCCGCGCGCGCCGCCCTCGCCGCACGTCCGCAAGGCCGCTACCTGCAATTCCACCAAGCGCTAATGAGCTTCCCGCTCGATCGCGACATGACCACGGAAGAGATCGACGCGCTCGCCCGCCGCAGCGGCATCGATGTCACGCGCATGCGCCGCGCCATGGAGAACCCGGAGATCACCGCAATTCTCGAGCAGAACCGCGCCCAGGCCATCGACTATCAAATCAACGGCACGCCGGGCTTCGTCATCAACGGCGAACTCATTCCGGGCTTCAATCAGCCGCTGCTTGAATCGCGTCTGCGCGAAGCCGCCCGCGAACGCCGCGCCTCGCGCTAAATCGAGCCCGTCGCGGAAGCCTTGACCAACGTCGCCTGACGCACAAACAGCGCTGTCTCGCGCTTGCCTTGCTTCACCATGCGTAGGTAGCCCGGCGTCAGCGCGACGTAACCGATCGCGGCAAAAGCGGCCGCCGGCAGAGCACGCGCCAGCGGCTTTGCCTCTTCATACGCCGAACGTGCGCGCTCCAGCACATCCGCACTACGCGCGCCCTCCGGCAGAAAGCTGCGCCCACGCGCAGTCCAAAATGGCTCTGCCCGCAAGAGCCCGCAATAGCCCCATGCTCGCGCAGCAAGATCGAGAAACCGGCCCTGCTCAACGCCCCCGAGCGAAACCTCAGTCGACTCGGCCGCCGCCCACATCAGGGCCCGCGCCGTGCGCGACACATATGTTTCCAGCGCGTCCCACGTCGTGAACGGCGCCGCCTCCAGGTCCGCTGAACGCGCTTCAACGATTCCCATCATTGTCCGCGCCAGATCGACGTATCGCGCGCTTTCGTGGAACGCGGAGAGCGCCGGATGCGAGCGCGCCACAAGACCTTCCGCGATTTCCTCTAGCGCAGAGCGCCACCACTCAAGCCGAATAGCGCCAAGCCCGGGCTCGCTCACCGTTTCCGGCGTCCGCGCGATCTCGTAGTTCAGCGCATAGAGCGCGATCAGGCGCTTGCGCACAGGCTCCGGCGCAAACCGTGACGCGAGCCAGCGATCCTCATCGACGCGGCGAACGAGTTGATCGAGATCTTCCACGGGATTGGGGATTAGGGATTGGGGACTGGGTTGCAACAGAAAAGGGCGCGAGCCTGCGCCCGCGCCCTAATCCCTAGTCCCGAGAACCCAATCCCTAGAACAACGTGCTCGCGCCCGTCATCGCCACCAGCATCGGGACCGATAGGAACGTGTTGGTGCGCGAGAACAGCATCGCCGTCTTGCCGGCCGCGGCCTTCGCGGCGGCATCGAGATCGGGATACTTGTTGTCGATGTTCAGCGCCTTTTGCTGGTTTGGCCAGATGATGAACCAGACGTTGAACCACATGATGATCGCCATCCACATCCCGAGCCCAATCAGAATGTGCTTCGGCACGCCATCGAGAAGTCCAAGCGCCAGCGCTTGCAGCAGGTAGCCTTGGTTCCACGCCAGCAGCAGGCCGGTGATCAGCGTCAGCATCGCGCCCCAACGAAACCAGTAAAGCGCGGCCGGCGCGATGACTTTCGTCACCGCCGGTTTTTGCTCATCCGGAATCTTCGGCATGTTCGGAATTTGCGTGAAGTTGAAATAGTAGAGGTGGCCGATCCACATGATGCCGACGAGCACATGCCCCCAGCGCAGCGCCGCTTCCCAGAACGCGCTATCGCCGAACGCGTAGCCAGCCACGCCCATTGCGAAATAAATTAGGAGCAGCGCCGCGACCGCCAAAGCGGTCCACGCCACATAACGCAGATTGCTCAAAAACCAGGCCATGACCTCTCCTCCAGCCCATGCGCGAGGAGAGGTTTCGCCCTCGCCCTACTAGCCCGACGTCTGCGGGGCTCCGCGCGGTTCGCTGCCGCCCTCGCGCGCACGCCCCACTCCCCACAGGAGAATCGCTGGCGCTGCAACATAGAGCGACGAATACGTGCCGCAGATAATGCCGAAAAGCATGGCGATGGCGAAGCCCGAAAGCGCCTCGCCGCCCAGGAAAAGCAAGCCGATCAAGGCAAACACGGCCGTGCAACCCGTAATGATCGTGCGCGACAACGTTTCGTTCAGTGACAGATCGACCAATTCGCCCAAGGGCATTTTCTTGTACTTGCGCAGGTTCTCACGGATGCGGTCGAACACGACGACGGTGTCGTTGATGCCGTAGCCGATGATCGTCAGCAGGGCCGCGATGATGGTCAGCGTGAACTCGATCCGGAAGAACGAGAAGATGCCGAGCGTCAGAATGACGTCGTGGATCAGGCCGAGCATGGCGCCGACGCCGAACTGCCATTCGAACCGGAACCAGATGTAGGCCAGCATTAGCAGCATGGCCAAACCCAGCGCGATCAAGCCGCCGGAGAACAATTCCTCCGACACCTTTGCACTCACCGAGTCGACGTTGGCGATACGCGCGCCTTCAGCGATCGCGCCGAGCCCCGCGCGAATCTCTTCCACGGTTTGGTTCTGATCCGGCGCCGTTTCGAAATTCAGGATCGCGCAATATGGCGGTCCGTTGACCGGCCGGCACGTCGTGCCCTGCACCTCGATGTCGCCATCCTGGGCTTCGCGGCCCAGCGCCCGCAGGGCTTCCTGATCGATCGGTCCCGGCGCTTCGATCAGGATCGAGGTGCCGCCACGAAAATCGATGCCGAGGTTGAAGCCGTGCTCCAACACCGAGCCGAGCCGCGCCAGCGCCGTGCCGTCGGCCTGCTGATAAAGCTCGATCGGGTTATGCCGCAGACCACCCGTAAACATCGAGACGATGGAAGCGGCGCAGAGCGCGAGCGAAAGAAAGGCCGCGTAGCCGGCGAACTTCACATAGGCGAGGTTCGTCTTCTTCGGCAGCAAACGGATTAGAGGCCACATAAGCTCGTTCCCTCAGATCGGCATGGTTTTCGGTCGCGCGGCGCGGAACCACCAACCAATCAGAATTTGCGTCACCATCACGGCCGTAAACACCGAGGTGATCACGCCGATCGACAGCGTCCAGGCGAAGCCGCGCACAGGGCCGGCGCCGAACTGAAACAGGATCATCGCCGAGAGGATCGTTGTCAGGTTGGCGTCGACAATAGTGATCATGGCTCGGCTGAAGCCCGCGTCGATCGCCAGCGCCGGACTTCGCCCGGCCGCCGCCTCTTCGCGCATGCGCTCATAAATCAGCACGTTGGCGTCGACCGCCATGGCGATGGTGAGAATGAGGCCCGCAATGCCAGGCAGCGTCAGCGCCGCGCCAATCATCGACATCGCCGCCAGGATGAGGATGAAGTTCACGATCAGCGCGATGCACGCGAACACGCCGAACAGCCCGTACGCGAGCACCATGAACACAAAGGTCACGACGCCCGCCAGCGCGGACGCCTTCATGCCGGACTCGATCGCATCGAGACCCAAGCTCGCGTCGACCGTGCGTTCGTCAATCACGGAGAGCGGCGCCGGCAATGCGCCCGCGCGCAACATGACAGCGAGGTTATTGGCGCTTTCCGCGGTGAAGTTGCCAGAGATTTGCCCGGTGCCACCGCAGATCGGTTCATTGATCCGCGGCGCCGTCAGAACCTGATTGTCGAGCAGAATGGCGAAGCGATTGCCCGTGTTCTCGCGCGTGATGCGGCAGAACAGGCGCGTGCCCTCGCTATCAAGCGCGAAGCTCAGCACGAACTCGTTGGTCTGCGGATCGGTCGAAGGATTGGCGCGCGTCAGCCGCTCACCGGTGAAGCGCGGGCGACGTTCGACAATTTCCTGGGTGCCGCCGCTATCGGGATACGGCTGCACCACCATCGTGCCCGGCGGAATTTGGCCCGCTGCCGCTTCTTCCGGGGAAACTTCGCGCACCATATGGAACGTCATCAGCGCGGTTTGGCCGATGCGCTCTTTCAGCATTTCCGGATCGGCGACGCCTGGCGCCTGCACGACAACGCGATCGTCGCCCTGACGCGCGATCGAAACTTCGCTGGTGCCCGTCGGGTCGATACGGCGGCGGATGACTTCGATCGATTGCTGCGCCGCTTGCCGGCTGAGTTCACGCAAGTGCGCCTCACTCAAGCGCGCTTCGATCAGCCCGTCTGGGTTTTCGGTGTAGGTCGCGATTTCGCTGGTGCCGCCCGTCGTTGATTGCGCCAGCGGACGCAACGCGCGGCGCGCAGCCTCCATCTGCGTCGGATCGATGAGACGGATGCGCGCCGCGTCGCCGACCACGCCCCGGCCAGTATAGCGAATAGCAGGCTGCGCATCGCGCAACGCCATCGCCATCTGATCAGCGAAATTGTCGAGCTGCTGGCGGCGCAGCGTCGCCGTGTCGATTTCGAGCAGCAGTTGCGAACCGCCGCGCAAATCGAGCCCCAGATTGATCGTCTGCTGCGGCAGGAAGCCAGGGATCTGATCCCTCAGCCGCTCCGGCACAAAATTGGGAAATGCAAACGCCAGCCCCATCACGGTCACGACCGCGACAAGGATGATCCGCCAGCGGGCGACCTGAAGCATGTGTGTTAATCCGCCTTCGCGTCGTTAGCCGGCGCCGGTTCCGTTTTGTTGCGGACTTCGGCGATCGTGTGGCGCAGCACGCGCACTTCAACGTTCGGCGCCAATTCCACACGGACTTCATCGTCCGCCACGCCCTTGACCTTACCGATCATGCCGCCCGAAGTGACGACGATGTCGTTTTTCTTCAGCGCCGCGATCATTTCCATGTGCCGCTTGCGCGCTTGTTGCTGCGGACGGATCAGCAGGAAGTAGAAAACCACGAAGATCAGAATGAGCGGCGCGATCTGCATGATGAGACCCGTCGTCGGGTCCGGAGCGCCGGGGGCCTGCGCGTAAGCTTCAGAGATGAACATTGATCCTCGCTAGGAACGGCCTTCCGCCGTTCGGACGATTGGAAGGTGTTGTGGGGGGCAAGCCCCTTCAAGAAGGCCGGGAATATATCGGCGCCGCCGCCTTTTCAATGAGCCGTAGGCGCCGTAACGCGCCGTTTCGCCGCAGGTTTAGCGCTGAGGCCCCATCAATGGCGCCGGATCTAGCGCCTCATTGCCGCGCCGCACCTGAAACAGCAGCCGTGCGCGCCCGTCTGGCCGCGAACCAAGCTCCGCAATCGCCTCTCCGGCGCGCACACGCTGCCCCTCTCGCACCAGCGCCCGGCGATTGTAGCCATAGGCGGTCACATAGTTCTCGGCGTGCCGGATGAGCACGAGCGTGCCCAGCTCATCGATATCGGCGCCCGCATAAATCACATCGCCATCCGCCGCTGATGTCACGGCCGCCCCTTCACGGCCGGCGATCTCGATCCCGTCCAACCGCGTGCCGCCGGGCTGCGGCCCGAACCGCGCCACCACCTCACCCCGCATCGGCCATGCGAACTGGCCCGAACCCTGCGGCAGCGGCGTTGGCGTTGGCGTTGGCGGCGGTTCCGGAGTCAGCTCCCGCGCCATGGCCGGCAAATAGATGCGCTCACCCGCGCGCACGCGATCGCCCTGGTTCATGCGATTGAGCAGCGCCAATGATCGCGGATCGACATTGTAGCGGTGGGCGATGTCTTCGAGCTCTTCGCCACGCCGGACGACATGAAAGCGTGGCGGCGGCAGGTCGAGCACGCGGCCATCCGCCAACGTGTACGGCGGCTCAAGATTGTTCTGATCGATCAGCGCCCGCAGCGGCAGCTGATAGCGCGTGGCGATATCGTAGAGAGATTCATTGCCACTGACGCGATGCGTGCGCGGCAAGTTCTCAGGGTCGAAGCCCTGTGAAGGCTGCATCGCGTACGCGGAGAGCGGCGTGCCTTCGCCATCAGCCCAGTTCGGCTGCTCTTGCACCGCCGGCGTCCGCGCCGGCGGCGGCGGCTCTTCCTCCTGGCGCGGCTCGACCTGCACCGCGCCGCGCTGTTCGATCACCGCGCGTCCACGCCGCTCCGTGCGTTGTGGCGCGGCTTGTTGTTCGCTGCGCGCGCCGCCGCTGCCGTAGGAAATCGGCGCCGGGCTCGACGAGGCGCAAGCGCCCGTGAGCAACGCAAGCAGGAGCGCAATGCGCGTCATCCCCGGAGTTTCCGCGAGAATCGCCCCGCGCCTCAAGCCACTGGCGGCGCCTCGCCGAGACCCCGCTCCAGCGGCTGCATCCTGAGCGGCCCTAAATCCTCACGTTCGCCGTTTCGATAGCGCACCAAGCGCTGGCTTTGTGCATCGCCCAACGGCGCAACAATCACGCCGCCCGGCTTCAATTGCCCAATCAGCGGCGCGGGAATGTCCTCGAGCGCTGCGTTGATGATGATGCGATCGTAAGGAGCCTCGTCGGGCCAGCCGTCGAACCCGTCGGCTGTAAACGCATAAGTCCGCATCAGGCGCGCTGTGCCAAACCTGCCGCGCGCGGCCGTCACCAGATCGTTCCAACGATCGAGCGTGATCACCTTGTTCGCGGCCGAGGACAACGCCGCGGCCTGAAAGCCGGAACCCGTACCGATCTCGAGCACGACATCATTTGCCTCCGGCGCCAGCGCCGCGATCATGCGCCCGACAATCGAAGGCTTCGTCATCGTCTGCGCATGCGCCAGCGGCAGCCCGACATCATCGAGCGCCAGACCTTCCAGATGCTCGGGCGCATAGTGGGTCCGCGGCGTGCGTTCGAGCGCCGAGAGAGCGCGCGCGTCCGTCACGCCCGCCTGGCGCATCTCCAGCACAAACCGCATGAGCCGTGCTGGATCCAATTTACTTGCCCGCCTTGGGCGCCGCGCCACCGAGCACGCCCTTCAAATCATGCACGCTCGGCATATGCGTGAGATCGATGTGCAAAGGCGTCACCGAAATGCGACCGCTATAAATCGCGCGCAAATCCGTACCCTCCGGCGGATTAGAAAGTTGGCCTCGAAACCCAAGCCAATAATAAGCGCCGCCGCGCGGATCGGTGCGCTTGTCGGCATAAACGATGTGATGATCGCGTCGCCCCTGCGTCGTCACTTCAACTTCCTTCACATCCTCCGGCAGTGCGTCGGGAAAGTTGATGTTGATCAGAACATCCTTTGGCCAGCCCTGCTTCAAACATTGTCCGACCACGCCCGGCCCGAATGTCTCCGCCGTCTCCCACGGAATTTTCGCTTCCTCGCCACGAAAGCCGCGCGCTTGGCTGAGCGCAATCGCCGGAATGCCAAGCTGCATCCCCTGCATCGCGCCGGCGATGGTGCCGGAGAACGTCACGTCCTCGGCGATGTTCTGCCCGCGATTGACGCCGGAGAGCACCAGGTCCGGCGCAATGCCTTCCATCAAGTGCTCGACGCCCAGCAACACGCAATCCGTCGGCGTGCCCGAAACCGCAAAGCGCTTCTCGTCCACTTGCCGTACCCGGATCGGCGCCGTCAGCGTCAGCGCGCGCGAGGCGCCCGATTGCTCGCTCTCCGGCGCGATCACCCAAACATCGTCGCTGAACGTGCGCGCGATCTTTTCCAGAACCGCCAGGCCCGTCGCGTGAATGCCGTCGTCATTGGTGCACAAAATACGCATGGGATGCTCTTAGCGGCCACGTTGCCTCGGGTCCAACTCTCCACCCCTTCCCGGATGGCGCGTAGCGCCAGTCCGGGACCCATAAACACGTTTGTTCGCAGCCCGCGCGCCGAACGTGAGCGTTCCTAGGTTCAATCAAGCGTGTCTATGGGTCCCAGGCCCGCGGCGTTCGCCGCGTCCCGGGAATGGGTGTGAGCCTACTTCCAGGCCCCCAGAATCGCGCCCGCCACCGCGTGCGTGAGCAGAAAATGCATGCTGTCGAGGCCAAACAGCTCATTCGGCTCGAACGAATAGACCCAGCCATACATGCGCGCCGCGATGCTCAGGAACACCGCCATCAGCACACCGGTGGTGAGCCCGCCCATCAGTCCCAAAGCGTTGCGCCACTTGATCGCCAGTGACAGGCCGATCGCCTGCAAAAACGGCATCACCACCATCAAGGGCATGCGGCCGTTGTCTGTGTTTGCTTCGGCCTCCGTCAGCCCCATCCATGTCATCCACTGGTCCGCGAACAACACGACGTAAATGAGAAAACCAATCGCCCAGATCGCGATCGCCGCAACGACGATCGCGAGCACATTGTGCCCGTTATAGCGCATGCTTCGTTCCTCCCGGGCGCGACGCTAGCCCGAGTCCGAACGCTTTCAGATTGGAATGACGAGCCGCGTGCGGAACGAAGCGGCGGTTACGAGCGGCAGTCGATCGCCCAGATGTCGTAGGTCGGGTGCTCAAGCGCATTGAGCCCCGGGCTCGATGCGAACATCCAGCCATGGAACACTTCGCGGCGCTCGCTCTCTTCGCCTTCACGCGCCGGCGGGTGATCGTAGATCTGCAAATAAATCCGCACTTCCGGCGTTTCTTCCGGCGCCGCCTTCGTGCAGGCGCGCGCAATCACTTCAAGCGAACCGACGCGCGCCGGACGGCCAAGCGTCAGCGTGTAGTCGCGCGCATGGCCGGTCACCTTGTCGAGCCCACGCACCACCGCGCGCTGCGCGAACGCCGGTGTCACGCTTGCGGCGAACATCGCGCCAGCAATCAGAAGTGTACGGATCATGGCGTCGCTTCCTCTGTCGTACTGCCAGAGTTCCCCGATCCCTGAGCGAAACTTGCAAACAAGGTGAGCAGATCGATCGAACCCTGCGTGTTCGGAATCTCGCCGCCCTCCGGCAGCGGATCCATCCCCGCCGGCTCAATCGAAACATAACCGCCGCCGAGCAAGCCGTCGGTCGCGATGCGCGCGGTTGAATCATCCAGCACTTCAACGCCGTTGTTCACCGTCAGCGTCAGCACAGCGTTATAGGTTGACGGATCGAGCGTCACCGAACGCACAACGCCAACCTTCACACCGGAAATGCGCACATCCGAACCAACGCCGACGCCATCGACACGCTGGAAGCTGGCGCGGAGATCATAGCCGCCGCCGGCCGTGTTCTGGCCCGCTTGCGCCGCCGCGAACGCGAAGAAGCCGACCGCCACCGCGGCGACGGCGGCGCCAAGGATGGTCTCGCCCCAGCGTTCGAAATTGAACTTCACTTCGTCTCTCCCGAATCCGGGGACCAAGCCTCGTAGTCAGCTGTTGACGTCTGCCTAACGCCGCCGCGCGCCAGCGATCCCTTCGGACGATACGCTTTCACCGTACCCGTCAGGTTCGGCACATGCGGCTTTTCCCAAGGCTGACGCTTCAACGGCGCGATGGTCGGCGGATCGGCGATCGTGTGATGCATCCAGCCGTGCCAATCGGGCGAGATGCGCGAAGCCTCAGCGAGCCCGGCGTATTTCACATAGCGCCGCTTGCGCCCTTCGATGCTCGGCCGCTTCTCCTCGAAATATTTGTTGCCTTGCTCGTCTTCGCCCACGAACACGCCCCGCCGCCAAATATCGACCGCGGCTCCAATGGTGGAGCCGTTCCACCAAGTGAAAATCCGTTCAAGCATGGGCTTTTGTTTGTCTCCGCCTAGCCGGGATTGCGACTCTCGCGCTGCAGGCGGCCGGGAATATGACGAGCCCCGCCCGCCCCGTCCAGTGCACCTGCGAAACAATATGTCGTAGTTATCCCAAGGCTTCACATACTATATGTTGATTTCGAGCCCGGATCAAAGGTAGAGTCGCGCCATGGCTTGAGGAGGCCAGCATGGCGAACGACTACGACGATGACATCCGCCCGGCAGCGGAAGCGCCAGAAGCATGGACCGACGCCATGATCCAGGCGGCGCTCGACGCGGGCCTCGCCATCGAGACCCCGGGTGGCCCGAGCGTGTCCAAGGGCCTCAAGCGCGCCTCTGAGCGCATCGGCGCCTGGGCCGATGACCCCGCGCTTGGCAAGGACATCCTGAAGCTCTTCGAAACCGGCGCCATTGCGCTCGACGCGCCGCTCATGCGCGCGACGCTCTCGCCCGGCGCCGAACTCGCCGTCTCCGCCGCGCTGCTACATTGGCCAACGCAACGCAGCGATGAACTTGAAGCCATCGCCCGCGCGCAAACGCTGCTCGCCGCCGGCGCCAAGCTCGGCATCGCTGGCGCGCCATCTCCCGCCGCGCTCGATGCACTCGACGCCGCCGCACGCATCGCCGATCCGATCGGACGCGACGGCGCCGCGATCCTCATCCGCCCCACCGGTGACGCGGCGTCCGAGATCATCAACGCCGCAACCGCGCGCGCCCGCGCTGGCGCAGCACTCGCCGCCGGCGCCCGCGCACTCGATGCCGCCCTCGCCGAGCTCGCGATCGAAGCCGTGCGCAACGGCCTGAACGCTGAACACGGCGGCACGCAGATCAAAGCCGCGAACGCCCGCCTCACCGGCGCGCCGGATGCCGACATCATCGCCGCTCTCTCCGGCGCCGTTGCACGCGGCGCCTACACCGCAGCACTCGATGCCGGCGCCGATCCAACCCACCGCCGCATCGCCATCGCCGCGCCCGAAGCGGGCGGTCACACGCTCACCGCCTTCGCCGATAACGCCATCGATCCGACGGGCGCCGTACGTTCGGACGCGGAAACCAGCGTCATCGGCGCCAGCATCGCGCTGCCGCGCTTCATGGGCGCGCGCGCGTTCGACATCACCACGTTCGAAGCCGCGATCCGCACGCTGGTGCGCGCGCTCGACGCCGCTCATGGCGGCGCAAGCTCGCCGCGCCGCTCCATTCTCATTCGGCTCGAAGGCCTCGCCGCGCTCCTGATGCGCGCCGGCATCGGCTACGACAGCGATGAAGGCCGCGCGCTCGCCGCCAACACCGCCGCCCTCGCCCACGCCGCCGC
>CAYUOC010000097.1:11762-14086 GCA_964446305.1 uncultured Terricaulis sp. | reverse complement strand
GCGCGCGCCGGTTCAGCCAATACTGAATGTCCGCCGCCGTCAGCGGCAGGCCGGGCGGGCAGCCATCGACAACGCAGCCAAGCGCCGGCCCGTGGCTTTCGCCCCAGGTGGTGACGCGGAACAGGTGGCCAAACGTGTTGTGGGACATCTCTCTCAAAGCACTTATATCGAAGGCATCAAGAAGGGGAGCACGATTCCTTGTCCGGCGACGACCTCATCCCGCCTTCGCCCAAATACGATCCCACGGCCACGCCGCCGCCGGATGACGCGGCGCTGTTCGCTGAGAACGAGCCGTTTGCGTTGTTCGAGCGCTGGTTCAAGGACGCCAAGGAGAAGGAGCCGAACGACCCCAACGGCATGGCGCTCGCCACCGCCGACGCCTCGGGCTTCCCCGACGTGCGCATGGTGCTGATGAAGAGCTTCGAGGATGGCGGCTTCGTCTTCTACACGAACAGCGAGAGCGCCAAGGGAAGCCAGCTCTCGCAGAACCAGCAAGCCGCAGTGGTCTTCTATTGGAAGAGCCTGAAGCGCCAGGTCCGCGCCCGCGGCCTCATCTCCTTCGTCTCAGACGCCGAGGCCGACGCGTACTTCCAGAGCCGCGACCGCGGCGCGCGCCTCGGTGCTTGGGCGAGCACGCAATCGCGTCCGTTAGAGGATCGCCTCGCTCTGGAAAAGCGCATCGCTGAGTACGCTCTCAAATACGGCGTCGGCGAAATCCCGCGCCCGCCGCACTGGCGCGGTTACAAGCTGACGCCGCTGACTTTCGAGTTCTGGCGCGATCGCCCGTTCCGCCTGCACGACCGGCTTACGTTCACACGCGAAGCGCCGGGTCAGCCTTGGGCGAAGTCGCGGCTCTACCCCTGACGGGCGCGTAAGCCCCGATTCAGTCTTGAGTATTTGACCCCGGGCCTCCGGCGCCGCTTAATTATCCCAACGAATAACGGGAGGCGTATCGCGATGCTTGGGCTCATGCAGAATTGGCCGTTGACGGTCGATCGAATTCTCGATCACGCCAACACCGCCTTCCCAAACCGCGAAGTCGTCACCCGCGCCGTTGAGGATGGCCAACTGAAGAGCACGACCTATGCCGCCATCAGCGCGCGCGCCAAGCAGGTCACCAATGCGCTGCGCGAGCGCTCGATCGCGCTCGGTGATCGCGTTGCAACGCTCGCCTGGAACACGGATCGGCATCTTGAAGCTTGGTACGGCGCCATGGGCATGGGCGCGGTGCTCCACACTCTGAACCCGCGGCTTTTCCCCGAGCAGATCGCCTGGATCGTCAATCACGCCGAAGACAAGATCATCTTCTTCGACATCACCTTCGCGCCGATCATCGAAAAGATCGCGCCGTTGCTGAAGACGGTTCAGCTCTATGTCGCCTTCACCGATCGCGCGCACTTGCCGCAATCGTCGCTGCCGATGGTGGCGTTCGAGGACTTCATCGCCGGCCAATCGACCGAAGCGCGCTGGGGCGGGTTTGACGAGAACACCGCCTGCGGACTCTGCTACACCTCCGGCACCACCGGCGATCCCAAGGGCGTGCTCTACTCGCACCGCTCCAACGTGCTGCACGCCATGGCCGCCAACCAGACCGACGTGTTCGGCTGCGGCGCCAGCGACGTCGTGCTGCCGATCGTGCCGATGTTCCACGCCAACGCCTGGGCCATTGCTTTCGTCGCACCGATGTGCGGAGCCAAGCTCGTCATGCCGGGCGCGAAGCTCGACGGCCAAAGCGTCTACGAATTGCTTGAGGGCCAGAAGGTCACCTTCACCGCTGCCGTGCCGACTGTGTGGCAAGGCCTCCTCGGCTTCCTGCGCGAAAACAATTTGAAGCCGACGACGCTGAAGCGCGTCGCCATCGGTGGCTCGGCGATCCCGGAAGTCGTCCTACGCGCGTTCGAGGAGGATTACGGCGTCGAGGTCATCCATGCTTGGGGCATGACCGAGATGAGCCCGATCGGCACGACCGGCAAATTGCTACCCCAGCACTACGAGATGGAACACGAAGCTCAGATCAAAGCCAAGATGAAGCAGGGCCGCGTGCCATTCACCGTCGAGATGAAGATCGTCGACGACGAGGGCAAGCGGCTGCCGGAGGATGGCAAGGTCTTCGGCCGCCTGTTGGTGCGCGGGCCCTCTGTGGCGCGCGCCTACTTCAAGAATGCGGGCGCCAAGAACGAGCGCGGCGAGTGCCTCGAAACCTGCGGCTATTTCGATACCGGTGACGTCGCCACCATCGATCCGCTCGGCATCATGCAGATCACCGATCGCGCCAAGGACGTCATCAAGTCCGGTGGCGAGTGGATCAGCTCGATCGACATCGA
>CAYUOC010000097.1:6396-11662 GCA_964446305.1 uncultured Terricaulis sp. | reverse complement strand
TACAAGCTGCCGACGACGCAAGCAGCGGAATAGGGCGTGATGACGCCGGATTTGGCGTTCTTAATCGGCGTCTCCCTGATTCCGTATGTGCTCGGCTGGCTCATTCTGCTCTTCAAGCCGAGTTGGACCTTCCTCTTCGCCTTCACTGGCGCAATGGCGGCGTTCGCCCTGATAGGTTTGCTTCACAATGCTGACCCCTATCGAGCCGGGCTATGGATGCTAATCCGCGGCGCGGTGTTCATGGCCGTGGGCGGCCCCATCGTCGCGCTGCGTTTGTGGATTAGGCACATCGAGGAGGGCGCCCGCGCCGCTCGGCGTGGGAACCGGAACCGGTAGTCCGCGTTCACCCGCCAGACCGGACCGAAGGCACTACCCCACGACCCGCCCCTTTGGACAAAGTCGACGCCATTGAAATGGCCCCGGCGCCACCCGGGGCCATTTCTGTGTCCGGTAGGACCAACGGCCTAGGCCGCCAGCCCAATACGCAGCGCATCCAAGCAGGCGTATTTTCACATCTCCAAAGCAGGAGACGTGAACCTGTGCGCTACCGGATCGAATTTCTGAGAGAGACCACCGAAGAGGGCTCAGTGTGCGGCGTGCGCCCGCCGCTCGACGTCGAACTCGCCACCGCGCGTTTGCAGGCTCAAATCTGGGGCGCCAGCGCCCGCGCTGAACTTGGCGCCACCGGCTTTCAAATCCGCGACCTGCGCAACCAAGGCTGCATCGTCACGCTTGAGGATTTCGACGGCCCGCCGCCGACGGTGCACTGAAGTTTAACGGCGCGTTGCAGCGCGGGTATCAAATCCTACACCCGCGTCCCCTACCTTTATCCACATGAACAGAAGCGCTCTCACCGATGTGCTCTGGCGCACGCTCGGCGGCGTGTTCGGCGTGGCCGTGCTGATCAGCATGGCTTTCGTACTGAACCGCTTTGTCGGCGGCGGCCTATCGCTCTAAGTCAGCCGGTATTCGGTATCGACGCACGGCGGGTCCATGCTGACAACCTTGCCGAGCTGCACCAGCCTGATCATGTGCGCGAGCACTGAGTGGCACGCGGCAGGGTGCAGTCGTTTGTCGACGTCGGCGTAGATCACGGCGACCATGTCTTTGATGTTGGTCTTGCCGGCTTCCATTTGCGCGATGATCTGCGCTTCGCGCTCTTTGCGGTGATCGATGAACGCCTGCACGAACGGGCGCACCTCGCGCACCGGCGGCCCGTGCGTGGGCCACAGCGTCGTGTAATCGCGGTCGCGCACCTTATCGAGGCTTTCGAAGTAATCGGTCATGTCGCCGTCCGGCGGTCCGATGACGGTGGTCGACCAGCCCATGATGTGATCGCCGGGGAAGAGGGCGTTCTCTTCCAGCAGCGCGTAGGCCATGTGGTTGGTCGTATGGCCGGGCGTAAACACCGCCTCGATCGTCCAGCCCCGCCCAACGAAGCGCTGACCATCCACAACATTGATGTCGGGTGTGAAGTAGTGATCGTCGCTCGCTTCCAGGCGCAGCGCATCGCAATCGCTCGGTTTCGGCGGGATCGTGCTTGCATAGACTTTCGCGCCGGTGCGCTCCGCCAGCGGGTGTGCGGCCGGCGAGTGATCCATGTGCCGGTGGGTGACGAAGATGTGCGTGACGCGCTCGCCTTCGACCGCCCGCAGCAAAGCTTCAATGTGCTCGGGATCGTCCGGCCCCGGATCGATAATTGCCACATCGCCGCTACCGATGATGTAGACGCCCGTGCCCTTGAACGTAAACGGTCCAGGATTGTTCGCAACCAAGCGGCGGATCAGCGGTGAAACCTGCTGCGCCTGCTCGTACTCAAAGTCCATGTCGCGGACGAATGGGATTTTGGCCGCCATCAGCGGGTCTCAGCCAAGCACGAACTTACGGAACGCATCGCGCAACATATAGGTGGCTTTGATCTTGTCGGGCAGGTTGAGTCCGATGGGCGGGCCCATGTCGGTCTTATTGGCGTCGACGATGTAGAGCTTGCCGTCCGTACGGTCGCGCAGAACATCAACCCCGCCCCAATCCAAGCCGATCTCGCGCGCGAATGCGCTGATCTGTTCCATCTCTGCGGCGCTGAACACTTCCTCAGGCGACCGCAGCAGCACTTCAGTGTTCGTATTGAGGAAGCGCTTGGTTACTTCCCGCCGCTTGATGAACACCAGCACCGGCTTGCCGCCGATCGTGCAGGTGCGCAGATCCTCAACCAGATTGAGGTCGGCGTTCATGCGGTTATCGACGACACGCTGATAAACGCGCCCCGGGATCGCGGGCGTCGGGCACTGCACGATGCGCCCGTCGTGCGCCGCATTAATCTCGGACTTCTCAACCGCCAATCCGGTAAACGTTGCGGGATCGACCGCCAATGGATTGCCGAACGCCGCAGCACATGCGCGCGCGACGTTCGTTTTCGAGACATCGCGGCAGTTGAAGTTCACCAGCTTCACGCCTGGCTTCAGCTTCGCCGGCGGATCGTTCGGGCTGTACGTCGCATCCTCGAACTGCATCACGACATCAGCGAGTGCGGCTTCCTTCGCCAGCTTGGCGCCGGCGGCGCGCGAGACCGAGAAGATGAGATACCAGGGCCGCGCACGTTCCGGCGTGAAGAAAATCGTGAAGCGTGGCTCGAGCGGCTTGATCGCTTTCGCCGCGAAGAAATAGCGAAACCATGCGGTCACCTGGTTGATGATCGATGGTGAATAGGGAACGCGCGCGCCAGTCTTGCGCACGGTCAGGCCTGTCAGCCCGAACTCGAAGTCCTTGAGCCACACAGACCCGGAGGTCTGGAATACGCGAGGCGTTGCATCGGTCACGAGGTTAAAGGCTCCGCGGCCCAGCGCTTGCTAGCGGTCGCGTCGTCATGCAACGCGCACTCGCCGCCTGTCTGTTTACCTTGGATCGCGTGCGCACTGTGCTGCTCGCCTTGTCCCTGATCGTCTTGCTGAAGACGGCGTGGATAATGATGCTGCCAGCCTTTGGCGGTTAAGCCTTGGGCGCCAGCGTTTCGAGCGCCCCCCGCGCCCCTGATAAGTCGTAACCTGCCTTTTGAGCCAAGGCGATAATTTCGTCAGGGGTATGGCTTCCCGCCAGCGCCTGCGCCAGGGCCCAGGCTGTTATTGAGCGGGTGCCGCTCCGGCAATAGGCAAGCACAGGGCCGTTTGCCTCATCCAGGGCCTGGGCCGTCTCCATGACCACCGCGGGGGCAGGGGGCAGGCCCGCGAACGGGATCGCCTTGAAACTAAGCCCCGCGGCCTCGGCGGCCGCCTTAATTTCGCTAGCGGAAGGCTGGCCTGGCATCTCGCCGTCCGGGCGGTTCGAGATGATCGTCCGGAAGCCCTCGGCAGCCGCCCGGGCCATATCATCTGTTCCCAGTTGCGAAGCGACCGCAAAGTCCGGCGTCACGTGTTTGAAGTCAGTCATCGCATCACCCTACATCGCAAAGTTGACACGGCCTTGCGGGGAAGCAAGGTTTCGCGCGCTTTCGCCACTGCTTCGGCGCCACAGGACCTGAGAATGCTAGCTCAAGCCGTACGGCGCCTTCTCCTCGCGATACCAACGCTCTTAGCCATTGTCGCTGCTGCATTCGTTCTGATGCACCTGGCGCCTGGCGGCCCGTTCACTAAGGAGCGGCAAATGCCGCCCGAGATCGAGCGGCGGCTGCTGGCCGAGTACAATCTCGACCAGCCGATCCATGTGCAGCTCGGCCATTATCTCGCGGGCCTCGTGCGTGGCGATCTCGGCCCGTCCATGACCTACAAGGACAAGGACGTCGTCGACATTATCGCCGAAGGCGCGCCGACCAGCGCGATTTTGGGCCTCAGCGCCATGCTGCTCGCGCTTTTCGTGGGCACCGGTCTCGGCGTCATCGCGGCGCTCAGGCAAAACAAGGCGCAAGATTATCTGGTTATGGCGCTGGCTATCGCCGGGGTCTGTTTGCCGCCCCTTGTCGTCGGCCCGATCATGCAGCTCCTGTTCGGGGTCCAATGGGGCATCCTGCCATCGCAAGGACTCCACCGTGACGAATTCGGCCTCGTCTACCTGCTGCTGCCGGTGCTGACGCTCTCGCTACCGCTTGTCGCCATCGTCTCGCGCCTCATGCGCGCCTCGATGATTGAGGCGCTGCGCTCCAACGCCATCCGCACCGCCCGCGCCAAGGGCTTGCCCGAGCGCCAGGTCATCTGGCGCCACGCGCTACCGATCGCGATGCTGCCGATCGTCTCTTACGCCGGCCCCGCGCTCGCCGGCGTCATGGCCGGTTCCTTCGTCATCGAGACGGTGTTCGCGCTCCCGGGCATCGGCAAGCAATTCGTGCTCGCCGCCCAGCAGCGTGACTACACGCTCGTGATGGGCGTGGTGCTCATCTATTCGTTCCTCATTATCGTTCTGAACCTCGCCGCGGACCTCATGTACCGCGTCCTCGATCCCCGGAGCCGCACGGCATGAGCGACATCCTGATCGACGACGCGCCACAGCCGCAGGCAGTCAAAGGCCGCTCGCTCTGGGAAGACGCGCGCCGGCGCCTGATGCGCAATCCGGCGGCGGTGACGAGCCTCTACGTCGTCGCCATCCTGGTTCTCATTGCGCTGTTTGGCCCGTTCCTGTGGGTCCACAAGTACGACACCATCTTCCGTGACAGCGTCGCCATCGCGCCGACGTTCGAGAACATGCACCTGCTCGGCACCGATACCGAAGGCCGCGACATGGTCGCGCGTCTCATCTTCGGACTGGGCATTTCCCTGCTCGTTGGCCTCGCCGCAACGCTTGTCGCGCTTGGTATTGGCGTCACTTATGGCGCCGTCGCCGGTTTCGTTGGCGGCTGGCTCGACGAAGGCATGATGCGCTTCGTCGACGTGCTCTATTCTATCCCGTTCGTGTTCTTCGTCATCGTGCTGATGACGGTGGTGCAGACCGATAGTCCCGTCACCAACCTGATGCTCATCTTCATGGCGATCGGCGCGGTCGAATGGCTGACCATGTCGCGCATCGTGCGCGGCCAAACCATCGCGCTGCGCAAGAAGGAATTCGTCGAGGCCGCCCGCGCCGCCGGCGCCAAGCCGCTCGAGATCGTCTTCCGTCACATCGTGCCGAACGTGCTGGGCCCGGTCGTGGTTTTCGCCACGCTGAACATCCCGGTCATCATCCTGGCCGAGAGTTTCCTCTCCTTCATCGGCCTCGGCGTCCAAGAGCCGCTGACCTCACTCGGCCGCCTGATCTCCGACGGCGCCCGTCAAATGATCAACGCCCCCTGGATGCTGATCTCGCC
>CAYUOC010000097.1:0-6296 GCA_964446305.1 uncultured Terricaulis sp. | reverse complement strand
TATGGGTCCCGGACTGGCGCTACGCGCCATCCGGGAATGGGTGTTCGCTATTGCTGCCGCCTCACCCGTATAGCCGGCCCGCCAGCTTCCACGCGCATCAAATAACTCCCCATCGAAGCGCGCTGAATCGTGACTTGCCCGCCCTGGCGCACGTTGCGCGCCACTTCGTCATCGATCTGCACCCACACCTGACCGTTCGTCATGCGGAAGGTCGATGGCAGATTGCGGCGATGCGTGACGCTGGCGATTTCCATCTGAATGTTGTCGATGCGCTCGAACTGCGGCGTTGAGGCGCTGGCGCTGTTGTTGCCGCCGCCGCTGCTGCCGCCGCCGAAGATGCGAGAGAGGCTCGGCAGCTGGAAGCCGAACGCTTCGCGATCCATTTCCTGCGCTTGGCCGCGATCAACCGCGACAAGGTTCCCGGTATTCTGTGCTTCCTGCAGCCGCCCGACGGCGCCATCGTAGCAAGCGAGACGCTGCGCCTCATCGGTGATGGTGCGGCAACTATAAACCTGATCGAGCACGCCAGGATTTGCCGGCGGCGTTTGTTGCTGTGCCGCAACCGGGCCCGCCAAAGCGATAAAGGCCAAGCTGGCCAAGACGATGCGCATAAAGTCCCCTCCCGTCGGAAGCCGGATCATCCTAGACTTTGCGGGGAAACTTTGTCAGCCCGGACCAGCAGGGCTGAAGGCGGAGATGAGTATGGCGGCGTTTTGGACCGATCGGCGGCGGCTTCTGGTTGGGGCAGGGGGCCTCACGGCAGCGGCTTCCCTGGGCGCATGCGCCAATGGCCAGATCGTCGGCTTCGATAAGACCAAGCGCTCGCTCGATATCTGCAACCAGGGCGAGCCGCTCTCGCTCGATCCCCACAAGGCCTCGGGCCAGTGGGAAAACAACATCATCGGCAACATGTTCGTCGGCCTCACCACCGAGAACGCCAAGGCCGAACCTATCCCCGGCATGGCCGAGCGCTGGGAGACCAGCGAAGACGGCCGCACCTGGACCTTCTATCTCCGCCGCGCTCAATGGTCCGATGGCGAAGCCTGTGACGCGCACGATTTCGAGTACGCCTTCAAGCGCATTCTCGATCCGGAGAACCTCGCCGAGTACGCGGCCATTCTCTACCCGATCAAGAACGCTCAAGCTGTGAACGCTGGTGAGATGACGCCGGATCATGTCGGCGTTACCGCGCTCGACGATCTCACGCTCCAAATCCAACTTGAGCACCCAGCGCCGTATCTGCCGGAATTGCTCATGCACTACACCGCCTATCCGGTGCCGAAGCACATCGTCGAGCGCTACGGCAACGATTGGGTCGATCCGGCCAACATCGCCGTCAACGGCGCCTTCACGCTGCTCAAGTGGTGGTCGAACTACATCGTCCACCTGCAACGCAACCCGCAATTTTTCGACGCGGCAAACGTAGTGATGGAGGATCTCTACTTTTATCCCTCGAATGACGTGAACGCCGCCGCACGCCGCGTGATGAGCGGCGAAGCCGGCTGGTCGACGCGCTTCCCGTCCAATCAAGTCGAAACGCTGCGCCGCGACTTGCCGGGCTATGTCCGCGTTTCGCCGTACCTCACCTGCAACTACTTCTCCTTCAACACGACGCGTCCGCCGTTCAACGACGTCCGTGTCCGCCAAGCGCTCTGCATGGCCTATGATCGAGATTGGGTCGCCGGAAACATCTACCGCACCGGCGAGCGCGCCGCGTATTCGTTCGTCCCTCCCGGCATCTCCAACTATCCGGGCTCGGCGCGCTACCAATGGGCCGATCAGACCATCGAGGCGCGCCGCGCCGAAGCTGAACGCCTGCTGCGCGCTGCGGGCTACGGCCCCAACAATCCGCTGCGCTTCGAGTTCTCGCACCGCAACACCAGCGACAACCCGCGCGTCGCCGTCGTGGTGCAGAATAACTGGCGCCAGATCGCGCCGTGGGTGACGGTCGAGCTGCGCGGTGTTGAAACGCAGGTCCACTACGCCAATCTGCGCGCCAAGAATTTCGATTGCGGCGATGGCGGTTGGATCGCCGATTACAACGACGCCAAGAACTATCTCTATCTCTTGGAAACGCGCACCGGCCCGCAGAATTATCCGGGCTACAGCAATCCCGAATACGATCGCCTCGTCCACGAAAGCGATTTCGAAGTGGATGCCGCGGCCCGCGGCCAGCTGATGTCGCGCGCCGAACAGCTGGCGCTCAATGACGCGCCCATCTGCATGAGCGTGTTCATCAACTCAACCAACCTCGTTCACCCGGACCTCACCGGCTACGAGGACAACATCAACGACTATCACCGCGCCCGCTGGTTCGGGATCAGGAACGCCTAGGCCGGAACCTCCATCGTCGGGTTCGCAAACGGCCCGCCGGCTTCTTCCGCGCCAATCGCCTTAATCGCGAACGCGTAATCGTGCGCCAGTTCGCGCAGATATTCGAACCGGCCGGCGCTGCCCGCGTGGCCGGCGCTCATATTCATCTTGAGCAGGATCGGTCTGCCGCTGGTGGAGTGCGGCCGCAGCTTCGCCGCCCACTTCGCCGGCTCCCAATAGGTCACGCGCGGATCGGTCAAGCCGCCGGTTGAGAGCACGGCGGGGTAGGGCTTCTGCGTGATATTCGTGTAGGGGCAGTACGAGGCCATGTAGTCGTAGGCCGCCGGGTCCTCCAGCGGATTGCCCCACTCGGGCCATTCTGGCGGCGTCAGCGGCAGCGACGTATCGCTCATCGTGTTGATCACATCGATGAACGGCACGCCGCCAATCACGCCGGCCCACAGATCAGGCCGCATGTTGTTGATCGCGCCCATCAGCAGCCCGCCAGCCGAACGCCCTTCGCAAACGATATGGCCAGGGCGGCCATATCCAGCACCGATCAGTTCTTCCGCAACGGTGATGAAATCCGTGAACGTGTTGCGTTTGTTGAAGCGCCGTCCGTCCTGGAACCAGCCGAAGCCCATTTCCGAACCGCCGCGCACATGCGCGATCGCATAAATCCAGCCGCGGTCGACGAGGCTGAAGCGCCGGATCGAGAAGTCGGCGTCCATCGAAATGCCGTAGGAGCCGTAGCCGTAGAGATAAAGCGGTGCGCTGCCGTTGAGCGGCGTGCCGCGCTTCATCAGCACGGTGATCGGAATGCGCTTGCCGTCGCTCGCCGTCGCAAAGAAGCGGCCGGTGACATAATCGTCGGGATTGTGGCCGGACGGAATTTCCTGCGTTTTACGCAACACCTGCGTCTTCGCGCCCATGTCGTAGTCGAACCACTTCAGCGGCGTCGTCGGCGATTCATAGATGTAGCGCAGCGTTGCGGTGTCCCATTCGTACCCGCCCGCCATCTCGATATTGTAGGCTTGCTCCGAGAGCGAGATGTCGTGCTCGGCCCCGCCGCGATGACGCACAACGATGCGCGGCAGCGCATTCACGCGCTCGGCGCGCACGAGATAATCCTTCGTCGCGTGCAGACCGAGGATGTAGCGGCCTGCTTCGTGGCCCAGAAACTCACGCCATTGCGCGCGGCCCGTGCGGCCCACCTCCGCCGTCATGATCTTGAAGTCGACTGCGCCGTCGGCGTTGGTGACGATGTACCAGCGTCCATCCCAGTGCGTCGGCGAATAGAGCATGTCCCGTTCGCGCGCGCTGAACAAAGCCGGTTGCGCGGTCGGGTCGCTTGCCGGGATCGTGTAATATTCCGATTGGCTGCCGTTGCCGGCGCTGATCAGAATGAACTCACGGCTCTCGGTCGCGCCGACGCTCAGGAAGAAGCCGTCATCCGGCTCGTCATAGACAAGCACATCTTCGCCGCCGCGCGCCGGGCGGCGATAAATTTTCGCCGGGCGGCCGTTATTGTCGCGGAAGGTCCAGAAAATGTAGCGCGCGTCCGGCGACCACGAGAAGTCGCCGGTGCAATCGCCAATGCGAGAGGCCAGCGTTTCGCCGCTCGCCAGATCCTTGATGTAAACGGTGTAAATCTCTGAGCCTTGCTCATCCACTGCATAAGCGAGCATCGCGTGATCCGGCGAGTGCTGCGCCGAGATCACTTTGTAGAACGTTTTGCCCTGCGCCTGCGCATCGACATCGATCAGAACCTGTTCGGCCCCGCCGCCGCGCGGCTGGCGCGCGTACTTCGGGTGCTGCGCGCCGGTCTCGAAGCGGCGATAATACTCCCACGGCCCATCCGGCGCGGGCACGGATGAATCGTCTTCCTTCGTGCGGCCGCGCATTTCCTGATAGATGCGCTCTTGCAGCGCCGCCGTCGGCGCCATCTGCTGCTCGCGATAGGCGTTCTCTTCATCGAGGTACGCGCGGATGTCGGCCTTCAGCAAAGAGGGATCGCGCATCACCTCCTGCCAATTGTCGTCCTTCAGCCACGCGTAATTATCGACGCGCGTCCGCCCGATCTGCTCGAACGTCTTCGGTTCAATGCGCGCGACGGGTGGCGCAAGCGGCGTGGCAACATCAGGCATGGGAGCATCCGTGGAAGCGCAAGCGGGAAGGAGGGCGGCGATTGGCAGAGCGGCGCTCGCCTGGAGAATTTCACGTCGGTTCATGGTTCGCCTTCTGCGAGGAATGGAGTGGGCAGGTCAATCGCCTAGGTCAGGCGCAGCAGAATAGCGGTCGCATCGTCGCTGGGCTTCAGCCGGGGATGACGCGCGCCCGCCGCATCGGCTTGTTCATAGGCCCGCAGCTCGCGCCCCAAATCTTGCAACCCGCCCGCGATAGCAGCCTTCACCAGCGCCGCCGGTTCATAGACGCGATAGCGATCGGTGAGCGCCGAAAACCCGTCAGTCATAAGCAGCAGATGCGCCGGCCGCTTCAGCGAAAGCGTCCACGTCCGCGCGTGATCGGCGCACGCCGGCTGCAAGCTGAATGTCCAGTGACGGCCGCCTTCCTGGTTCATCGCCGCGCGCCCGCGCCGCAGCGCTTCGATCGCCGCTTGCCGCTTCAGCAACGGCTTGCCCGGCTCAGGCTGCGCCGCCGCGAACTTCACTTCATCGTCGACGCCGCCGTGCCCGCCCGCGACCTGCACGCCGTTCGCATCCAAGGCGAACACCCGGCAATCGCCCAGATCGATGCCTTCGATCACACCGCGCTCGTTCTCTGTCAGCATCAACAGGGATGCTGTCGGCAGCTGCCAGCGCTCCACATTCTGCCCGCGCGTCAGATACGAAAATGCGCTCGCCGCTGTCTCACTGGCGGTTCGCACCGCCTCACGCAGATCGCCATACGTCCATGCCTGCAAGCTCGTGTTCGCGACCTGCGCCACCCAACTCGCGTCGGACGCGGTCTTCGTCACCGGCGTCTCGCCGAGATCAGTCGCGCCGTCGATCACCCACGCGGCGTTGCGCTGGAAGCCCAGCGTGTCATCGTTTTGCTTGGCGCGATCGCCGGCAAGCGAGATCGCCTCGACGAAAGTAAGCATCAGCCAGGGAAAATCAGCGAGACGACTTCCGCCACGCACGCCGGCCGGTCTTGGCCTTCGAGCTCAAGCGTAAATTCGTTCGTCACCTGAAAGCCGCCGCCGCGCGGTTCGCACGAAAGCATCTTGGCCCGCATTCTGAGGCGCGAGCCCACCGGCACCATGTTCGTGAACCGCACCTTGTTGGACCCATAATTGATCCCGCGCGATACGCCGGTGTAGCTCACGATGTTCTTGGCCAGGAACGGGATCAGCGAGAGCACGAGGTACCCGTGCGCGATCGGCGCGCCGAGTTCCTTGGTCGCCCGCTCGACGTCGACGTGGATCCACTGGTGGTCACCCGTCGCGTCTGCGAAACGATTGACCCGGTCCTGGGTGATTTCCAGCCAATCGGACACGCCGATCTCCTGGCCAACCAGGCTCTGGATTTCGGAAATCGGAATTTCACGCATGGGGAGGTCTCCTCGTGGCTTCGGGAGTAATCCTGGGGCCGCCGCTTGTCGAGTTGCCGCCACGTTCCGCGCCGGGCAGGAGCCCTGCGCCGATGCGCCAGGACGGCCAATTGCCGCCCTAAGCGACACACGCTATCTGCGCCCCATGTCCCTAGACCCGCTCGCGCCAGGAACCCTGGCTCTCGCCGAAGAATTCGGCCTCTCCAAGGACGAATACGACCTGGTGCTCCAAAAGCTCGGCCGCACGCCGAACACCACAGAGCTGGGCATCTTCTCGGTCATGTGGAGCGAGCATTGCTCGTACAAATCTACCCGGGTCCACCTCGCCAAATTCCCGACCAAAGCGCCGCATGTGATCTACGGCCCGGGTGAGAATGCCGGCGCTATCGATATCGGCGAGGGGCTCGCCGCCATCTTCAAGATGGAAAGCC
>CAYUOC010000096.1:12834-14105 GCA_964446305.1 uncultured Terricaulis sp. | reverse complement strand
GGCGCGCCGTTCTTCATCGCCATGTCCTGCACTTTGCAGATCTTGGCCGCGTGCGCGCCCGAGAGCGAACCGCCGAACACGGTGAAGTCCTTCGAGAACACATAGACCAACCGCCCGTTGATCGTGCCCCAGCCGGTGACGACGCCGTCGCCCGGCACTTTCGTCTTCTCCATGCCAAACTCGTGGCTGCGGTGTTCGACAAACATGTCGAACTCCTCGAACGAGCCTTCGTCGAGCAAGAGTTCAATCCGCTCGCGCGCTGTCAGCTTGCCCTTGGCGTGCTGGGCCGCGTGGCGTTTTTCACCCCCGCCCGCGCGCGCTGCGGCGCGCTTCTCTTCCAGCTTGGCGATGATGTCTTTCATGGGTGCAGGGGCTCCCGGCGCAAATCTCTTGCGTCAGGGGGTAGCTGGCGCCTCGGCGCTAGGCAAGCGCCAGCGTTAAACGCGCTTTCGCGCCGCCGCCACACGCTCCTGCAGATTCGGCAGATCCGGCCAGCGGCGCGCAGCTTCTTCGTACACAGCCCGCGCATCGCCCGCGCGTCCGAGCGCCTCGAGCGCCGCCGCGCGGTTCATGTGCAGGATCGGCAGGTCGATGCCGCGCCCAAGCAAGTCGTCATAAATTGCCAGCGCGTCCTGCGCCCGATTGAGCCCCATCAGCGCCGCCGCTTTCGCGTGCTGCGCGTTTGGCTCTTGCCAATCGATCTTCAACGCCTCTTCGGCCGAATTCAGCGCCTCTTGCATCTTCCCTTGCGCGCGCTGCGCGTTGGAAAGCGCCTCCCATCCCGCCACGCTTGGCAGCGCGACGGCCGAGTGCCCCGCCTCTTCGGCCTCGGCGAACCGGCCGGCGCGGAAGTAAGCCTGCGAGAGCACGACGAATAGCCCAGGCCACGTCGCATCCAGGCGCGCGGCGTTGTTGTAAGCTTCGATCGCGCCAACATCATTGCGCATCGCCGTGAGGATGTGACCCAAGCCAATGTGATGCCGCAAGGATGTCGGCTCGGCATTGAGCGCGCCGCGCATTAATTGCTCGGCTTCTTGGCCGCGTCCCTGCGCCATGCGCACCATCGCCATCAAATGTTGCGCGTCGCCCGGCGCACGCGACATGTCCGGCCACGCCTTTGTCAGTTCGCGCTCGGCGCTGGCGGCATCGCCGTTGTTCAGGGCGAGTTCCGCTTGGTCGAGGGTGGCTTCGTGGCTCATCTCAGGTCTCCGTCGCGCTCGTTTGCAGCATCGGGCGCACGAGCACAAGCCGATGCGTCAGGCCGGCACAAC
>CAYUOC010000096.1:4746-12734 GCA_964446305.1 uncultured Terricaulis sp. | reverse complement strand
CAACCGGAGAGCTTGAAGCGATCGGTCTTGCGTCCGCTCCACGGATGGTGCGGCTTCTGCATTGTTGAGATGTACGCGCGGATCGGCTCCTCCAGCGCGCGCAGATATTGCTTGATCACTGGATCATCGACAGCCAGCAGACTGCGCGTCGTTTGGGAACCATGACGCAAGGATTGATCAAGCGGATGCGTTTCCAGCACATGCAACCGATTGAGGCTTTCCTTAAGCGCCGCATTGAACGCCGCCATGTCCGCGTAACCGCTCGGCGTCTCCAGATCGAACGGCTGCACCATCAGATCGTAGTCGCAAAGCTCGTGATAACGCGGATCGCCAATCTGACGGAACGCCATCGCCTCGTATGCAATCCAGTCGCCATTGAGCGGCTGGGCTTTGCGCAACGGCGCCAACTCCCGCAGCGCCTCGTCGCCACGCCCCAACCGCAGCAGCCCGCACACCAGATTGCCGCGTACGAACGGCACCTGCGGCGCATCGGCAACCGCCGCACGCAGCAACGGCAGCGCTTCCTCCGTGCGGTCCATCTCATCCAGCAACACGCCAAGCGCGCCCTGCAGCGGGCCGTTACCCGGCAAACGCTGCAATCCCTCACGCAGCACCCGCTCGGCCTGCGGCTTTTGCTCGGCGCGCCGCAACAGATCGGCGCAGCCTATGCGCAGATGAAGGGAGTCCGGCTGCCGCTGCACCGCCGCCTCGTAGTCGCGCGCGAATGCCTCACCCGCGCCGCGCATCCAGCGCACGTTCGCCAGCGCATTCTGCAATCCGAGATCCTGCGGCCAGCGCTTCACGCCATCAGCGAACAACGCTTCCGCTTCGGCATCTCGGGTCTGCCCCAAAAGCGCCATGCCCCGATTAAGCCAGAGCACCGGCTGGACAATCCCGCGCGCCATCAGCTGATCGTAGATCGGCAAAGCTTCGCCATAGCGCCCCAACCGCCCAAGAATGAAAGCGCGGCTATGCAGCGCCATGGCGTTGTTCGGATCACGCGCTACCGCTTGATCCGCCGCGGCCAGCGCCTCCTCCAAGCGCTCCTGCGCGCGCAACACGCTCGCCAACAGTTCGAATGTCTCTGCGCTCGGCGCCTGTTGCGTCAGCGTCCGGGCGATGTTTTCCGCTGTGCGCAGATCGCCGCCCGCCAGCGCCGCACGCGCTTGCTTGATTGCCTCGGCGCTCACGACAGCGCCTCGATATAACGTTCGATCGCCTTAAACTCAGCGCGTTGGCGATCCAATCGCGCCCGCGCTTCTTCGTCCTCGCCCCACTTTTCGAGGCTCCAAAGATTGTCCAGCGCCGCCGCTTCGAACGCCTCCGCGGCCCCCCAAGCCCCACGCATCACCGCAAATCCGATGAGTACAGAACCCGCCAGGCCCGTCGCTTGTGAGAGAGCGGTCAACCGGAAATCATCGAGTGCTTCCGCGTGCGCGCGCAACGCCGCCAGCTTCTCCGCTTCAACCCGCGCGGCGATGACCGAGGAAACCACGGGTAACGCAACACCCAGCTCGCGCGCACCCCATGCCACGACCGGGTCCCACAACTCAGCTTGCCGGCCCGCCAAATCCTCCGGCGTCGCCGCGCGATGGCAACACAGGTCAGTCTCGCCGAAGCCGACGATATAATCACAGACCTTGTCGCGGCTCTTCGCTGTCCAATCCAACGTCGCGAACGCCATTTGGCTCGTCGGCATCGTCGGCGGCGAGATGTGTTCGCCTTGCGCGTTCCATTCTTCGGCGCACAAATTCGCTAATGCCCGCGTCGGCCCGACAAAGACCGCCCCGCCAGGCGTTCTCAACGTGCGCGAATCCAAGACGACGCCGAAGCCGCCATCCTGCTCAACCACCGTTGCGTTCTTGTAGAAACGCCGCGGCAGACTTGGAGCTTCGGAGGGAGGCAAACTCATCGTCTCTCTCTAGCCGATCAGCCGCGCGCGCGCATCCGGACGCACCGCCGCATTGTCAGCTCGGGACGAGGTCAAAGCCCAGGCTAAGCAGCTCCGCGCCCTCGAACGGCACGGTCCCGTGCCACATGTATGAGGGAAACAGCACCAGCGTGCCCGGCTGCGGCTCGACGAATTTTTCCGGCCCGCATCCCGCCGGCGGCCGGTTCGGCTCGCCAAACTTCGACCAGCCCGCGCGCGGGTCCCTGGGCCGCTCACCCGGCATAATCGACACGAAGTAGGCCGCGCTGATCCAACCGCGATCATGGACATGATTGGGCTGATAGCCGCCGTCGGTCAGCCGTACTGACCACAAACTCGAATAGCGCGAACTCTTGGTCCGGCGTGCGCCCATCGGATCGTTCTCACGCAAGCGCCCGGCATAATCACGCAGCGCAATATCCATCGCCGCCAGGAAGTGTTTGATCACCGGCTCGTCGAGGCCGAGCAGATTGCGCCCGGTTTGCGAACCGTTCGGAATGTATTGATCGAGCGGATGGGCGTTGCTCTTATGCTGCCCGCGCAACAGCGCCGCCAAGCCGGCGTTGAAGGCCTCCGTCGTAAAGAACCCATGCGGCGGCGGAATCTCGTACGTCCGCACGAAGCGCTCATAGTCGCACCACAGCCGATATTCGGGATGTTCAAGCATCCGCATCGCTGTCGTCGCGCAAGCAATCAGATACTGCTCGTGCGGCTGCTCGCCGCGCAGCTCGTTCACGATCCGTAGAACCTCCTCCGGTTGCCCAGCGCGCAGCAATGTAGAGAGCAGGTTCCGTTGCGCCGCCCGCGAGGGCGCCACGTCCGCCGCGCGGCGCAACACCTTCAATCCATCCAGCGGCCGATCCAGCTCGTCCAGCACCACGCCCATTGCCGTCAGCAGCGCCGGCGTGTCAGGCGCCAGACGCAAAGCCTCATCAAGAACGCTCAGCGCCTTGGCGTTATGGCCGCCGCGATGCAGCGCGTCGGCGCACGCCAAACGCAACCCAAGATCATTCGGTCGCGCCTGGATCGCCGCCTCATTGGCGGCGACGCTTTTCTCGCCCTCGCCCCGCAGCCAGCGCATCCGCGACAGCGCGCTCTGCAGCGCCACCACCTGCGGCCAGACAGCGACGCCCTGCTCGGCGACGGTTTCCGCATCCTTCTTGCGGCCCTCGGCATAGAGCGCGCGCGCGTAGTGCAGCGCTAGATCGGGCGTATCGACTTCCTGCTTCGCCAGCTTCTCGAACACCGCCAGCGCCTCGGCCCCGCGCCCCACTTTTTCCAGCGCCGTCCCATAATTGTAGCGCAGACCCCGCAATGTCGGGCCGAACCGCAGCGCCGTTTCCGCCGTCGCCAGCGCCTCCTGGTGACGTTCCTGTGCGCGCTGCACCGTCCCCAACAACGTCCAGCTCTCCGGCCCCGGGGAAATCGCGATGTACTCGCGCGCCTCACGCTCAGCCTCAGTCAGATCACCGAGCGACATCAGGCAGCGCACAATGCTGACGCGCACCATCAGCAAACTCGGCACAAGCGCGGAAGCGGCGCGGAAAACCTTGACTGCTTCTTCGTAAGCGCCACGCGCCTGCAGAAGCAGGCCGAGTTCGTTGTAGTATTGCCCGGACTTCAGATCGTGCGCGATCGCGGCGCGGAAATAGCGCTCCGCTTCGGCAAGTTGGCCCTGCGCCTTCTTGATCTGGCCCATCAGATGCTGGACCGGCGCGTCGGCTTTGAATTGATGGATCACGGGCGAGAGAATGCGCTCAGCGCCCACGGGATCGTTCGTGTTCAGCAATTCACGCGCGGCATTGACGAACGCATCAGCCTCGAACGCGTTCTTCATCGCGTTCCCTCGAACGGCGCAAACGGATCGCGCGCATCGCTCTCTTCAAACCCCAGCGTGTTGAACGCGGTTTTGATGTGCCCCTGCAGCTTGGCGATGACCTTGAGTTCGCCGCCGGAAGGATGCGGCATGCGGATCGCGCGGGCGTGCAGAAGCAGCGCGCCGCCGAGATCGTTCGGCGTCGGCCGGTCGCATTTATATTTCGGATCGCCGGCAATGGCGTGACCCATTTCCGCCATGTGAAAACGCAGCTGGTGCGTGCGCCCGGTCACCGGCCTGAGCGCCACCCAGGCCGCGCGCTGCGCCGCCTCGGAGATCACCGCATATTGCGTCACTGCGTGCACCGCGCCTTCATCGGTCTGCAGCGCCCGCACCATCATCTCGCGGTCGGCATCGCGCGGTCCCGGCGCCTTGCGTATCCAGGAGCGCAGTTCGCCAACCTTCGGCCGCGGCGAGCCGACAACGATGGCCCAGTAGATCTTGTCCGTATCCCGGTCACGGAACGCTTCAGCCAAGAACGCCGCCGCGCGCGGGTGACGCGCCAGAACCAGGCAGCCGGAGGTATCGCGATCCAAGCGGTGCACGAGCTTCGGCTTCTTCTCCGCGTCGAACTTCAGACCTTCCATCAAAAGATCGAGGTGGCGCGGCGTCTTGGCGCCGCCTTGCACGGCGAGCCCATGCGGCTTGTTCAGAACGATCACGTCGTCGTCCCGGTGGATCACCAGCGAGCGGACGTAATCCTCGTCCTTCTGCGAGATCGCGTCGGGGTCGCGCCGCGCCGGCGCATCCGGCAGCGGCGGGATCCGCACGCTCTGCCCCGGCGCCACGCGATCGGACGCTTTCACCCGCGCGCCATCGACGCGCACTTGCCCGGTGCGCAGGAGCTTTTCGACTTGCCCCTGTGTCAGTTGCGGATAGCGGCGGCGCAGCCAGCGGTCGATCCGCGGCTCACCATCGTCTTCGCTGACTTCGACGGTCTCAACAGACCTCATGCACGTCCCAGAAAAAGGCCCAACCAACAGGCGCCGACGCTCAACACCACCGAAGCGGCGACGTAAAGCGCGGCGTGGCCGGGTTGATGCTCCATGAGCCTCACCGTCTCCAGCGAAAACGCCGAAAACGTGGTGAAGCCGCCCAGAACACCCACGCCAAGCGCAAGTCTAAGCGTCTCTTGCTCAGGCCCAACCCGCGCCGCAAGCCAGCCCATGGCAAAACCGCCGACGATGTTCACGGCCAGCGTGCCCCACGGAAACGCCAGTCCGAACCACCGCGCCGCGCCAACGCCCACGCCATAACGCGCGAGCGCGCCGATCGCCCCGCCGGCCGCCACCAACAGCAGATTCATCATCCGGCAGCTGCGATCCGTCCGCGAATGGCCTGAGCGGTCGAGCGCGCATCGTAGGCATTCGGCTCGTCCGGTTTCGTCCCTTCGCCGAAGCGTATCTCATACGTCGCGCCACGCGCCCGCGCCGGCCGGTCTTGGTTGCCGAGCGGGAAGCTCATGCCGACGCCAACGCTGGCGCCGCTGCGCCGCCCGTAAGAACCACCGCCGATGCCGACGCCGATGCTCGGCCCGCTGTTACGGCTATCCTGCTCCTGATCGATCGTGCGCCGATCGACCCAGAACCAGTCGCGCCCGTTTGCAATCGTCAGCTCCGCCGCGCGCAACAACGCGTAATCCTCAAGCCGCACCACCTCGGCGCTGTTCGGCGCACGATAGGTGACGAAGTAGCGGTTCGATTCAATTTGGGTTTCGGAATAGCCGGCGCTTGTTGACGACGAAGCCGCCGCATACGGCGGCGCGGCTGGCGTTGTGGCGCACGAAGCCAGTGCGAAGGCCGCCGCAGCCAAGGTCAGAACTCGGATCATGGTCGTTCCTCTGGAATCCCTCGCCGCCACTCTAGCAGGTATCTCAGCCAATGGGCGTCTCAAGCCCGAGTGATCGCGCGGCCGTCACAAAATCCGCCGGAAGCGGGGCCGCGAAGCTCTGCCGCGTTCGATCCGGATACGGCACGTCCAGCGCCACCGCATGCAGGAGCAGCCGGGGAATTTCCACCGCGCCAATGCGATAGAGGCCGCCATACTTGCCGTCGCCCGCGATCGGCCGGCCGATCGCCGCCATGTGCGCGCGCAGTTGGTGCATCCGGCCGGTCGCGGGCGAGAGTTCCACCAGCGCCGCCTCCGGCGTCGCCGAGAGCGTGCGGTAACACGTCAGCGCCGCCTGACCGTCCTTGGCGACCTCCATCACGTCGAGTCCCCGGCGCGACGATTTCTTCAGCGCCAGATTGATCTCTCCTTGAACCGGATCGGGCGCGCCGGCGCAGACAATCGCGAGATAGGTTTTTTTCGCCTCGCGCCGCGCGAAAACCTCCGAGAAGAACGCGGCATCGGGCTGCGTCTTGGCCGCGATGATGACGCCCGACGTGTCGCGGTCCAGCCGATGCACAAGCCGCGGCTGCTTGCCGTTCGACCTTGCGAATGCCGCCAGCAAGTCTTCCAAGCTCAACGCCACGCCCGAGCCACCCTGCACCGCAAGCCCCGACGGCTTGTTGAAGACAATGAGATGCTTGTCCTCACCGATCACCAGCGAGCGCGCGAATGCGATGTCTTCCGGGGAAAGCGAGCGTGTCACTGCGCCGGCGGCGTCCGCGATGCTTGCGCCGCGCGCTCTACCTCGCCCAGCAGCGCATCGAGCCGCGCACGGTCAAACCAACGCCCCGCCGCCATCACGCCCTGCGGCGTCCGCAACGTGTCAAGATCGGCCTCTGGATCAGCCGCCAACAACAGCAGATCCGCCCGCGCGCCTTCGCGCACAGCGCCGAATTCGCCCGCCTTGTTCAGGAAGCGCGCGGCTTCCAGCGTCGCGATGCGAAGGATATCCGTGTTGCTGTAGCCCGCGTCGCGGAAGAACCCGATCTCTTCATGGATCGAAGATCCGAACATCACATACGGGTTTGGCGCGTCGGTCCCGAGCAACACCGGCGCACCCACTTCGCGCAGCGCGCGTAGCATTTCGATCCGGCGCGCATGCGCTTGCTCCACAACGCGAAAGCGCGCAGCGAGATCTGTCCCCGGCGGAATGCGGGCGACGTAACTATGCCAAAAATCGAGCAAACCTTGCTGCGCGTAGCGAAGCTCAGGCGCTTGATCGGCCACGTTCACATCCACGAATGCCCGCGACGGCGCCAGGGTCACGATCAGCGTCGGTGTCTGCCACACGCCGCTATCACGCACACGCACCGCTAGGGGCGCCATCCCCTCCGCAGGCGCCGCAACCCAGCGCGCTTGCATCCCTTGGCCCTCACCGCCGAGCGAACGCTCGAACGCATCCAAGTGCTCGATGCTATCGACGCGCAGATCAAGAACCTCCTCCAACGTCATCGATGCCGGGACATGAGAGTAGACCTGTAGGCCACGCGCCCGGGCCTCCTCCACGCCCGCGCGAAATTGCTCGGGTGTCAGCTGCGCATAAAGTTTGATCGCGATGTAGCCCGCTTCCGCATCCTGCCGCACGCGCTCGCGCACGCCTTCAACGGTTTCGATAACGACGCCCGGACCCCAAAACGATCCAGGGCCGTCCATCAATTGGCCGCTCGAATAGATGAAAGGCCCCACGACCTCGCCGCGCGCGGTGCGCGCCGCCAGCGCAAGCGTCGTGTCCGGCCCGTTGCCGACACCAAACCCCGAAGGGTTGCGGATCGTGGTGATCGAGTTGGCCAGCATCAGCACGCCCACGCTTGGGTCCTGATAGTGGACATGCATGTCGGCAATGCCCGGCGACAGAAATTGCCCGCCGCCATCAATCACCGTCGCGCCGTCCGGCAGCACGATTGCCGCGTCCGGCGCCACCGCAATGATGCGATCACCGCGCACGGCAACCGTGTGGCGCTCCAAACGCTCGCCGCCATATTCGGTGATGATCGTGACGTTTCGGAACGCAGTCACCGGCTCACCCGCCTCGATCACACGCGGCGCAGGCGCGGAGGCGCACGCCGCCAGCAGGAACGCGGCTGCGATCATCAAACGGCGCGTAAACATTGCGTCCCTCCCCCGTCGCTCGCTCGCGACGCCTCGTTCTTCAACGCGACCCCTAGGGCCGGCTCAAGCCAAAAAAGTCAGCTCTGCTCGCCGCGTTCTGCTCGAACCTTCGCCCAATGCTCCAGCCGCTCCTTGATCGCGCCTTCACGGCCACGGCCTTCCGGCGTGTAAAACTCCCGCCGC
>CAYUOC010000096.1:0-4736 GCA_964446305.1 uncultured Terricaulis sp. | reverse complement strand
CGTACGAATAGCCGGAGCCGTACCCGAGGTCCTTCATCAGCTTCGTCGGCGCATTGCGAATGTGCATGGGCGGACCGAGCGTACCGGTTTCCTGCGCCGCTTGCTTAGCCTGTTTCCAAGCCGTGTAGGCCGCATTCGATTTCGGCGCCGTCGCCAGATGGATCACCGCCTGCGCCAGATGCAACTCAGCCTCCGGCGGGCCAATGAAGTGCACCGCGTCCTTCGCTGCGTTGGCGATCAGCAGCGCCGTGGGATCAGCAAGGCCGATGTCTTCCGCCGCCGCTCGCACCAAGCGCCGGGCAATGAACAGCAAATCCTCGCCGCCCGTCACCAGGCGCGCCAACCAATAGAGCGCCGCGTCCGGATCGGAGCCGCGTATGCTTTTGTGCAGCGCTGAGATCAGATTGTAGTGCTCTTCGCGATCCTTGTCGTAAGCGGGCGCACGCTTCTGCAGCAGCTCGCCCAAGGCCTTGGCATCGAGCGGCGCCGCCGCGCGCAAGGCGAACAATTCTTCACTCAGCGTCAGCAAATAGCGTCCATCGCCATCCGCCAAATTCGTGAACGCGATCCGCGCATCGTCCGTCAACGGCAGCTTCTTACCGAGCAACGCCTCCGCCCGCTGCAGCAACAATTCAAGCGCCGGCTCATCAAGGCGCTTCAGCACAAACACTTGCGCGCGCGAGAGCAACGCCGCGTTGATCTCGAAGCTTGGGTTCTCGGTCGTGGCGCCCACAAGCGTCACCACCCCCTGCTCCACATACGGCAAAAACCCGTCTTGCTGCGCGCGATTGAAGCGATGGATTTCGTCCACAAACAGCAGCGTCGTCTTACCCGAAGCGCGGCGGCCCTTCGCCGTCTCGAACGCCTTCTTCAAATCGGCAACGCCAGAAAACACCGCGCTGATCTGCTGAAATTCGAGTCCAGTTTCCTCCGCCAGCAAGCGCGCAATCGTCGTCTTGCCAACGCCCGGCGGCCCCCAAAGCACCATCGAAGCCAACCGCTTCTGCGCCACCATCCGGCCAATCGGGCCTTCCGGCTTCAGCAAGTGATCCTGGCCAACCACCTCTTCGAGCTTCTTCGGGCGCAGGCGCTCCGCCAGCGGCGTCGGCGCGCCCTGGTCCAAGCCCGCAGCCTCGAACAAATCACTCATGCGCCGAACATAAGGCTTCGGCGCACGCGAGACGATGGCGGACCCGCCGATCTATCCGGCGCACCCACCTAATTCCCGGGGCGACGCGGAGCATCGAGCCCAGGACCCCGAAACACGAATGATCGAAGGATTGAGCGCCGCTCTATCCGAGCATCGTTTCCGCACGCTCTATCCCTCTCATTCCGGACGCGCGGAGCGGAGACCCGGAATGAGAGAAGAGAGCTGGAAAGACCGGGGATAGAACCCAATCAATCCGGTGGGCGCAGAACCGAGATACACTTCCTCCGTTCCGCATCACGGAGGGGCTCACAGGAATTCCAGCCCGGTTTGCGAAGCGGAATGCGATCGAAGTGAGGACTCTGCTGGCGGGGAGCTGAAACCGTCAGGTCCGGGATCAATTGGAAGTCCCGCTCGCCGCAAGCGGAAGGCGACGGAGTGAATAGCTCCACCCGACCCAACGCTGACGAAAAATCGATCGCGGGAACGCGAGGCGCCCCGCGCCAACCACTCCCTGTCTTTCGGCCAGCGCGAGCGTCTCGCGTTCCCGCCCTCCACCGCCGCCCTTGCCGGGCTTGACAACCTTGGTATTCGCCTATACCTTTTTATCACAAGGTAGCTTATGCCAGTCGCTGATGAACAATTTGCCGGGCTCCGGAAGGGCCTCCTGGAATTCGCGATCCTGACCTTCGTGTCGGGCCGAACCAGCGCCTATGTCGGCGACATCCTGGAGGCGCTTGCCCCCACCCCGTTCGCGACCCAGGAAGGCACCCTCTACCCGCTCCTCTCGAAACTCCGACGCGAAGAGTTCGTCGACTACCAATGGGTCGAGAGCGGCCAGGGTCCGCCGCGCAAATACTACCAGCTCACCGATAAGGGCTCCGGCCGCCTCGATGAGCTCGCCGCCTATTGGCGTCACCTCACCTCAACACTCGAAAGCCTGGGGCGATAGAAGCTCATGGAACGCGTCGTCACCATCAACCTCAACGGCAACTCGTATCAGCTGGAAGAACCGGCTTACGATGCGCTGCGCGCCTACATGTCGCGCGCCGAAGCCGCTCTGGGCCAGAACCCCGACAAGGCCGAGATCGTCCGCGATCTCGAACAAGCCATCGCCGACAAGTGCGCCGCGCGCCTCTCGCCCGGCAAGAGCGTCATCTCCGCCGCTGAGATGACACGCGTGCTCGAGGAAATGGGCCCCGTCGAAGGCGAAGCCGACGCGCAGCAGCAACAACAAAGCAGCGCCGGTCCGCAACATGAGCCGTGGCGTCCCGCGCGCCGCCTCTATCGCATCTACAGCGACGGCGCATGGACCGGTGTGAGCGCCGGCATGGCCGCTTACGCCGGCATCGATGTCGCCTGGGTGCGCGTCTTCTGGATCTTGAGCGCGATTTTCACTGGTGGCTTCGCCGCCTTGATCTACCTCGTTCTGATCTTCGCCGTGCCTGTCGCCTCAACCAGCGAAGAACTCGCCGCCGCCCATGGCGCACCATTCAACGCGCAAGAAGTGATCGACCGCGCCAAGCGCGAATACGGCCGTTTCACCGAGAGCAGTGGCGAAAACTGGCGCCGCGAAGAGCGCCGCTGGCGCCGGTCCATGCGCCAGCAACAGCGTGCCTGGGAATCCAGCTGGGGCAACGCGTCGGCGCAGCCCGCGATGGCGCCTGCGCAGCCTGTCGGCTACGCCGAGCGCATGTTCGCGGGGCTGTTTGCTTTCGTGTTCTCGATCATCACAGCTGCGCTCCTGATCGCCTTTCTGATCGCGTTCTTTTCAATCCTGAGCAGCGGCTCGATCTTCGGCTGGACGCCGCCTGGCGATGTGCCGACCTGGCTTGTGCTGGTCGTGCTGGCCATCGCCTATGCCGCGATCTCTTCGCCCTTTAGCGCGCTGCAGCGCACCTCCTACGCCACGCTCAGCGGACGCCGCACCGGCGGCGCTACCGATGGCCTCGCGACGCTTGCGATCGTCGTGCTCGTTGGCGCCTTCGCCTGGATCTACTCGCCAGACGCCCGCGACTTCATGGAACAGGGCTACGTCGTGATCCGGGATTTCGTCACCTACTGGAGCAGCCAGGGCTGACCAGTGACACAAGCTCCATAGCCTAGGGCGCGGCTTCCGGGTCGCGCCCAATTTTTTATGGCTGATGCGGCGCCTGTCGCGCCACGATCCGCACACCGCCCCATTCGTTACGCTGAAACACAGGCGCATCGTCGCCGCTGTATTGAACCACCAGCGTCGCCTCGCTGTCCCAAAACACATCGCTGCGCGGATCGCTGGCATCGATGCCCGTTGCGATCGCAGTCCCCGCGGGCCGGCCTTCCATGCTGCGCAAACCAAGCGCCGAGCGATCACGCAAGATCAGCAGCGTGCCAGATTCCGCCATGCCACATTCGGCTGCATAGAGCGCCGCCACATACCGATCGCTTGGCGATGGGCGCGCATAGATCAGCCAATAATCGCAGCCGCTGAATGAGAGGACGATCCAGCCGACGCCAATCACCGCGATCGACGCAACGATAGCGGCGCCGATGATGAACCTACGCAGAAGCGGCTTCACCCCCAGGGCCCGCGCTTGCCGAAAGATGGCGCCGGCGCCGCGGCCTCGGGCGCAGCCACCCGGCCGCCAGCGAATTTCGCCAGCGCTTCGATGCGCTTCTCGATCGGCGGGTGTGTCGCGAAAATGCTGGCGAAATCAGAGTGTGGATTCTCAATGAACATTTCGCGCACTTCCGATGGCGCACTCGCCACCACGGAATTGCCCGAGATCTTCTGCAGCGCGGAGATCATCGCGTCCGGATTCTTGGTCAGCTCCACCGCGCCCGCGTCCGCCAAATATTCCCGCCGCCGCGAGAGCGCGAAGCGGATCACGATGGCCAGCGCATACGCAATCGCGATGATCACCAACGCCACCAGGATCGCGATAATGGCGCCGCCGCCGCTGTCCCGCCCGCCCGAGGAACGCCGCGAGGACGAGCCGCCCACGCTACCAAACCGCAAGCTGCGAAAGCCGAGCTCGCCGACAAACGAGAAGATGCCAACGAAAATCACCGCGATCACCAAGAGGCGCACGTCGGCGTTACGAATGTGCGTCAGCTCGTGCGCGAGCACAGCTTCAAGCTCTTCATCATTTAACGAATTCATCAATCCCCGGGTCACGGTGATCGAGTATTGTCCCTTATGGAGCCCGGTCGCGAAGGCGTTCAGCGCGTCGGTCTCCATGATCCGCAACGCAGGCATGGTGATCCCGCGCGAGATGCAGAGGTTTTCGAGGAGATTGTAGAGCTTCGGTTCGGCGATGCGTTCGACCTTTTTTGCCCCCGTCGCCGCATCGATGATGTTTTGGTAGAACGCGTACGCGATCCCGAACCACAAAATGGCGCCCGCAATCGCAAACGGCCACGCCTGCGCCAGCGCTTCACCCGCCCAGATAAAGTAACCGGCAACAGGATCGTTGCCGACTGACATGCCGGCAAACCCCGCGAACAGCAGGAACAGCGCATACGTCAACAGCAACAACAGAACCGGAAAACCGGCCATGAGCAGCACGGTTTTCCAGTTGTTGTTCCAGATATGAGTCTGGAGGCCGTA
>CAYUOC010000095.1:7094-14234 GCA_964446305.1 uncultured Terricaulis sp. | reverse complement strand
CGGCGCCCTTGAAGTTGAAGCTCGAAACGTACGCACGCGACGGAATTTCGCGATTGCCGACCTCAAGAATGTCCAAACCGCCCGAGATTTCCTCCCAGATCGTTTTTTTGTCGTCGAGCGCATCGCGCGATTGATCGACGAAGCCGAGCTTCACGCTGTCGCCGATTTCGATCTTGCCGGCGTCGGGCGTGTCCTGCCCTGTGATCATGCGGAACAGCGTCGATTTACCCGCGCCGTTGGGGCCGATAATGCCGACAATGCCGCCGGGCGGCAGCTTGAAGGTCAGGCCATCGATCAAAAGCTTATCGCCGAAACCCTTCTTCAGGCCTTCGAAATTGATGACGTTCTGGCCAAGGCGCGGACCCGGCGGAATTTGAATGGTCGCGAACGTCTGCTTTTCGCGCTCCGCCTGCGCCGCCATTTCCTCGTAACGCGCCAGACGCGCTTTGCTCTTGGCTTGGCGTGCTTTGGGAGACTGCCGCACCCATTCGAGTTCGCGCGACATGACCTTCGAGCGGCCTTCCGCCTCACGCTCTTCCTGCGTCATGCGCTTGGCCTTGGCTTCCAGCCAGGCGGAGTAATTGCCCTCGTACGGATGGCCCTTGCCGCGATCGAGTTCGAGCGTCCACTTCGTCACTTGATCGAGGAAGTAGCGATCGTGGGTGACGAGGATCACGCAGCCCGGAAAGTTCTCAAGGTGATGCTGCAGCCACGCGACGCTCTCGGCGTCGAGGTGGTTGGTCGGTTCGTCGAGCAGCAGCATGTCCGGCTTCGAAAGCAACAAGCGGCAGAGCGCGACACGGCGGCGTTCGCCGCCCGAGAGCTTCTCAACACCGCTATCGTCCGGCGGGCAGCGGAGCGCATCCATCGCCATATCGATCTTGCTATCGATGTCCCAGGCTTCGGCAGCGTCGATCTGCTCCTGCAGCTTGGTCATCTGCTCCATGAGTTCGTCGGTGTAGTTCTCCCCGATCTCCATGCTCACTTCGTTGAAGCGCGTGACGAGCTTCTTTTCCTCGCACCAGCTCTCGACGTTCTCGCGCACGTTCAGCGACGCATCGAGCTGCGGCTCCTGCTCCAGATAGCCCATCTTGGTGCCGGCCATTGCGAAGGCTTCACCGGTGAAGTCCTTGTCCATCCCGGCCATGATCTTCATCAGCGTCGACTTGCCCGAGCCGTTGACGCCGACGACGCCGATCTTCGCGTCCGGGAAGAACGACAACCAGATGTTCTCGAACACCTTCTTGCCGCCCGGATAGGCCTTGGTGAGGCCCTGCATCGTGAAAATGTACTGTGCCGGTTGGGCAGCCATGGGTCGTCCGTCGGGTTCAGGGGAAAAGCGAAGCGCGGATATAGCGACGCCCTTACCGAGCGTCCATGGTCGCCGCATCGGAATCTGCATCTGAGCCGCAATCGGAACCGCTGGCGCGGCGCGTTGTTCTTTCATGCAATTCGAAGGAGCAATGCCGATGGCCGTAACGCAAAGCGAAACCCGCACCTCGTCCCGCAAAGCCGTCAGCCGCGCCAGCGGCCCTGACGCGATCAAGCTTCTGAAGGACGATCACGATCAGGTCGAAACCTGGTTCGACGAATTCGAGAAGACCAATAGCGGCCCCAAAAAGCAGAAGCTCGCCAACCAAATCTGCCTGGCGCTACGCGTCCACACCCAGATCGAAGAAGAGATCTTCTACCCTGCTTGCCGCGAAGCCGGCATCGAAGAAGACATGATGGACGAGGCCGACGTCGAGCACGACGGCGCCAAGAAGCTAATTGAAGAGATCGAATCCGGAAAAGCCGGCGACGATCACTGGGACGCCAAGGTGAAGGTGCTCGGCGAGATGATCAAACATCACGTCAAGGAAGAAGAACAACGCGGCGGCATGTTCGCCAAAGCGAAGCAGGCCGATCTAGATCTCAAGGAGCTCGGGGCCGAGATGAAGGCGCGCAAAGACGAGCTGATGAAGGAGATGAAGCGGCGCCAATAGGCGCGCGCTTTATTCCTGCACTTCCCGGCAAACAGTCTCCGCGGCGCCCGGGCGGGTCCAGCGTGCTTCGTTGGCGCGGCCACGGAACTCGGCGCCGTTGTTGTTGTATCGATAGCCCGAGCCCGTCACGCGGGCCTGAAGGTCAACAACGACGTAACCTTCCTGTGCGACGCGCGCGGAGTCCGGATTTCGCGTGAATGTCACGCTCAGAAGCGAGCCGTCTTCACAGCGAAACGATGTCGTGACAGGGCCGGTGTCCGGCGCAGGGCACGGCGTCTGGCAGGCCGCGACAAGACACAGAGCAAAAAGACCGGCAACGCGCATGTGAGGATTCTCCATCTGCGCTTGTTCTAGCGTCCTTTCGTCTCCCTGAGAAACACTCTGCCGGGCTTTGCTTGCCGGGCGTGCTCGCGGCGCCCCATAAAGCGCCCCTGGGGAGACGCAATGTCGAACGGATATTTGCTGGCGGCGGACGCGGACCTGTCCGAACTGGGCGACATCGCCAGCGGCTTCGGGCTTGAGGCCGTCGGCGCTCATTCCCTAGGCGCGCACGCGGCCACCGCTGCGGCGATGCAAGGCGCGGCCAATGTGGGCATCGTGCTCAGCCATGCCGCGACGCGCGACGCCGCCTTCGTGGCGCTCCTGCATGTGCTCGCCCGCTCGCTGCGCTCGGCGCAGCTCATCTTGGCTGAGCCTGACGCGCGCGCCGCATTCGGCTTCCTGCCGGAGGCCTGGCCGTCGATGGCGCTAGCCGATGCACGCGCACGCGCAGCCGATCTGCTGCGCCGGCGCATCGAGACCGAAACCGGGGCCGAGCCGCCGCGCGCGCATCCGCTGCCGCCCACCGAGGAGGAAGCGCCGCCACCAACCGAACACGAACGCGCGATCACAATCGAGCCGGAGCCGCCAATCGCCGCAACGCCTGAACCCGAACCAGAGCCCCCTGGCGGCGACGGCATGCTCGGCGGCGCGATCCCGGACAACGAGACGACGAGCGAAGAAGTTGAAGCCCCGGAATCGTTCGGCGCCGGTGACGACGAACAACCGGCGGCCGCGGAAGAAGAGGCGCCAGCCCCAAGTGCGCCCGAACCAGAAGCAGCCGCGCCGCCAGCAACGATCGCGCCCGCGCCTGCCCCGCAATCAGCCGAGCCGCCGCAGCAGCCGTCGCGAAAACGCGACGCTCCGGTCGAGACAGCGCCCGCGGACGCGACAGCATTTGCGCCAAAGAAGCTGCGGCGAGGATCGCCAGAGCTCGTTCGTATCGTCATCCACCAGCCGAAGGATTTGAAAGACGTCATCAAAGCCGCGCGTCAGATCGATCCGCGCACGGATGCGGCGCCCAGCGGCATGAAAGTCGGTAATGTGCCCCTCGGCGCGAGCGTCGGTGTCTCGCTTGAGGTGCGCGGCGCTGCCTGCGATGGCGCGATCCAGCGCCGCGCTTGGCAAGGCGAACCGCTCGATTTCAACTTCTCCGCCGAAGCCGAAGAGGAGGTGAAGCAAGCCGTCTTCCTCGCGCGCGTGTTCATCGATGACGCGCAAATCGGCGTGCTCGCCTTCACCCGCCCGATTGGCGGTCCGAAGAAGAACGCGGCCTCCACCGATAAAGTCCGCTTGAAGCGCCACAAGCGCGTCTTCCTCTCCTACTCCAGCAAGGACCGCGAAACCGTTTCCGCCATCGCCACCGCATATGAAGCCGCCGGCGTGCAGCATTTCTTCGACCGCACCTCACTCAAATCCGGCGAAGAATGGAGCCCGCGCTTGCGCCAAGAGATCGACCGCGCCGATCTCTTCCACCTGTGCTGGTCACGCTCGGCCGCGGAATCCGAGTGGGTGACGAAAGAGGCCGAGCACGCGCTGACACGCCGGCGCCGTTCGAACGGCAAGAAACCTGACATCACCGTGCAGATGCTCGACGGGCCGCCATGGGCCAAGCACCCGGACAGCCTCGACAGCATCAACTTCGATGACTTCGTCCGCGCCGCCATCGTCGGCTACGCACGCGGCGACGGTCAGGCTTAAGCGCCATGCGCGATGGTGGGCCCGCCTGGACTCGAACCAGGAACCAGACCGTTATGAGCGGCCGGCTCTAACCATTGAGCTACGGGCCCTCAATAGTCGCCAAGGCGCGCATCTGCGTTGAGCCGGTCCAAGTCGTCAAGTCTGCAGCACCGGCAGCGCCAGACTGCGCCAAAAGGCGCTGAAAGGACGACGTCACGGGTTCACTCTCGGACGCCGCCAGAAGCCGGTTTGCGCTCAATCAAGGCGCCGCGGCGCGGCCTTCCTCATCCTTGTCCCATGGACGCCCTTGCCAGAGTTCAGCCGCGCGACCTTTGGAGTTCGCTTAAGCGCACGCCGCCTCTGGTGGCGCTTAGCTCCCCGCTGATTTATTCGCTCATAATTCCGTTCGCGCTCACCGATCTTTGGGTTTCACTTTACCAGGCGATCTGCTTTCGCGTTTACGGCATCGAACAAGTGAAGCGAAGCGCTTACTTCAATCTGGATCGCGCAAAGCTTCCTTATTTGAACGCGCTCGAAAAGCTCAATTGCTGCTATTGCTCATACATAAATGGCGTCGTTGCTTTCGTTCGCGAAGTCAGCGCGCGCACCGAACAATATTGGTGCCCGATCAAGCACGAGACCGATCCGCCCGACCCGCATCAGCGTTACGCGCACTTCAGCGCCTATGGCGCGGACATGGAACATGCGATCCGCCAAGGGGAGCTGCGCGCGGCGCTGAAGAAGCAGCCGCGCGAACGCGTCGTCACGCCCGCCGTCCGGCCCAGCCGCTAGGAGCGGAACGCGCGCGGCCTCGTCGTCCGCGCGCCGCTGCATCGTCCTTTGACCTACTCCGCGTCGCCATCCTGGACGTCGGCGTAACGGAGCCGAAGCAAGGCCTCGCCGCTTTCACGCGGCAGCAACTCAAGCGAACGGCCATGGCGCGAGTATCGCCCGATCGACCTCAGCACGCCCAAAAACCGCGTTTCATCGGTCGCTGCGGCAATACTCGGACACGCGGCGTCGACTTCCTGAACCTCACCGATTGCGATCGCGCCGCTGAAGCCATCCATCGGTGCAGAAAAATCATTGCAGCCGGTGAAGCCAGTGATCACGCCGCGCTCGGCGTCGATCTCAACGCGAATGCGTACGTCCTCGCCTAGGGATGCGCCCGCAATCTGTTGCACGTCCCAGGCGCCGCTAAGCGTCTCAGGCAGCTCCGGCTGGGGCGTGCACCCCCAGGCAAAGGTCAATCCTGCCGCCGCAACGAAAATGAGTCCGCGCTCAAACCGGTGATATCGCACGTTCGCTCTCCTTTCCGCGAAGGATCGCTACGACATCCGCCCACCGCATTGCGCTGGCGCAAGGCCGAAAGGCCTCCGCAGCGCGCGGATTGATCGTGCGCAAAGAGCAGATGGCCGCGTGGGTCCATCACAATTCGCGGCGGCGGACACTCTCTCCCCATAGTCCGCCCCGCACTCGCGCGCGCGGGAGAAGATCATGGCGCAGAAGATACTCATCATCGACGGCCATCCCGACCCCGCGCGCGCGCGTTTTTGCCATGCGCTCGCCGACGCCTATATCGATGGGGCCATGAGCGCGGGTAAGGAGACACGGCTCATCACCGTGGCCGAATTATCCCTCGAAGTGCTGCGCACCGCCGCCGAGTTCGCGGCCCCGCCCACGAGCACGCAAATAGTCAGCGCCCAAGCCGATATTGCCTGGGCCGATCATCTGGTTTTGGTGTTTCCGCTTTGGCTGGGCGGGGCGCCGGCGCTGCTTCACGCTTTCCTCGAACAAATCGCGCGCGGCAACTTCTTGGCCGCCACCGAAGGCCCCGGCATACGCTCAAAGTTCAAAGGCAAATCGGCCCGCATCATCGTCACCATGGGAATGCCCGCGATCATCTATCGCCTCTTCTTCCACGCCCACGGCGTCCGCAATGTGATGAGCGGCGTTCTAGGCTTCGCCGGCTTCGGTCCGGTGCACGCCACCATGTATGGCGCGATCGAGAGCGTGAAGGCGCGGCAGCAAACGGCGCGCCTCGCCGAAGTGCGCGCGCTCGGCCGCGATGGCCGCTAGGCCGCAGTCATGACGAACGCAATCCACGCCTCAAGCACGCGCCACCGCTTCGCGAACTTTGCTTGCAAGGACTCCGTCCAGCAGCGGCTTTTCAACGATCTCAACGCCTGCCGCGCGGGCCTCACGGCGAAGCGCAGCTGTGGGGTTTGAGGTGATCAGGATCGCCGGCGCCGCGACATTGCGTGCTCGCAAGGCCGTCAAAAGCGCAAGACCCGACATGCCGGGCAGCTTCTGGTCCAGCACCAGGCAGAGCGAAACGTGATGGGCCTCGGCGTCGGCAAGCAGGCTCTCGGCGTCGGCGAAAGCCCGCACGTCATAGCCCTCGGTTTCGAAGGCGAAACTCAAGGCGTGGAGCAAGGCCGGGTCGTCGTCCACCAGGACGAGCGCTGTGCCGGTGGGATCGTTCTTGCTCAGGAAAATCCTCGCGCTTCGAACGCTCACTTGAGCGGAGCTCCGGACGCGGCGCCTTGATCAGGCGCAAACCGCCTCTTCGCTATGGTTGTTCGCGGACTAACGCCATGCGGACCAGATCGGAGAGCGTTTTAGCGCCCATCTTGTCCATCACATGGGCGCGGTAAATCTCGACCGTGCGGGGACTGATGCCGAGCTTCTGTGCGGCAGACTTGTTGGACTCGCCCTGAACAATGGCTTCGAACACCTCGCGCTCGCGCTGCGAAAGTTGGGCCACCCGCGCTTCGACGGCGTCTTTCTGGGCCTGCCGGGCGCTGTGACCCTGTTCGCGCGACAGAGCGGTCTCGACGGCCTTGAGCAAGACGTCTTCATCGAACGGCTTTTCGATGAAGTCCACGACGCCCGCCTTCATCGCCTCCACGGCGAGCGCAACATCGCCGTGGCCTGTGAGCACGATCACCGGATGATGGATCGACCGCCGCTTCAATTCGCCAACGAGTTCGAGCCCAGTCATGCCTGGCATCCGGACATCGGTAATGATGCAGCATCCGGCGGCAAGTTCGCCCGCACGTTCCAGCAAGGCGGCCGCCGATTCATGGACGACGGGCGTCAAATCCGCAGAGCTCAAGAGAAAGCTCAGTGAGTCCCTGATGGCCGGATCATCGTC
>CAYUOC010000095.1:4553-6994 GCA_964446305.1 uncultured Terricaulis sp. | reverse complement strand
TTTCGTGGCCGTGCATCGACTCCAGCGCATTGCGCACGAGGTTGACCAGCACTTGCTGAATCTGGATCCGGTCCACCAGCACGCGATCGAGATGCGGATCGAGTTCATAGCGCACCTCGACGCCGCTCTCCTTTGCCCCGACCAAGGCAAGGCCGCAGGCTTCGTGCACGAGCTTCGACAGTGACTCGACGCTGCGCTCGCCTTCGCCGCGCGACAGAAAATCCCGGAGCCGGCGGATGATATCGCCGGCTCGCAAGGCTTGGCCCACCGCCTTATCGACGGCTTCAAGCGCCTTAGGATCAGCTTCTCCGCCGCGGCTCAAGAGCCTCTTTGCGCCGTTCAGATAGTTGGCGATCGCGCTCAAGGGCTGATTGAGTTCATGCGCCAGGGCCGACGCCATCTCTCCCATCGCCGAAAGGCGCGAGATATGAACGACCTCGGCCTGCAATTGCTCAACCCGCGCCTCTCGTTCTTCACGATCGGTCAGGTCACGAACGAAGCCCGTGAAGAAGCGGCCATGTTCTGAACTCACCTCGCCGACTGCGAGCTCCATCGGAAAAGTTGAACCATCTTTGCGTTGCCCGACGACGATGCGGCCGATGCCGATGATCCGCTTTTCACCGGTCTTTAGGTAGCGATGTAGATAGCCGTCGTGTTGGGTCCGGAATGGCTCCGGCATCAGCATGCTGACATTGCGCCCGATCACTTCCGCCGCGCGCCAATGAAACATGCGCTCAGCCGAGGCCCCGTACGATTGCACGACGCCATCGTCGTTGATGACGATCATTGCTTCAGGGGCAGTGTCGAAGATCGAGCGCAAATGCGCCTCACGCGCCGCAAGCGCCACGCTGGCCTCTTCGCCGATACGCCGGCGACGTTCAGCCCAGGCGCCGAGCGCCGACGCGGCGGCGCCGATCGCGACAAAGCCCACGGCCGCAGCAGATCCGAGCGGAGCGCCGGCGCGCTCAATCGCGAGCCCGCCAATCAATCCAAGCAGCGTCGCCAACAGGCCAGGCCCCGCCCCACCGAGCAGACTTGCGCCGACCACGACCGCGGCAAAGAACATGAAGGGCGGCGTGTCAGGCCAAGACGAGCGCAGCATAGCGGCGAGCGCGAATGCGCCTATGGAGGCCCAGATGGTCAGTCCATAGGCGCGTCCACGCCGGCGCAGGAAGCTCTTGGCGCGCTCGCGAAACGGCGCACTCATAGCGCCCGACCCGGTGCGGCGGGGCGGTAAGAGCACAAAGCCCGTGCGCCTCGACGCGCGCTGAGGTCAAGAAGCCCTGTCATTCCAACGTCCGAGCCGCCCTAACTCCGCTCGCGTCCGATTGGAACTGTTACCGGCTCCCCTGGCGGCCCGCTAGCGCGCGCCAGCCAATTGATCCCGCGAATTTCAGTCGCGGGACGGACCTGGGCCGGGTCGCCGTTGAGCCGAACCTTCTATGCCGTAGGGACTACGGGGTTCTCCTTAAGCGTTCCTCCCGAATGTCCCGAACGTCACCAACCGCTTACGCCTCGAAGCATCAGGACGGAGGCGGGTTATGCAAACGCAATCGCTCAACACCACGGACGCAGCGCATGAGGGCCAGGACAGCATCGAGTTCGGCGCCATGGCGCTCCGCGGCGTGCGCATGCGTTTCGATCGCAACGAAGAGATTTTCGGCCAAGACGAACCGGCCGAGTACATTTACCGCGTCGTGTCCGGCGCGGTGCGCACCATGCGCTTCTCAAGCGATGGCCGGCGTCAAATTTTGGGCTTTCATCTGCCAGGCGATGTGTTTGGGATTGAACTCGGCGACGCCTATAGCCTCTCCGCCGAAGCCGTCAGCCCTTCCGACATCGTCATGGTCCGTCGCTCAGCGCTCGACAAGGCCACCCTTGAGGATCCGGGCGCGGCGCGCTCGCTTCTGAAGCTGACAAGCGAACAATTGGCCGAGGCGCGCGAGCACGCCCTGGTGTTGGGTCGCAAGGGCGCGGGCGAACGGGTCGCCGCCTTCCTGCTGCAACTCGCCGATCGCTTCGTCGCCAAGCGCGAAATGGATCTGCCGATGTCGCGCGCCGACATCGCCGACTATCTCGGTCTCACCATCGAGACGGTTTCGCGGGCGTTTTCGGAATTCGAACGCACTGCCGCGATTGCGCTCCCCTCTTCGCGCCATGTGGTGATGCGCAATCCGAACGCGCTGTACGAATTGGAAGCAGCCTGATTCCCATCGAAAGGCAGCGCAGCTCGCGGCCTGATTACACGCGCACAAGCACAGCGCGGATGCGTCGTCCCTCGCTCCTCAATGCGACATCAACACCGGCACAGGCGATTTCGCCGCCATGGTCCGCGTCATGCCGCCGAACACCATCTCGCTGAGGCGCGGCCGGCCGTAGCCGCCCATGACGATAAGATCGGCCTCAAGCGCACGGGCCTCGGCGATGAGGGTTTCGGCTTC
>CAYUOC010000095.1:1763-4453 GCA_964446305.1 uncultured Terricaulis sp. | reverse complement strand
GCGAGCGTTTCGCCGGCGGCGAGTGCGGCTTCGTCTTCGCTCGGTGAAAACGTGAAGACAACGATATCCTTGATACTCATGATCGTGCTTCCTCTTCAGATGCGTGGACGCTTGAGGTGTCGCGCGCGGCCTTGGCGGCCGGCGCTTCCGCCAAGCCGATCAAGTGCATGGCCGCGTAGCTCACACCGGCCTTTGGATGGGGACGCTTCAGCATCGCGCGGATGCGCTCAAAGCCGCTGGCGCGAAGCAAAATCATCAGTGTGACGACGCCGAGCGCGCCAAGATCGAGCGCAGTAGACGGCCAAGTCTCTTTGAGCACCGCGTTGATGACGAATTCCCCGCCCGCACCGGTCGCAGCGAAGAGCGCGGCGCAAATCCACGCCGGCAATTGGAGCCAGATGCGATGGGCGACGCTGACAGCAGCAAAGCCCAACGCCACCAACACAAAGACCGAGCCAGCGGATTCGCGCATGAAGAGCAGCGACAGCGCGTTGGCGCCGGCGCCTAGCGCGATGGCATAGAGCCAAAGCCAAACCGGGTTCAGGAGATTGGGGCCACGCGCCAAGAGCCGCGCACTTGCCCAGACGATCAGCGGCGAAGCCGCGACGCTGACGCCCAGCAACGTCAATCCGATCGCAGCCCCACTATGTTCGATCAGGAGGCTTGCCCTGAGCGGCGGAACCATCGCAACGAGCCAGGCCACCAGCGCGGCGGTGAAGGCGCCCGCCGCCAGCGCGCCCCAGACCGAGCGCGCATAAATGTCAGGCGCCGGGGCAGTGGCTTGGCGTTCAGACTCCGAGAGGGCGGCGCTGGCCATCGAACGGGGCGGCTCCAATCATCGCCGCCAATCTGCCGCTTCCGCAGTCAACCCGGATTGATTCCGCGCAAGTCGGCGGAGCTCATTGAGCAGTGTAGCCGCCATCGATCACCATTTCGGCGCCGGTCACGAACTTGCTCTCTTCCGAAGCCAGATAGACGACGCCATACGCGATGTCGTTGGGCTCGCCCGCATGGCCGACGGGATGCATCGCGGCTGCCGCCGCGTCTGCGCTTGGTTCGCCGTGCTTGCCGACGAAAACCTCAAGCATCGGCGTCCAGATGCCCCCCGGGTGAATTGAGTTCACGCGAATTGCGTATCCCGCCTTCGCGCACTCCAGCGCCGCGGCCTTAGTGAACAGCGCAACCGCTCCCTTGCTTGCGCAATAGGCGCTGATCTCGGGCAACCCGACCAGCCCTGCCACCGACGAGAGATTGATGATCGACCCGCCGCGCCCCTTCATTGCGCCAATGGCGTGCTTCACGCCCAGAAACACGCCGTCACAATTAACTGACATGAGCCAACGCCATTTCTCCAAGGGCGTCTCTTCGATCTCGGCGGAAAACAATACGCCCGCATTATTGACGAGCACGTCGACGCCGCCAAAGCGTTGCTGAGTTGCCTTCATCACCGCGATCCAGTCCGCTTCACTGGCAACGTCGTGGCGCACAAAGATAGCCTCGCCGCCGCCCGCAATGATCTCGTCGCGCACCCTGGCCCCTTCCGTTTCGAGAAGGTCGGTTACGACAAGGCGCGCGCCTTCGCGCGCGAGCATCAATGCGGCCGCGCGCCCCAAGCCAGAAGCCGCGCCCGTGACGATGGCTGTCTTGCCTTCAACGCGTTTCATGATGGCTCTCCGATTGTGGAGAGATCATCGCGTGCAACAGCTGTCGCGCGGTTGATCGCGATCAACCGTGCGCGCGGCCTAATCGGAGCGTCCCAACCAATCATGATTGAAGACGCCAAGGCGTCGCGTCAGCGCCAACAGGAACGCCGTCGACCATGCAAACAGAATGACGCCATTGGCCGCTTCAATCGCGCTGATCAGGCGCCATCGGGGCGAGAGTACGATGTCGCCGAAACCAAGCGAGGCGAACGCTGTCGTCGAAAAGTAGAGCGCATCGGTGAAGGCCTGCGCCTCGCCCAGCCATTGGTAGAGCCCGGCATAGGACCAGATCTCGGCCGTATGCAGCGCGAACACACCGAAGACACCCAGGAGCACAACAAGGCCGGCGCGGCTATGACTCTCATGTGCGCGCAGATGGCGTCCGCCGTGCGCGACAAGGCGCGTCAGCAGCACGAGGCCCCAGAAGTGCATGAGCACCGTCAGCGCCACCATCGCGCCCGAAAGCGCGAGATTGCTGAAGAGCCTTGCCCACTCGGCACTCATGCGGGCTCAGAGCGGTTCGGCTGAGATCACGCGATAGGTGTGCTCACCCTCGTCTTCCTGGATGGTGACGTATTCGCCACCGACGAAGCGATGCTCGCCCAGACGATAGGCCGGATCGTCGTCTTCATCGCCGTCATCGAAATCGTAGTGGAAGGCCCACGACCCGCCGGGACGGCGGCGCAGATAGCCCTCCTCCAGTTCGCGCCCGGCATGAAAACGCACGACACGGCATTCTTGCTTATATTCGCGCGCCGTCTCGACATCGAGCCGCCCTTCTTTGTCGAGCGGCGCGATGACAGTGTAGCCGATCCGAGAACTGCCCTCCGGATGACTCGGCTCGCGCGCCAGCTCAAGCCGGATGGAACGGAAATTCGTCGGCAGATCGAGCTTTGCGCTGGCGGTCATGTCTTTTCTCCGCCAGCACAACAGCACACGAGAAGACGCGCGATTTTGCGCCGGATCAATCCGCGAACGCGATGGTCA
>CAYUOC010000095.1:0-1663 GCA_964446305.1 uncultured Terricaulis sp. | reverse complement strand
CGAGATCGCCGGAGAGTTTTGCCAGCAGCGCCTCGCGCGCCGCGTCGTCGACGGCCTGATCGAGACTTTCATTGAGTCGAGCCAGGAACTCAGAGCGTTGATTGTGCCAATCGAGACGCGCGGCCGCGCGCGGTTCGATGCGCGGGGTTGAGGGCTCTTCGACCGCAAGACCTTCCGGCGAGAGCGCATAGATCGCGTCCATCGCCGGCTCGATGATGCGCGATGCCTCCGTGCCGGCCGCGATGAGACGCCGCCTCAGGCCCTCGCGATTTTCGGGTTCGCCATGGACCAAGAAAATCGAGCCATTGGGCCGGCGCGCCTTGATCCAGGCGTGCAAACCAGTGGCGTCGGCGTGTCCGGAATAGACATCGATGCTGCGAATACGCGCAGCGACATGCAGATCCTCGCCCTGGATACGCACTGCGGTGCGCCCCTCCGCCAACAACCGTCCCAGCGTGCCGATGGCCTGATAGCCAGTCAGCAGAACGGTCGCCTCTTGGCGCCACAACAGCCGCTTCAAATGATGCCTGACGCGTCCCGCATCACACATGCCACTGGACGCAATAATGACATGCCATCCGCGGACACGCTCGATGGCGCGGCTTTCATTGACGCTCTCGGTGAACCTGAGCCACGGACTCGCCTTCAGCCGCTCGAATGGATGTTCGCCGTTCTCGATACGGCCATGTTGCAGAAAGACTTCGCTGGCGCGGATGCCCAAAGGCGAGTCCAGAAAGATTGGGCCCCGCGGCCCCTCCCCGCTCTCCATCAGCTCTAGAAGATCGACAATGAGCTCTTGGGTGCGTTCGACCGCGAACGACGGAATGAGCAATGGTCCGCCCGCCGCATGCGCCGCAAGCATTTCGGCGGCAAGCGCTTTACGGCGCGCCTCACGCGTGGGCGCGCTGCCCCGCTCGACATCGCCATAGGTGCTTTCGACGACGAGGTGATCGACGCCTTCGGGGCCTTCCGGATCCATCGCAAACTCACGTCCGCCCGGACCGATGTCGCCGGAGAAGAGGATGCGTTCGCCCTCCTCCGTTTCGATTTCTATGGAGGCCGCACCTAGAATGTGCCCCGCATTCCACCAGCGTGCGCGAAGGCCTGGCGCGACCTCAATCCAGACGTTGAGAGCGACGGCTTGAAACAACGTCATGGTCTCGTCAGCGTCGGCGCTGGTGAAGATCGGCTTCAACTCGCGCTGGCCGTGGCGCCGTTGGCGCCGGTTGAGCGCCTCAACTTCCATTTCCTGGATCGCTCCTGAATCCGGCAACATCACCCGGCAAAGCTCGATCGTGCCCGGCGTCGCCAGGATTTTTCCGTCGAACCCGGCCAGTGCGAGCTTGGGCAGAAGCCCGCTATGATCGATATGGGCGTGGGTCAAAAGCACAGCGCCGATGGCTTTTGCGTCAAACGGAAACGGCTCGAAATTGAGCGCCTTCAGCGTCTTCGACCCCTGAAACATGCCGCAATCGACGAGCACGCGCGTGCGGGGCGTCTCAAGCAAAAAGCACGATCCGGTAACGCAACCGGCGGCGCCGAGAAAACCGAGTTTGAGCGTCATGGACGCCATTGAATAACGCGCCCAGGTTCCCGCTTTGCGTTGGCGCAAGGACGCCCGCTCGTACATATCAGACCTGAAACCCGTGCTCGGAGATTGCCA
>CAYUOC010000094.1:3676-14456 GCA_964446305.1 uncultured Terricaulis sp. | reverse complement strand
GTGTCCGAGGTCACACCTCAGTCACATCAATCCAACGAACGCGCGACGCGGAAGCCGATGCCTTGCGTGCGAGAGTTATTTTCCGACGAGCGGCGTGCAGCCGCGCGCAGCACCGGCGCCTGATCGTTATAGCTGCCACCGCGGTATACGCGCCGGCGGCAATCATCGGCCTGCACCGCGACGCCGTCGATCGGCGCCAGATCATAATTGGCGGCGTAGCAATCTTCGACCCACTCACCGGCATTGCCGTGCATGTCGTAGAGATTGAACGCATTGCCGGCGTGCGCCCCGACTGGTGTCGTTTGGCGCGCGCGGAATGTGGCTTGCGTCGCCGTCACGCGCGGGCCGAACGCGTAAGCGCCGGTTTCGCCAGCACGCGCCGCGTATTCCCATTCCGCTTCGCTTGGCAGCCGATAGCGCAAACCGCCTGCTTGCCCATTCAGCCAATCGAGATAAGCCTGCGCATCTTCCCATGAAACGCCTGTGACCGGGCGATCGCCACGCCCCCAGCCGCCATCCGGCGGCGAATAGCCATTGCAGCCGCCGCCTGCGAGGCAAGCGTCCCACTGCGAGAACGTCACTTCGTACTTGCCCATGGCGAATGGCGCGACTGAGACCTCACGTTGCGGGCCTTCATCGCGGCCGCGCCCTGGTTCGTTGTCCGGCGAGCCCATCACGAAAAGGCCGCCTGCGAGCACGGTCATTTCCGGACAGCCGCTGCAATCGGTGAAGGTGTAGCCCGGAACCCGCGTCGGCACGTCTTCCACCGGCGACGCCGGCGTTTCAGCCGGCACGTTCATCGCAGGCTGAACCTCAGCTTGCTGCTGGCCCTCCTGCGGGCGGTTACGCCAATACTCCATGCCGATCGCGAAGAGTTGCGGGCTGAAATAGACGAGCACGCCCAACACGGCGGCGGCGGCTGCCATCCAGCCGACACGGCGCGATGTGCGCGCGAACTTCTGACGTTTCGAGAGAATCTCGAACGTCTGCACGCGCTGGTCGATGTTATCGAGCGGCTTCTGGCCCTTCGATTGAAACGCACTCTGCGGTGAGTTGCGCGCCATCGAGCGGAATTCGGCCGAGACAAGCGCCGTACCCGGCTCCGCCAATTCCTGCAAACGCGCCGCGACGTTGACGCCGTGACCGAGCAAATCGTCAGTCGCCGTGACAATCACATCACCGACGTGGGCGCCAACGCGGATCGGCGGCTCGCCCTTGCTGCGCTTGTCGAGAATTTCTTGGATGGCCCCGAGAGCCTGGCCCGCCGATGCGAACTCAAGCATGAAGCCGTCGCCCGCCGTATTGAACAGGCGCCCGCCGTTCGCGACCGCAACCCGCTCGACCCGCGCGCGAAGGTTTTCCACTTTGCGCGCCGCGTTGCGCTGATCGCGCTCGGACATGGTTGAGAAGCCGACGATGTCGATCGACACGATCGACGCCAATCGGATAACGCGCTCTTCGTTTGACTGATCAGTCACGGCCTAATTCCCCACCCCGGCAAGAATAGGCCCCTCGCCGGGACTTATCCAGCCTCCCCCTACTCGCCTGAATCGAGGCTGAGCAGAAGCGCGGACATGTTCTGGATGAAAGCACCGGTTGAGATGCCCGTTATGGGCTGATCGGTCGTGTGCGGTGAGGTATCCGTAGCGTCGCCCACCAAGGTTTGCGTGAAATCGCCCGGTGCGGGAGTGGCCGAGCCATCGCCGATATACGGATTGCTGGTCGCGGTGAGCGGTGTTGGCCAATAGCCCTCCGCGTTCAACGTAGAAATGAGCTCCTGAAGGCGTTGTGACGATGGTCTCTGGACAGCCCCCGAACCAGCGTTGGAGTTGAGGTCTGAGACTTCAATGTTCTGCGTCGTGAAATAGCGCGGCAGACGGAAATCGGCGTGGCGCACGAAAGGCGACATCGATGCGTCCCGCGACAGATGCGCCAGCCGCTCGTAGCGCGCGCGTAGCGCTTCGACGTCGAGATTGCGCCACTGCGAGTAATGGGTGATCGGCTTCGCGACGTCGTAGTCCCAGTAGTATTCGCCGTTGACGACGTTCGATCCGCGCCGGTGATTGATGCGCGCGCGATTGGAGCCGATCTCGATGAACGTCGGGTAGTGGCGGCCAGCGACCTGAACTAGATCATCGCGTAGCCTGACCGAGTCGAGCCAAGCTAACGCCTCCGGCACGCGCTCGATGAAACGTCGATCGCCCGTCCACTCGTAGAAGTTCATCATCTGCGCGATGTTGTTCGCGGTTGTGTGCGTCGTCAGCGCATCCGGTTCGTAAGAGCGCGCCCCTATGGGCGCCAACGTCTCGTTATGGTGCTGCAAGCCCCACCCTGCCTGTGGCGCGGGTTGCTGGGTTGCGATAAACACTTGCATGGCGCGACGAATTGCTGGCAAAGCGCGGTCATCGCCCAGGGTCTGGTGGACCATCAGCAGAAACTTAATGTTCTCGCCGGCGACATCGTCGTTGAAAGTGACGTAGCGCGTGTAGTCCGGGCGGCCATGCAAAGCCGGCGCATCGTCCACGAACGGAAAACGCTGCGGCCAGCCGCCGTTTTCATACTGGCTATCGAGCACAAAGCGGATCGCCCGTTCGAGCGGTTCGCGCAGGCGTGACGAGCGGCGCTCCAGATACATACGCAACAGGAATTGCGATGCTTCACTCGTGCCTGCGTCATCAAAAGTCGCGTTGCCGTAATAGTGGTGGAATTCTTCGAGCCGCCAGCCGTTCTTGCCGATCGTCTCGTACCAACGGCGCGCACTCTCCTCGCCCGCGAAGTCGTGATGATAATTCCAGCCGCCCGCGGGATGCTGCGCGGCGATCAGGCCTTCGGCCACGTCCATCGCGGCTTGGTAATAGAACTCATCGCGCGTCGCGTGGAAGCAATCGAGATAGACGTGCCCAACCGTCGCCGTGCCCGGCGGCTGGATCCAGATCATCGAAGGATACGCTTCCATCTCGCCCCAGCGGCGCGAGAAGTCCTGCGCGTAACTCCACACATAGCCGCCCCGATACGCCACACGCTCGCGCATGAAGCGCGCCGCGCGCTTCATGGTGCGCAACGTTTCGCGTCTCAGCTCGTTGTCACCGGTGTCAGCGCTCGGCGAAAAAAAAGACGCGCATCCGCTCGTCAGCACAGCGCCGGAAACGCCCGCGAGCAACGCGCGGCGTGAAGCAAATCGCGTGTGGATCATGGTCTCGTCGCGCGCTCCCTCGTCGCTCAGCGCGCGGGAGAGTTTCGCTCCGGCGTGAGCATGTGTTTTCTTATCTTGCCCGCGGCGGTGCGCGGAAATTCGTCCACGAACGTGACGTGGCGCGGGGTTTTATAGCCAGCGACATTGGCGCGGCAAAACTGAATCACCTCAGCGGCGGTCACCGGCGCCGCGTCGGGGCGCAGCATGACAAACGCATGCCCTACCTCGCCCCACTTTTCGTCGGGCACGCCAATAATCGCGGTTTCCAGGATTGATGGATGTCTCGCGAGGACATTTTCGACCTCGGCCGGATACACGTTTTCGCCGCCCGAAATGTACATCTCCTTGATGCGGCCGGCGACGTAGTAGCAGCCTTCAGCATCGCACCGGCCGATATCGCCGCTCTTGAGCCAGCCGTGCGCCGTGATCGCTTTCGCGGTCTCTTCCGGCTTATTCCAGTAGCCCGGCGTGAGGCCCGGCCCGCGCATCCAGATCTCGCCGCTCTCACCAACAGCGACGTCATTTCCAGCATCATCGACGATCCGCACATCGAGCAGCATCAGCGGCTTGCCGACAGATCCGATCTTCCGGAGCGCATCCTCTTTCATCGCGATGAAGGCGGTCGGCCCTGTCTCGGTCATGCCGTAGCCGTTGCAGACCATGACCCCCTTCGCGGCGTAACGCTCCACCAGCACATCCGCCAGCGGCGCGCCGCCGCAACCCCACGAGCGCACGCGCGCGAGATCGGCTTTCTCGAAATCCGGATGCAGTGCGAGCTGCTGATAGACCGCGGGAACGCCGAAGAAGATGTCGAGCCGTGGCATCAGAGCCAGCGCCCGCGCTTCATAGAAGCCCGGCATGATGACGACCGTGCCGCCGGCGATGAGCGTAGGGATAGTGACGAGTTGAATGCCGGCGCTGTGAAACAGCGGCAGAAAATTCAGTGTCGTATCGCCGTCGCGCAAATCGAACGCCTGGCCGACGTGAAACGCGTTCACGACCGACATCTGATACGTCTGGATCACGCCCTTGGGCTGGCCCGTCGTTCCCGACGTATACATCAAGAACCAAGTGGCATCGCCGGGCCAACGCCTGTCCGTCTTGAGCGGCGTAGCGTTCGCTAATTCTGACTCGTACTCACCATCGAGCGCGAGCGACGCGATGTTCAAGACGCCTGAGGTTTCCGCATCTTCCGCGCCGAAAATCAGCAATTTCGCGGCGCAGTCTCCAATCAGCGCCGCAAGCTCAGCTGCGGGCGAGCGCCAATTCAACGGCACAAGGATTGCGCCGATCTTGGCGCAGGCGAACATGATCTCGAAAAACTCAACGCGATTGCGGCAAAGGATCGCCACACGATCACTACGCGCGACGCCGCGCGCGGCGAGCACCGCAGCTGCGCGTGCACAGCGATCTTCAAGTTGAGCATAGGTGAGCGTGCGCCCGGTCAGCGCTTCTTCGAACGCGACACGATCCGGCGTCAACGCCGCCCGCTTCGCTGTGATGTCGACCATGTCGACACCCATTGCTCACTCCCTCCGCGCGCGCCTTCGCTAGGACGCGTCGCCCTTATCACCTCGCGGCGCGAGGCCGTTGATCATCAAGTCGGACGCGGCTTCCGCAACCGAAGCGGAATCCGTGTCGGCGTCCCAGATGCCATATCGTATGCCGAGAAAGCTCGAGGCGCCCATCAGCGCCCACACCCGAACCTCATCGTCCTGACCTTCGCTGATTTCCCCGCGCGACACAGCTTGCGCCAGTTGTTGTCGATAAGCGGCGGCGAAGGTGCGGTAGTAATCGCGGTAGGCCTCGGGCGCGACGAACTGCGCCTCCATGACGACACGGTAGAGCGCTTTGTGCGAACGCACGAACTCGATGAAGGCTTGGATGCCGAGGCGCTCCGCTTCGAGGCGGTCTTGCGCGCCACGAGTGCTCTCGGTCATCGCATGGCGGGTGCGTGCGCCCATGTCCGCGACCAGCGCGCGGAACACTTCCTCTTTGCTTTTGAAATAGACGTAGAACGTGCCCAGGCCGACGCCAGCGTTCTGGGTAATGTTGGAGATGGCGGTGTCGTGATAGCCGCGCGCCCCGAACTCCTCGCCTGCGGCATCCAGCAACCGCCGCAGCGTCCGCCTGCCCCGCTCAGTTTTCGGCCCGGGCCGCTCCTCGACCGCCTCAGGATCGGAACCTGAATGTTGACTCATGTTTCAAGTCTCCGATATAAGAACGGCCAAGACAACAAGAATCGGCCCGAGAAGCGGTCCGAGGGGGGAATGCGGGGCACATGCCTCAGTGCGTTTTGCCAGACGGGGCGGCCATGTCCTACGCCGAGGCCGGCGCGGGCGCTCCCATCGTTCTGGTCCACGGCTGGGCAGCCAACGGCGCCTTTTTCCGCGATCTCGCTGCCGAATTGGCCAAGAGCCATCGCGTCTACACCCTAACGTTGCGTGGGCACCCAGGCTCTGAGGCCGGCCAAGCACCGCTGACCATAGAGACGCTCGCGGACGATATCGCGCATTTCTTCGAGAAGCTCGATCTGCGTGGCGCGACCGCGCTCGGCTGGTCGATGGGCGCCATGGCGCTCTGGGCGGCGGCGCCGCGGATAAGCGCGCGCCTGAGCGGCCTCATCATCGAAGACATGAGCCCGCGCTGCATCAACGACGCAACTTGGACCCATGGCATCGCAAACGGCTACGGCGCCGACGACGTCGCCGGCAGCGTTCGCGAAATCGAGGCGGATTGGAGCTCTTACGTCTCGCGCTTCGCGCCTCGCATGTTCGCGGCCTCGATGCGCACCGCCTGCCCGGAGCTTGAAGCGTGGGCCGCCGGCGAGATGGCGAAGTGCGACGCGCAGGCGATGGCGTCGTTCTGGACATCGATGGCTCAGCAGGATTTTCGCACCGCCCTCGCACGGATCGCCACACCGATGCTCGTGATCCATGGCGGCGACAGCCAAGTTTACGACGACGGCGCCACCGCGTTCATCGCGCACACGGCGCCGAACGCGAAACGCGTTGTCATCCCAGGCGCCGGCCATGTGCCGCATCTCGAAACGCCGGATGATTTCTTGAATCACATCGAGGCTTTTGTCCGCGACACGCGGCGGCCCGAGTTGAGGAGCGGAGGAGCAACCCCATGAAGCGTTTTGGTGAAGGTGCGCGCATAGCGCTATTGTTGGCGAGCGTGTGCGCTTCGCCATTTGCGGTGAGCCCCGCGTTCGCGCAGGACGGCGTCACCGAGGAAGAAGAAATGGTCGTCACGGCGCGTCGCCGTGAAGAGACGCTTCAAGAAGTTCCAATCGCGGTCTCGGCCTATTCGGCCGATGAACTGGACGCAACCGGCGCCCGCGACATCACCGCCATCGGTGAAACTACGCCGAACGTGACGCTCGAAGCTTCGCGCGCCACCAACTCGACGCTTACCGCGTTCATCCGCGGCGTTGGCCAGCAAGATCCGGTCGCCGGCTTCGAGCAAGGCGTCGGCATCTACGTGGACGACGTCTATCTCAACCGCCCGCAAGGCGCGCTGCTCGACATCTACGACATCGAGCGCCTGGAAGTTCTGCGCGGGCCTCAGGGCACGCTCTACGGTCGCAACACCATCGGCGGCGCCGTGAAGTATGTCTCGCGCCGCATCGATGCCGACGACGCGACGCTGCGCGCGCGCTTCAACTACGGCAGCTACAACCAGATGGATGCGATCATCTCGGGATCGACGCCGATCACCGACACATTCCGCATCGGCGGCGCCATCGCCGGCTTCTCGCGTGACGGTTACGGCGAGAACCTGAACACGAGCGAAGACAACTACAACAAGGACATGTTCGCCATCCGCCTTTCAGGCGAATGGGAGCCGACGCCGGACTTCCTGGTGCGCTTGAGCGCCGACTACACGGAAGACAATTCGGCGCCGCGCCAAGGCTATCGCCTGCTGCCGAGCACGCTCTATCCGGCGAGCGACTCGCCGCTGAGCAACGAGTACGACACCGAAGCCGGCATCACCGATCTCGGTCCGATCACCGAAAATCGCGTGATCTCGCGCGGCGTTCAAATGCTGGTAGACTGGTCGCTCAGCGACAACATCACGCTGCGTTCGATCACCGCTCAACGTTCGGATCGCTCGCTTGCGCCGATCGACTTCGACTCCACGCCGGCGCCATCGATGGACGTGCCGGCCCGTTACAACAACGAGCAGTTTAGCCAAGAATTCCAGCTGCTCTATGAAGGTGATCGTTGGCACGCAGTCGCCGGCGCCTACTATCTCGACGCCAACGCCTTCCACGCGTTCGACGTCGTGTTCGGCGGCGCCCTGCCCCCGATCACCAGCGCGACTAGCTTCACGCTGGGCGACATCGACACTGAAACCTGGGCTGTGTTTGGCGAAGCCACCTTTGACTTCACCGACACGCTGAGCCTCACGGTTGGCGGCCGCTACACCGAAGACACGCGCAGCGCACACATTCAGCGCGAAACGTTCCTCGGCATCAACTCGCCGTTCTTCGGCGGCAGCGGCGCCAGCATCACGGTTCCGGTGCTCGTCAGCGGCCAGCAAGTTGTGCCGAACTTCCGCGGTGAGCGCACGGATACGGCCTTCACGCCGCGCGTCATCCTGCAGTGGGAGCCGAGCGACACGCTCAACCTCTATGCGTCGTACTCGCAAGGCTTCAAGGGTGGCGGCTTCGATCCGCGCGGCAACTTCGCCAACCCGGATGTCCGCGCCGGCTTCGAACCGGAAACGGTCGACTCCTACGAACTCGGCGCCAAGGCGACGCTGTTCGACGGCCGCGTGACGGCGAACACGGCTGTGTTCTTCGCCGACTACACCGACGTGCAGATCCCGGGCTCGGTCGTCGTCGTCGGTCCGCCAGTGACGTTCGTCGGCACAGTGACCAACGCCGGTGCGGCTGAGTTCTCGGGCGTCGAGTTCGAAGGCACGGCGCAGTTCACCGAATCTCTGCGTGGCGCGCTCTCGTTCGGCTACATCGACGCTGAATACACCGAGTTCATCGTCGGTGGCGTCAACGTCGCCAGCCAACGCGCCGTGCAAAACACGCCGGATTGGACCGGTTCGGCGAGCCTCACCTACGAAGTGCCGATGACGCTTGGCAGCATGCCGGGCTCCATCGCCTTCAACGGCGGCGCGTCGTATCGCGGCGATACGCAACAGTTCGAAACGGCGATCCCGCTGCTCGATCAAGAAGCGTTCACGCTGTTCAACGCGGCCATCTACTGGCGCGCTGACAACGATCGCCTGCGCATTGGCGTCTATGGCCGCAACCTGAGCGACGAGCGCTACATCACGTCGGGCTACAACTTCCCGGGTGCAGCGACCGATGACTCAGTGACCGCGTTCTGGGGCGACCCGCTCACGGTTACGGGCTCGATCGAAGTCCGCTTCTAAGCGGTCTTCAACGAAGGCGGCGGCGCGACTCCTCCCAGGGCGCCGCCGCCTTTTTCTTTTCCGGAGTTCTCATGACGACGATCGAGCAAACCGTGCCGCGCGATCCTTCGCGGCACCTGGTGTTGGCGCTGCTCTTCCTCGTCTACACGTTCAACTTCATCGACCGCCAAATTATCGGCATTCTCGCCGCGCCAATTCAGCAAGAGCTCGGCGCAAGCGACGCCGAGATGGGCCTGCTCGGCGGCCTCGCCTTCGCGCTCTTCTACACTGGTCTTGGCATTCCCATCGCGTGGCTCGCCGATCGCTGGAGCCGCACCTGGATCATGACCATCGCACTGACGCTGTGGAGCGGCTTTACCGCCGTCTGCGGTTTCGCGACAACATACACGCAACTCTTCCTGGCACGCATGGGCGTTGGCGTCGGCGAAGCGGGCGGCGTCGCGCCTGCGTATTCGCTGATCTCGGACTACTTTCCACCGGAAGAACGCGCCCGCGCTTTGGCGATCTATTCGTTCGGCATCCCGATCGGCAGCGCCGCTGGCATTGCGCTTGGCGGCATCGTCGCCTCGCTTGTCGACTGGCGTGTTGCCTTCATCGTCGTCGGCACAGCAGGCGTGCTGATCGCGCCGGTGTTCCGCGCGTTCGTGCGTGAGCCGCAACGCGGTCGCTACGATGCGAAGCCCGCGACAGAGGCGAAGAAAGCCGGTCTCTTCGAAGCGCTTGGTGTCGTCACGCGCAAACCGAGCTTCTGGCTGCTCTCCTTCGGCGCTTCGTGCTCATCCATCATGGGCTACGGCTCGTTCTTCTGGATCCCGAGCTTCCTGCAGCGCTCGTACGATTTCACGCTGCAGGAAGCGGCGTTCTTCTATTCAGCCATTCTGCTGCTCGGCGGCGTGATCGGCGTGTGGCTGGGCGGCATGCTCGGCGACAAACTCGGCGCCAAACGCCGCGCGATGTTCGCGCTTGTGCCTGCCGCAGCGTGGATACTCGCCGCGCCCTGCTACGCGCTCGGCCTGCTCTCGCCGTCGCCGACCGTGGCGTTCTTCCTCTTCCTCGCGCCGACAGCGCTTGGCCTCGTGTGGCTCGGCCCGGTGATCGCTGCCGTGCAGCATCTCGCGCCAGCGCACATGCGCACCACCGCAAGCGCGAGCTTCCTCTTCATCAACAATTTGATCGGCATCGGCCTCGGCACGTATTTGCTGGGGCTCATCTCCGATGCGCTGGTCTCGCGCTTCGCCGAGGAATCGCTTCGCTATTCGATCCTCGCCGGCACAGGCTTCTACGTCGTCGCCGCGATCCTCTACTTGTTCGCTTCGCGCAGCCTGAAGCGCGACTGGGTCGACTAACCGACCGCACAAGCCGTCTCTTCCCCACTCGGGCGGCGCCCAAAGCGCCCGCCCTTTTCTTGGCCTACCTCTGATTGCGCACTCAAAATATCGCTTGCATATAACTAACCAGTCAGTTATATGAGAAACATGAGCCGCGCTTCCGTCCCCAAAGCGACCAGACCCTCCCCCCGTTGGCGCCGGCGGGCGGAGGCGCGGCCAGACGAGATCTTGGATGCCGCCCTGGAAGAGTTCACCGCGCGCGGCTTCGACGCTGCGCGGATGGAGGACATCGCCAAGCGCGCCGGCCTCTCGAAGGCGGCGATTTACCTCTACTTCCCGAGCAAGATGGCGGTGCTGGAAGCGCTGATCGAAACCAAGGTCGGCCCGCTGGCAGAGAACGTTCAGCAAATCGCGGCGATGGGAATGGGCGATCCAAAGACAGCGCTTCGCATGCTGGCTACAGCGGCAGCGCATCGGCTCTCGGATCCGAACCTCTTCGCGATCCCGCGCCTGGTGATCGGCATTTCCGGCCGCTTCCCTGAAATCGCGAAATACTATCGCGAGCATGTCGTCGAAAAGGCGCGCGGCGCACTTGAGACACTGATCGAAGCAGCGATGGCGAAAGGGCAAATTCGCCGCGCCGACACGAGCGCCGTCGTGCGCGCCTTCATCGGCCCCATCTTCTTTGAAGCGATGTGGACGCATGTCCTGGGCGGTGAAACCGCTCTGCATGAGCCCCAAAAACTGATCGAACATCAGTTCGACGTCCTGCTCTCCGGATTGGAGCCACGCGCATGAAGCGCTTTGCAATCCTCTCGTTGGCGTTATTGGCGGCGGCATGCGGGCGCGAAGCCCCGAGCGT
>CAYUOC010000094.1:0-3576 GCA_964446305.1 uncultured Terricaulis sp. | reverse complement strand
CAATCCTCTCGTTGGCGTTATTGGCGGCGGCATGCGGGCGCGAAGCCCCGAGCGTACTCCAGGGCTACGGCGAGGCTGACTACATCTATTTGTCGAGCCAAGACGCGGGCGTCGTCGGCGAATTGCTCGTCCGCGAGGGCGATGTCGTCGAAGCCGGTACGCGCGTTTTCCGCCTTGATCCGCAACGCCTAAGCTATGGCGCCCAAAGCGCTGCCGCTCAACGCGCCGCGGCCGCCGCGGCGGTGCGCACCGCCCAAGCGCAAGCAACTTTGGCGCAACGCAACTACGCACGCGGCGCGCAATTGGCCGAACGCGGCTTCTATCCCCGTGCGCAGCTCGATGCTGACCGCGCCGCGCGCGATGTCGCCAACGCGCAATTGGCGCAGGCGCGGCGCGAAGCGGCGGCGGCCGGCGCCGAAACCGGCCTCGCCGAGGAGCGCCTGAACGATCTCGCCGGCGCTGCACCCGTCGCCGGTACGATCGAACAAATCTATCACCGCCAAGGCGAAGTCGTCGCTGCGGGCGCGCCGATCGTTGCGCTGCTGTCGCCGGAAAACATGAAGGTGCGCTTCTTCGCGCCGGAAGCGATGCTGACGCGGTTTCCGGTCGGCACTCGCGTTATGATCAGCTGCGATGGCTGCGCCGAACCGGTTGAGGCGCGTGTGAGCTTCGTCGCCGCCGAACCTCAATTCACGCCGCCGGTGATCTACTCGCTCGACCAGCGCGAGAAGCTGGTGTTCCTCGTTGAAGCACGCTTCGACGGCGCAACGCCGATCCGCCCCGGCATGCCGGTGGATGTGCGGATCGCGGAATGAGCGACACCGTCATTGACGTGCGCGGGCTGACCAAGCGCTTTGGCGATCGCACTGTCGTCGATAACTTCGATCTCAAAGTGCCGCGCGGCGCGATCTACGGATTTCTCGGACCGAACGGCTCCGGCAAGACGACAACGATCCGCATGGTGTGCGGCCTGCTCAAGCCGGAAAGCGGCGAAGGCGAGGTTCTCGGCTTCGACGTCTTGCGCGAAAGTCTGAAGATCAAAGAGCGCGTCGGCTACATGACGCAGAAATTCTCGCTCTACGAAGATCTTTCGATCCGCGAAAACCTGGAGTTCATCGCCCGCCTCTACGGGCTCGATCGCCGCACCGAACGCGTGGACCAAGCGCTTGCTGATCTTGGCCTTAGCGAACGGCAAGCACAGCTCGCTGGCAAGCTCTCCGGCGGTTGGAAGCAGCGCCTGGCGCTCGCCGCGTGCATGATCCATGAGCCGGAATTGCTGCTGCTCGACGAACCGACCGCGGGCGTCGATCCTAAAGCGCGGCGCGATTTTTGGGATGCGATCCGGCGCTACTCCGCCCAAGGCGTCACCACACTCGTCAGCACCCACTATATGGACGAGGCCGTGCAGTGTGACTCCATCGCCTACATCGCCTATGGCAAAAAACTGATCGACTCAGCGACGGCGGAGATTCCAAAGCAGATTGGCCTTCACGGCTGGCGCGTCGCCGGCCGGCCGCTTATGCGCGCGCAGGAGTTGCTGGAGGCGTCCCCCGGCGTTGATCTCGTTGCGCGGTTCGGGGCCGAGATTCATGCGTGCGGCAAGGATGCCGCGGCGCTCGAAGCCGCCGTGCGTGCTGTGAAACAAGCGCAGCCGCACGTTGAGATCGCGCCAATCGAAGCGGGTTTCGAGGAGATCTTCATCTACCTGATGTCGGGCGCGATGGACAATTTCCAATGAGCGCGACGCCGCGCTTCCCCGCTCTCGCCGCGTTGCTTGATCTTTCGTGGGCGCGCGTGTTCGCGGTCTTTCTCAAGGAACTCGTGCAGATGCGGCGTGACCGGCCGACGTTTGCCATCATGATCATGATGCCGGTGATGCAGCTGGTTCTGTTCGGCTACGCCATCAATACTGATCCGCGCCACATGCCGGCCGTCGTCGAAATGCGTGAGGACGGCCCGATGACGCGCGCGTTCCTCGCGTCGCTTACACAGTCGACCTACGTCGATATCGTCGCGGTGACGCAGCGCGCTGAAGATGGCGAAGCGATGATCCGCTCCGGCCGCGCCACCTTCCTCATCTCCATTCCGGAGGGCTTCGAGCGGCGCCTGGTGCGCGGTGAGCGGCCGCAAATCCTGATCGCGGCCGATGCGAGCGACCCGGTCGCGTCTGGGGGGGCGATAGCGGCCATTCAACAAGTGGCGGCCCAGGCCTTCGCCCCGGAACTGCAAGGACCGCTCGCGTTCCTGGCGCCCTCACCGACGCCATACGAGATTGTCGTCCACCGCCGTTACAATCCGGCCGGCGTCAGCGCCTTCAACATCGTGCCGGCGCTTCTGGGCGTCATTCTCACCATGACGATGGTGATGATCACCTCGATCGCGCTTACGCGCGAGACCGAACGCGGCACCATGGAAAATCTGCTGGCCACGCCGGTGCGGCCGCTTGAGGTAATGATCGGCAAGACGACGCCTTATGTCTTCGTCGGCGCGATCCAGGTTGCGATCGTACTGATTGTGGCGACCTTGCTCTTCCACATCCCGTTCACCGGCTCGTTCATCGCCTTCCTGATCGCCGTAACGCTCTTCATCCTGGCGAACCTGATGCTCGGCTATCTCATCTCGACCGTCGCGCGCACACAGATGCAGGCGATGCAGATGACGTTCTTCATCTTTTTGCCTTCGATCCTGCTATCCGGCTTCATGTTTCCCTTCCGCGCCATGCCGGGGTGGGCGCAGGCGATCGGCGAAGCGCTGCCGATCACGCACTTCTTGCGCATTGTGCGCGAGATCGTGCTGAAGGGCGCGGGGCTGCGTGATGTAGGCGGCGATTTGTGGCCGCTGGCTCTGATCCTGCTGGTGCTGGCGTCGCTGGCGCTGCTGCGCTTCCGGCGCACGCTGGATTAACGCCGCGCGGGCGCGCGAGCGCAAAGGTGGAGGGCGGGAACGCAGAGACGTTCGCGTGGTGGTGGGAGAAAGGAAAGACGCTTGCGTCTCTACGTTCCCGCGATCGATTTTTCGTCAGCGTTGGGTCGGGTGGAGCTATTCACTCCGTCGCCTTCCGCTTGCGGCGAGCGGGACTTCCAATTGATCCCGGACCTGACGGTTTCAGCTCCCCGCCAGCAGAGTCCTCACTTCGATCGCATTCCGCTTCGCAAACCGGGCTGGAATTCCGTTGAGCCCCTCCGTGATGCGGAACGGGGGAAGTTTAACTCAGCTTTGAGCCCACCGGATTGATTGCATTCTATCCCCGGTTTTCGCCCCCTCTCCCGGTGAGGGAGAGGGTGTCAGTGAGCATGAATGCGCCGGATTGATTGCGGTTAGTCCTCCAGCCATTCGCGCAGGAGCTTTTCCCATTCGTTGGCGCTGAGCGGCGATGAGACGAAGACGCGCTCCGTCGCTTCACTCCAAAACTTGGCGCGCTGCGCATCGTCCGGAATTCGCTTGCCGGCTTCGCTGCGCACGCGCGCGGCGGCCTCAAGAAACGCCGGCAAACCTGCTGGCAGCGCCGCCGCCAACCGCGTCCGGACCGCTTCGGTGACCGCCCACGGCGCGCCTGGCGCGGCGACGCCAAGCGCC
>CAYUOC010000093.1:3229-14482 GCA_964446305.1 uncultured Terricaulis sp. | reverse complement strand
GCCTGCATGGCGCCGGCGCGCACCACAGGCTCGCCCATGCGCTTCACCAGCTTGCCGACAACCTCACTCGCCTCGCCTTTCAGCTCTTCCGGCAAGTTCACGACCCGCCCGGTCAGCATCAGGCCGAACGTCCCGGCATTGACGAGCCAATGATCGGAATTGCCCAGGTGCTCGGCCCATTTGCCGGTCGAGATCTTTTCCGCGATCAGCTTGTCCGCCGTTTCCGCATCCGGCACCCGCAGCAGCGCCTCGGCCAGGCACATCAGCGCCAGGCCCTCCGCGTTCGAAAGCCCGAACTCTTCGAGGAAGCTCTCCATCACGCCTTTGCGGCGCTTCAGCCCGCGTGCGCCGACGACCAGCGCCCGCGCTTCGGCATTGACGCTGGCGCGGCCGGCGGCGTCCAAGGGCGCATCAGCCAGCAGAGCTGCGACCGCAGTGTCCTCGTCCTGATATTTCAGCGCGTCGAGCGCGTCCCAATCGATGGCGGCGGCGGGGTGCGGCGTCGGGGCATTTTGCATGGCCGCCATTTGCGCGTGTCTGGCGGTAAGGGCAAGTCGCTGACCCCGCCCCCTTGCGCCGCAGGCTCCCCCGCGCCAGAACCCGCCCCGTGAGCACCGACGCCCAAACGCCGCCCGAGGAGGCCGCGAGCGCCAACGGCGCAGCAGACACCCCGCCTCTGGCGCAGAAGATCCTGCTCGTCACCGACGCGTGGGAGCCTCAGGTCAACGGCGTCGTCCGCACGCTGTCGAACACCAATCGCGAACTGAAGGCGATGGGCTGCGAGGTCGAGGTCATCTCCCCGGCGGACTATCCCAACACCGTGCCGCTGATCACCTACTCGGAAATCCGCCTGGCGCTGGGCGCGCGGGACGATGTCGAGGACCGCTTCCTCGCCTTCGCGCCGGACGCCGTCCACATCGCCACCGAAGGCACGCTGGGCTGGGACGCGCGCGCCATCTGCCTGAAGCACAAGTTTCCGTTCACGACGAGCTACCACACGCAATTCCCGGAATACGTCACCGCGCGCTTCAGCTGGATCCCGCTCTGGGCCGGCTATCGCTACATGCACGCGTTCCACGATAAGTCCGGCCGCGTCATGGTGGCGACGCCGACGATGCAGAAGCAGCTTGAGCTACAGGGCTTCCGCAACACCGCGATCTGGAGCCGCGGCGTCGACATCGAACAATTCCACCCGCGCTTGCGCGGCATCGATGGCGGCATCTATCCCGCCGACCTACCGCGTCCGATCTTCGCTTATGTTGGCCGTGTCGCGGTCGAGAAGAATATCGAAGCGTTCCTGGCGCTCGATCTGCCCGGTTCGAAGGTGGTCGTGGGCGGCGGTCCGGCGCTCGAAGAGCTGAAGGTGAAGTATCCGACGACAACCTTCACCGGTCCGAAGTTCGGCGAAGAACTGGCGCGCTATTACGCCGACGCCGACGTTTTCGTGTTTCCGAGTTTCACGGACACGTTCGGCCTCGTCATCCTCGAAGCGGCCGCATGCGGCACGCCCGTCGCGGGTTTCGTGGCGCCCGGGCCGCAGGACATCCTACCCGGCACGGGCGCAGGCATCGTCGACAACGATCTGCAGAAAGCCTGCCTCGAAGCGCTGAAGCTGAAGCGCGAGGACGCGCGGGGGTTGGCGGAGCGATATTCCTGGCGCGCCTGCGCCGAGGATTTCCGCCGCAACCTGGAGCCGCTGCCGAAAGAACGCGGCCGCCGCTTCTGGCATAAGCTCGCCGACTTGCGGAAACGCGCCAAAGAACGCCGCCGCATCGCGCGTGAAAAGAAAGCCGCCGAACGCGCGAAAAAAGGCGCTGGGGTCTAAGGGATAGGTTCTAGGGGCGCCACCCTAGAACCTACCACTTGATCGACTTGCGCAGCCGGTAGCGCAGATAGATCGCCGTGCCGTTCATCAGCAACGTAATCGCCAGCAGCACGATGCCCGCGGCCGCCGCGATTTCCAGAAACTCCGCCTGCGGGCGCGACGTCCAGTTGAACATCTGGATCGGCATGACAGTGAATTCCTGCCCGAGCCAATGCGCGGGGTTCAGGCTCCCGATCGAGTCGCCCAAGGTCGCCACCGACTGAACCGTCGACCCATGCGGCAACTCAAGCGTTTGCCCCGCTTGTACTGCGCGCTCGGTGAAGTCTGGCAACACGACGACGCCGTCATGATGGATCGTCACGGTTTCCACGGCATTCGGATCGACAGCCGCGCCGTATTCATCGAGCACGCCAATCGTTTCGAACGTCGCGTCTCCCGGGCGCGTGATCGGCAGGAACGCGACGAAGGTCAGGCCGCCGATCATGATCAGCGGCGCTGTCTCGCCCAGCGCGCGCGAGATACCGATGATGACGCCGGTAACAACACCGGGCAGCGCATAAGGCAGGACGTGATGCTGTGTCGCCTGCCACTTGGTGGCGCCAACGGCCAGCGCCGCGTGACGAATTTCCTGCGGCACCCCGCGCACGGCTTCGCGCGTGGCGACAATGATCACAGGCAAGATCAGCAGCGAGAGCGTGATGCCTGCAGTGAGAATCGATTGACCGAACAGATCGGCGCCTGCTTCACGAAAGCCTTGTGGCAAGAAGCCGAACCAGCGGTTCGGGTTGCCGAGAAATTGCACGAAGATGCCGACGGCCATTAGGCCAAACAGAATGGATGGCACGCCCGCGAGGTTGTTGACGGCGATTTCGATCGCGCTCGTGACCGGATTCTTGGGCGCATATTCTTCAAGATAAATGCCGGCCAAGATCCCGATCGGGATCGCGAACAGCGCCGTCGTGAAGATGACCAGCAGCGAACCGACCCAGGCGGAGAGAATGCCGGCCTGTGCCGGCTCCGACGATGGGAAGCTTGAGAAGAACGCCATCGTCAGACGATGACCGCCGTCAGACGCAAGGTCGCCAACGAGCGTAACGAGCGTTCCCAGGCCGATAATGGTAGCGACGATGCCCCAGATGATGAAGGCGGAGTCCTTGAACTTCCGCGCCGCCAGGCCGGGCGGATGCGCCGTGATATCACGCACTTGCTGAGCGTCGATCGCGGTCATTAGTACGCCTCCCGGTAGCGGCGCTGCAGCCAGAAGGCCACGAAGTTGAACATCAGCGTCAGCACGAGGAGCGCCAAGCCCGCCGCGAAGATCGAATTGTACTCAAGCGTGCCGAACGGCAGATCGCCGAGCGCAACTTGCGCGATGAACGCCGTCACCGTGGCCCCCTGTTGAGTCGGCGAGGTCACCATTTGCGGCAGCTGGCCGCCCGCTACGACGACGATCATCGTCTCGCCAATCGCGCGCGACATGCCGAGGATCACGGCGCCGACGACGCCGGAGACAGCCGCTGGCACCACGACGCGAAACGCCGTCTCAAGCCGCGTCGCGCCCATGGCGTAAGAGCCTTCGCGCATAGAGCGCGGCACTGCGCGCATCGCGTCTTCGGAGAGCGAGGCAATGTAAGGAATGATCATGAGCCCCATGACCATGCCGGCGGAAAGAAGATTGAAGCTCGGAAGTTCGATGCCGAAGGGGCGCAACCAGCCCTGAAGCAACGGCGTGACGAACAGCAGCGCGAAATAGCCGTAGACGACCGTCGGCACCGCCGCGAGCAGCTCGAGCGTCGGCTTGATCGTTTCGCGCGTCTTCGGGCCGGCGAATTCCGAAAGGTAGATCGCCACCAGCAGGCCCAGCGGCACGGCGACAGCGAGCGCGACCAGCGTGGACATGAACGTCCCGGTCAGCAGCGGTGCGATGCCGTATTGAGGATTGTCGAACAGCGGCGTCCAGGTGGTCGACGTCAAGAACTCGATCACCGAAACTTGAGCGAAGAACTTCGTGGATTCTGAGACGACGACGTAGACGATGCCCAGGACGATGGCGATTGCGGCGGCGGCGGCGGCGAACAGCAGCCCCTCCATCACGCCTTCGACCCAGCGCGGCTTCTTCTTGGTGAAGTCCCGTTCCACGAATCACCCCCGGGCGAATGGCCCACCAACATCAGCAGGCTGCGGGCCTTGACCACCCCCATCGCGGGCGGAGCCATAATTCAGTTTTGTGACAGTTTGACTTCGTCGCCCCGCCTTGGGGCGCAGATGTCACATGCATAACCGGTGTATCAGGACAGCAGTCCTAGTTGCGGGCCGGCAGGGTTATCTGCCGGCCCGCAGCCGGACTATTGCTGTACTTCTTCCAGAACCAGCGGACGGGCCAGCACTTCAGAGATGCTGGCGCCGATCAGCGCGCGGCCGCCGAAGGCCGTGCCCTGCTGACGCTGTTGAGCGCGCTGCAGGTAGGTCTGATAGGCGGCGGCCGGCAGCGGGATGTAACCCACTTGCGCTGAGTAACGCGCCGCGTTGTTGACGTAGTACTGAACGAATTGCTGCACTTGCGGGCGACGCAAGGCGGCGGCGTTCACATAGATAAAGATCGGGCGCGACAGCGGCTGATAGGTGCCGTTCTCGACCGTCTCGACACTCGGCATGACCGGGCCGTTGCCGCCATCGACCGCGAGCGCGCGGAGGCGGTTTTGGTTCTCGTGGTAGTAAGCGAGGCCGAAGTACGCCATGCCGCCCGGGTTGTTGGCGACACCCTGCACGAGGACGTTGTCATCTTCCGACGGCGTGTAGTCGGTGCGCGACGAACGGGCGGTGCCATTCACGGCTTCGGTGAAGTACTCGAACGTGCCCGAAGCCGAACCCGGACCAAACAATTGCATCTGCAAGTTGGGGCCGCCAACGGCGCTGAAGTTGTTCACGTTGGAGCCCGCCGCCCAGATTTGGCGCAGCTGAGCGACCGTGATCGAACGCATCGGGTTGGACGGGTGCACGACGACCGAAAGGCCGTCGAACGCCACCGGGATTTCGACGAAGCCGATGCCAGCGGCGCGGCAGGTCGCCATTTCCGAGCCACGGATCGGGCGTGACGCATCGGCGATGTGGATTTCGCCACGGCAGAACTTGCGCAGACCCGCCGAAGAGCCGGACTCGCCAACCGCTACGCGAACGCGGCCTTGGGTCTGCTGTTGGAAGCCTTCCGCGACCGCTTCCGAGATCGGAAACACCGTCGACGAACCATCGATTTGAATGGTGAAGGGCTGCTGGGCGGACGCCACGCCGGCGCTGAGCGCCAGGGCGGCGACCACGGCGGCCGCTGATTTGAGAATGTTCATGTCTTGCTCCGTTTACTCAAAGTCCCTCGAAAAATGCGGAGAGCAGAGCGAGGCCCTGCCCTCCGCCTCACTCGGGGGGCTTAGAAGTCGAATTGCGTACGCAGGGTGACGACCTGGGCGTCGTCATCGACGCCGGCGCCGACACGATCCATCTCGCTGAGCGCGTAGTTCAGCTTGAAACGGACGTGATCGACCGGCACCCAGTCGAGGCCGATGGCGTAAGACGATTGCTCGCCGCGGCTGGCGCCGCCGAGATCGCTCAGATCGATGTAATCGTAGCGGCCAGAGAGCATCCAGTGGCCCCAGCCACCTTCAGTGCCCAGCGGATTCGCCGGTGCGATCGCGCCGAACGAACCTTGGTTGCCGCGGTAGCTGCGGCTTTCGCCGGTGAGCGACCAGTAGACGTCAACGTAATAGCCGTCGAAGGTGTAATCGCCACCGGTCGAGTCGCCGTCGAGCACCATGTACTCGGCTTGCGCGCCGAACGGGCCGTACTGAACGGCAGCTTCAACACCGTAGGTCGCGTCGCTCTCGGCGCCAGCCAGAACGCCGGTGTCGATGTGACGGGTGTTGCGGCCGTTCAGCGGACGCGTGCGATAACGGAAATCGGCGTTATCGCCTTGCTCGCGCCAGCGGGCGTGAGCGCCCAAGTGAACCAGCGTCACGCCTTCCGGGGTTGTCTCGAAAATCGGCGCGAAGGTGAAGCGCGTGCTGAGCGCGGTGCTTTCATCGACGGCGAAGTTTTCGCCGACGTTGTTGAGCGACTCGCCTTGCGCCGCGGCCGAGAACGACCAGTTGGCGCCGCCAGCGAGGAACGCGATACCGGCGCGGCGGCCATACTCGAACGCGTTGATGATGCTCGAACGCTCGTTGAACGGAATGTCGAGCGAGGAGATGCGATCTTCCAGCGGTGATGTGACGTTCGATTCGCCGATCACGATCGACCAATTGTCGGTCACATATTCGAGGAACGCGTCATCGACGTTCACTTCCGTCGCGCCCGGCGTCAGCACGAAGTCGACCTTATAACGCCAGTTTTCGTTGAAGCGGCCCTGCACGCCGAGGAACGCGCGGCGCACATAGCTCCGGGTGCCGTCGTCAGCCGTGCCGACATCCCAATCGCTGGAATAGAGATCGTACTGGAAGCGGCCGCGCATCTTAAAGCGCGCGTCGCCGTAGCGATCTTCGCCGACCGTGCCGGTCCAGCTGGTGGTGTGCGACGGCGCGGACTGCGCGTGTGCGACCGTCGTCGTGGCCGCGGTGGCCAAAGCCGCCAGTGCGACCTTGGAAAGTACGTTCTTCATAGGAAGACCCCCTTCGAAACTCCGCCCGGCGAAGAGCGCGCGAGTCGACTCGCGTCACTGCCGGGTTGAGGCGGGGGTTAGTGCTGGGCGGTGAAGGCTGCGCGACGGATCAGCGAAGGCTCGGCGACAGTTCCATTTCGTATTTGTGACGTAGCGTGGTCACCTCACCTCCACATTTGCATCGCGCATTGTGGACCCTGCGCATCGTTCTGACCGCGCAAGGGAAATTAACCATCAATCACTCTTTACATTGGGGAACGATCACCATATTTCGCGTCGTTACCGGCGGACCTGGAAACAGCGTCCACTAACGCCCCCTCGGCCCAGGCCACCTGGGGGATCGCGCGAAACAGGAAGCAGGACGCTTCTTGGCGATCTCCCGGCGCAAGCTCCCAAGGGCGGACCTGACATTAAAGCATGTCCGACTAACGCCGGCCTGGGAATGAACTGAACCGCCGAAAGCGGTTACGAGTTTAAGGAGCTGCCGGATGGACTCTGTCCTCTCGCCTCTTGACCTGACCGCGCGTGAAGCGCCCGACGGTCCCGTGGCTATCGCCCGCCCGCACCGCGTCCGCGCGGCCGCGGAGTGGTTCCTTGCCAATTTTCCTGGCGAGACGTTTTACGCCGTGAAGGCGAATCCGTCGGAGTGGGTGCTCGATGCGCTTTGGGGCGCGGGCGTCAGAAGCTTCGACGTCGCCTCCGACAACGAAGCCGCGCTCGTCCACTCGAAGTTCCCGAACGCCCAGCTCGCCTTCATGCATCCGGTGAAGAGCCGCCGCGCCATTGCGCGCGCCTTCCACGATTTCGGCGTGAAGACCTTCGCCCTCGATAGCGAAGACGAACTCAACAAAATCCTGGCCGAGACCAACAACGCCAAGGACCTTACGCTCGTCGTCCGCTTCGCCGTTTCCGGCGATGGCGCCGCTTACCCGCTCGCCCGCAAATTCGGCGTCACCGCTGAAGAAGCGCCGGCGCTGCTGCGCAAGGCCCGCCAGGTCTCGGAAGAAAATCTCGGCGTCTCGTTCCACGTCGGCAGCCAATGCATGCGCCCGGACGCGTTCCGCACGGCGATGGACATGGTCAACCGCGCTATCCTCGAGGCTGGCGTGCTGGTTGATGTCGTCGATGTCGGCGGCGGCTTCCCGGCGATCTATCCGGGCATGAGCCCGCCCGCCATGATCGAGTACGTCAACGCGATCAAAGCGGGCTTCGAAGAGATGTATGTCGCTCAGAACGCCAAGCTCTGGGCTGAACCCGGCCGCGCGCTCGTCGCCGAAGCCGGCTCGACCGTCACGCGCGTCGAACTCCGCAAGGGCGATGCGCTCTATCTGAACGACGGCGCCTTCGGCACGTTATTCGACGCGACGCACCTCAACTGGGCGTTCCCGGCGAAGCTGCTGCGCGAGCAACCCTCGCGCGCCAAGCTCGCGCCGTTCCGTCTCTACGGCCCGACCTGCGATAGCATGGACGCCGCCGCCGGCCCGTTCATGCTGCCGGCCGACATCCAAGAAGGCGATCTCATCGAGATTGGCTCGCTCGGCGCTTACGGCACCGCGATGGGCACGCGCTTCAACGGGTTCGGCGAAACGGTGACGATCGAGTCGAAAGACTCGCCGTGGCCGAGCATGTACGGCGAAGCGACGGCGACGGTCGTGGCGATGCCGAAGCGCAAGCGCACGTCGACCAAGAAGCCGAAGCAAGTCTAAGGCGCTTCGAAGCTCGAAATCCAACGGGGCTCGCGAAGGCGGGCCCCGTTTCCGTTCAAGCGCCAGAAGCTTCTCTCACCCGGACTCGATCCACCTCCAGCGCCAGCGCATGCTCGGCGCGCTCAAGGGCGATCTGCGCTTGTGCGCGCGCGCAGCGTCCCAGATCGCCGCCATCTGCGCGCGCCAAGGCGTTCAGCGCAGACTGAACTTTCACAGCCACCGCTACATCGCCGGCGCCATAGCGCCCCACCTCGCCCAATGATTGCGAGATCAAGGCGCAGCCATCGAGATCGTAGGCTCGAATTCGATCGAAGCTTGGCGTCTTGTCCTTCCGCTCCGTGTCCAACATCCATTCCTCGAGAACGCGGTAAGCGGAATCGATCACCAATATCGCGGTGCCCGGGTCATTCACGCCGGGCGAAAGAGCACGGGCCGCGACTTCGCTCAGGATCTGCATCGCATAGAGCGGGTCCTGCTCAATTGTGCGCGCCGGGCTAAAGCTGAATGCAGAGCATAGCGCGGCGCAATCTTCCTCCGCCGGCGTCGCACCTGCGACTTTGACGATCACTTGGCCGCGCACGACGAAATCTCCCGGCAAGACCAAGATCTCGACCACACCATTCATGCGCTCAGCCACGGACTGGAGTTTTGATGGATCGATGTTTGCGACGTAACCGCTTTCGCGGGACGTCACGGGGACGCCTTCGGCACTTGGCGCTTCAAGCCGCTTGCCACCCAGATGCGGACGTCCGAGCCTGGCGCGCAGCGCCGCGCGCGCGGCGTCCTCTATCTGAGACAATATGTGGCCATGCTGCGCCAGCCGGGACACCCGGTCGATCCACACAATCAGACGCACCGCCACCAGCGCAATCATCAGCAACGTCGCCAAGAACAGGATCGTGCGCCCCTCCTCCCCGTAATAGTTCGCGCCCAGCGCCACGAGCGCAACGATCGTAAAGAGAAAGGCGCCCACGAAGGTCGCGAGCGCGCCTTGCGTCGCGCTGTCGGAGGTCACGAACGATGCAGCGCGGGGCGTCATCTGTGCAGCAGTCGCCGTGTAAGCCACGACCATGGCGCTCAGTGAAAACGTAGCGACCGCAAGCATGCTCGACGCAAGCGCTGACAGCACGTCTTCCACGGCCTCGCCGCCAAGGCGCTCTGCAAGTTCCTTCGGCACGAACGGCGCGAACCAGACTGCCGCCAGCGCCGCGAGCACTGCAAAGGCGGCATAAAGGCTCGCGCGCACGAGAAGGCGTCGCGAGAACCGCACCAGCACGAACCACCAACTGCTCATGCAAGTGAGCTAACATTGGCCGTGCGGAGGTCAAACCCGCAAATCGCGAGCAGCTAGCTTAGCCAACCTATCGCCAGGCCGAACACACCAAGGCTTGTCGCGCCGGCCGCGAGGAAAACCACCGAAGCCGCCGTGAGCTTGGCAACCGCGCCCTTACGCCGTCCCGCCCACAGATAAAGCTCAAGCACCGCAAGCGGCAGCAGGAAGCTGGAAAGGCTGATCACCAAGTCCACCGGCCCGTCCATCTCACTGCCGATGCCGGGCGCCATCGCGCCTTGCGTTGCAACGCCGATACAAGCGTAGATCACTCGCAAGAACAATACCCCGCTCATCACCATAAACGTCCGCAGCGCCCAGCGATGGTGCAGATCGAAACGCCGCGCCATCGCGTGGCGCCACGTCAACGCGGCGAACGCCATGATCAGTACCGCATTGAGCGACACCGAAAGCTCAAGCGTGTCCGGCCCGAACGTATCGCGTGTCCACACCATATAGAGCGCGGCGATGCTGGTGACGAACGCCAGCAGAATGTAGAGCCGCCCGTTCCAGCGATGAAACGCGGGCGCACGCGCGCGAATGGCTGGAATAAGTTGCAGCGTTCCGCCAACAGTGACCACAAACGCAATGATTAGGTGCACGACCAGCGCGATGTTGCCGGCAAGATCGCCCTCAACCAGGCCGACAAACAGCCGCTCGTTCCAAGCGCCGATGTTGCCCGCGAGCGCCGTCGCGCCGTATTCCCGCACAACGTGATAGGCGAAAAGCCATTGCCCGATCACCGCCGGCACGAACCACGCAACAGCGGACGCGCTCAGCGCAGATTGCGCCGCCGCCCTGGCACTCCAACGCTCCGCCAAGACAGCATCGCTCATATTTTTGGACTCCTATCGATGGGCGATATGCTATCGTTGACTATCGATATCGGCCCATGACGCGTCGCGCCAAAAACATGATCCTGCGTAACAACCATGACTGAAGCGACGGTGTCCGCTGGCTACCTCAAGGCGCTACTCGATTTCGCGGTGCTTAACGGCGCGAGCGAACAGCGCCTGCTGGCCCGCGCCGATATCCCCGTAGAAGCGCTGGCAGATCAGGATAATCGCCTCGGCTTCACGCGCTACGTCGCATTGATGCGCGAAGCCAAGGCCGACACCAACAATCCCGCGCTCGCGCTCGAATTCGGCGCGGCGAGCGACATGCGTAAGTTCTCAGTTGTTGGCCTGATCAGCCACGCTTCGGCGAACATGATGGAAGCACTGATCCAGCTCAATCGCTATGGCCGCCTCGTCGTCGACGTCGAAGGAATCGCTGACGGCGCGCGCTTTGCGCTGACCGACACCAACGGCGAACGCTGGATGGAGGATCGCCGCGCCAACCCGGATGAATTTCCAGAGATGACCGAATCCACCTGGTCTCGCTTCATCGTCACGTCGCGCCGCGACTTTCCCGAGCACACATACGCCCTCGCCGCCCACGTCACCCACGCGGCGCCGGCCTATCGCGCCCGCTATGAAGAGCTATGGCAAGTGCCGATCACGTTCTCGAGCCACTGGAACGCGATCCGCAGCGATCCGTCCTGGGAGCGCGTGCAGATTCAGCCGGACAATCGCTACGTCTTCGGCGTCCTCACCGAGCGCGGCGACGCGCTGCTCAAAGGCCTGGAAAGCGCCGAGACGGTGCGCGGCAAAGTCGAAGCGCTGATTATGCCGATCTTGCACACTGGCGAAGTCAGCGTCGAAACCATCGCCGCCAAGCTCAACACCAGCCGCCAAACGCTCTATCG
>CAYUOC010000093.1:0-3129 GCA_964446305.1 uncultured Terricaulis sp. | reverse complement strand
AATGACGAAGCCGTGGCGTCAAACGTCACGGTCACATTATCTTCTCGAATGAAGAAAGCGGTCTCGCTCTCCGCATAAAGGCGCAGCCTGTTCGGGCCGGAGACCAACACCAAGCCATCGCCATCACGCAGTATCGTGATCGTATCGTCCGGCGCGTACGCATAGGTTCCCGCGTACCGATCCAGAACCGCTGGCGGCAGAGCTATGGCGACGCGCAGCGGAATTGGTGTTACGTCCACTGCACTTGTGGGATCGAGCACGCGGAGACCGATGTCATCAACACCGATCCCTGTTTGCATATTGGCATAGGCGAGCACGCCCTCGGCGCCGGGCGCGACCGCCATGTACGCCCTCACGCCGCCGCCGCTGCCGTTGCTCCAACCCAAGGTACGGCCACCGCGCTCAATCACGCGCCAACCGAGCGCCATTTGTGTTTCTGGATCTGGGCCTGGTCTCCGGATCGAGAACATGTCGTGCGCGGCGCGCGCCAACGGCGTGTCGAACGGCTCGGTCCACAGCGCCAAGAACTTGCGCAGGTCACGCGCCGTCGAGAACAATCCGCCCGCCGGCGCCAACGCGCCAAAATCCCAGACGTTCGCCGGCGCGAACTCCATGTCGTAGCCCTGGACCAACCGCGCACTCTCCGCTGCGGACGGAGTCAAACTCGTGGCGCGCATGCGCAACGGCCTCAGAATCCGTTCTTCCAAGATTTCTGCGTAGGTCTTGCCGAGCCGCGCGCTTAACGCGGCGCCAAGCAGCGCAAAACCGTAGTTTGAGTATTCAAACGCCGCCCCCGGCGCGCGGTTTAACGTGGTCGCCGCCAAGTCAGCGCGCAGGTCGGCGTCCGAATAGCCCTCGTACGGATTGTCCTGGCTGCGATCGACACGGCTTGGTGGGCGGAGCGGCAGGCCGCTCGTATGCGTCGCCAAATCCGTCAACGTGATGGCTCGCCCCTCAAAGCTTGGCGCGATCCCATCAAAGTACGCCGCCAACGGATCATCCAGCGCCACCTCACCCCGGCTAGCGGCGTCGCAAAGCAGCAGCGCCGTGAATACCTTCGTCAGCGATGCGATCTGAAACGGCGTGTCCAAGGAAATACGCCGCGCACTCTCACGTGACACCGTGCCGTGACGCACCACCCAGGCATCCCGGGCACGCGCCACCGCCACCAGCCCGCCCGTGCCGCGGTGCTGCGCGTCGATCCGCGCCGCCAACAACGCTGCAATCTCTCGTCGCGAGCCTGCGGTCTCCTCGGCATGCGCTTGACCAAGCGCGCCGGCGCTCGCCGCCAGAGCAAAACTCAAGGCGCTCCGCCGCGAAATTCCTCGATGGCCGTCCGTCACGCTTCGCCCCCCGCATTTCATCGAGATTGACCACGCAGGCGAAGCGAGCACAACCGCCGCCCCCAGCTTCACCGATCGCGGCGGCTGGACGCACACGCTACGGTAGGCGCTGGCGTTTGGATAGAATGAGCGCATCATCCCCGCATGAACGTGCTGCTTATCGTCTCCGCGATTGCAGGCTTCGGCTCCGCGATCGGACATTCGTATCTGAGCGAACGCTTCGTGCTCGGGCCGCTACTGGCCGCGCCGGGCGATAACCGCATCTGGCGAACTCCCTCCAATCCTCGGCTCATGCGCGCGATGTGGCACTTGCCTTCCTTCGCTTGGGCGCAGGTCGCGGCGGCGACGCTGTGGGTCGCGTTCAATCCCGAAGCGCTGAGCGCGGAGGCGACGGCCCTGCTCGCCTATTTCGGCGTCGGCGCCTACGCCTTGGCCGCCGCGATCAACGCGCTTTGCATGCAGAAGCCGCACGTCGGCAACATCCTGCTTAGCATCGCGGCTCTGACGCTGTGGTACGGCCTCTACAGCTAGATCGCCGTCATCCCGCCATCGACGACGAGTTCGCTGCCCGTCACGAAGGCCGCCGCGTCCGAGGCAAGGAACGCCACCGCGTTCGCCACGTCGATATCGCGGCCCATGCGCTTCAATGGGTGACGCTCGGCAAAGTTGTCGCGGATCGAGTTGGCGCCGAGGCCGGTGACCGTGCTCATCACCGTCGCCGCCTCCGCCATCATCGGCGTATCGATGATGCCTGGGTGCACCGAGTTCACCCGCACCTTGAGCGGGGCCGCCTCCAACGCCGCCCCCTTCGTCATCAAGCGCACCGCGCCTTTCGAGGCGTTGTAGGCAAGCATGTTCGGCGCACCGACGAGGCCCGCCACCGACGAGAGGTTCACCACAGCGCCGCCGCCATCCCATTGCTGCGCCCGCTCGGCGATCGCTGGAATGGCGTGCTTCAGGCCGAGGAATACGCCCTCGACGTTGATCGCTTGCATCTTGCGGAAGCTCTCAAGCGTCTCCGCCGCCATCGGCTTTACCCAGAACACGCCGGCATTGTTGACGAGGATGTCGAGCCCGCCGAACGTCTCCTTGGCGAAGGCGATCGCTGCGATCCATTCGTCTTCGCTCGTTACGTCGTGCTTGAAGTAAGCGCCATCGATCGCCGCCGCCGTTTCATTGCCGTCGCCGATATCGGTCACGACCACCTTCGCGCCTTTCGCCGCCAACGCTTTCGCCGCCGCAGCGCCAAGCCCACGCGCGCCGCCCGTCACCAACGCCACGCGGCCCTTGAGTTCGCTCATCGTTTCCTCCCAAATGCAGCGTCGCATACGCGTTCAGCCGAAGCTACGGGCGGCCGACGCGCAAATCTCTTGCAATCCCGGCGAATTGCCCTATTTGCAGCCGCGTCTCGTGTCGGCGGAGCGTCCGCGGGGCCAGTGTTACTGACGCCGCCCATAGGAGCACCTCCCGTGGCTGACACCAAAATCGACACCCAGCGCAAAGCGGAACTTCTCGCCAACGTCGTCGAGCATATCGACATCACGACGTTCGACGCACGCCCGATCATCGACGCCTACGGCAAGATGAGCTTCACCAGCCGCGACACCGCGCGCGCCGCGCAAATCCTGAACATGGCGCTCGAAGATCAGAAGTGCTCGACCTGGCTGATCATGGCCGGCTCCACCGGCGCGGGCGGCTGCCTGCACGTCTGGCGCGACATGGTCACCTACAACATGGCCGATGCCATCGTCGCCACCGGCGCCTCGATCATCGACATGGATTTCCT
>CAYUOC010000092.1:12741-14578 GCA_964446305.1 uncultured Terricaulis sp. | reverse complement strand
CGCGGCTCCCTCGAAATCTCCAGCTTGATCGTGGATGACCTTGCAATCGGCGGCGTCTGAACTCGAACTGCTGGAAGCGGCGGCCCGCGAAGCGGGAACGATGGCGCGCGAGCTATCGCTGAAGCCGCTTCAGATTGAGTCGAAGGGCGAGGCCGGCCCCGTCACCAATGTCGACAAAGCCGTCGATGCAATGCTGGAGCTCAAGCTCCTCGCCAAGCGCCCGGACTATGGCTGGCTCTCGGAAGAGACGCCCGACAACCCCGACTATCGCCTCGGCAAAGCCCGCACCTTCATGCTCGATCCGATCGACGGCACAGCCTCGCTGATCGGCAAGACGCCGCAATGGACGGTCTGCATCGGCCTTATCGACGGCAAGCGCGCCTATGCAGGCGCCATCTACAATCCGATGACGGATGAGATGTTCACCGGCGTTGTCGGCCACGGCGCCTTCTTGAACGGCAGGCCGGTGAAGGTCAGCGAGATCGGCTTTCTCGAAGGCGCGCGCATGATCGGTCAGAAGGCGCGCTTCGCCGATAAACGCTGGCCCACGCCCTGGCCGAAGATGGACATCATCGAGCGCCACTCGATCGCGTACCGCTTGGGGCTTGTCGCAGCCGGCATGGGCGACGCGACCTTGCTCTTCAACTGGAAGCACGAATGGGATGTCGCCGCGGGCGCGGCCATCGTCGAAGCCGCCGGCGGCGTCGTGACCGACATGTGGGGCGATCCGCTCCGGTTCAACAACGAGAACCCGCGCGTTCCCGGCGTCGTTGCGGCTGGCGCGGCGCTGCACGCTTTGGTAATCGAGCGCACGAAAGGCCTGCCCGATCCGCGTGAGCAGGCCAGCGGCTAAAGGCACATGAGCGAACAGAACCGTCAGCTTCTCCACCTCGTCATCGGCGGCGAGATGAAGGACCTAGATCGTCCCGAATTCATCGATCTGAAGGCCGTCGATTTCGTCGGCGCCTATCCGAATTACCGCGCCGCCTACGATGCGTGGAAGGGCGCGGCCCAACGCACCATCGATAACGCGCGCATGCGCTACTTCATCATCCACGCCCACCGCCTGCTCGATCCCGGGACCGATCCCGAAGGCGAGATGTGATGGCGCCCTCTTGGAGCGCCGGCGCCTCGCCGGCGAATGCCGAAACTCGGTCCGCCAGTTTGCCGGCGAGGGCGCCGGCGGTCCAAGTGATCAACGCATGAAGGCTGGCGCCATCCTCGATCGGCTCTGGCGCCAGTACATCTGGCGCTACAAAGTCGACCTCTTGGCGCTGGCGCCTGTGCTTGTCGTCGTCGCGGCGGCGGCGGCGTCCTACGCGTGGATTCTGAAGTTCGCCACCGACAGCATCCAGACCGGTAATCTGAATCAAATCGCGCTGGTGCCGGTTGTGGCCATGGCGATTGTTCTGGTTCGCGCCGCCGGCATGTGGGCGCAGGCGATCATGACGCAGGGCTTGGCGCTCAAGATTCTGCGCGACCTGCAGAGCGGCATGTTCGCCAAGCTGATGAGCGTCGATTTCGCCCGCTTCGCGCGCGAGGATGTCGGCCGCCTCGTGTCGCGCTTCACCAATGACATCACCATTGTCGGCTATGCGCTGGTGCGCGCCGCGCAGACTTCGCTCCGCGATAGCCTGACGCTGATCGGCTCGATCGCCATGATGTTCTGGCTCGATTGGGTTCTGGCGGCAGTCGTCATTGGCGTGTTCGCGCTCGCCGCGCGTCCGCTCGCGGCCATTGCACAGCGCGCGCGCAAGCAAACCAGCATCGCCCAGGAGCAGATCGGCCACGTCACGTCGCTGCTGGCTGAGATTTTCGGCGCCTCGCGCTTCGTGAA
>CAYUOC010000092.1:6158-12641 GCA_964446305.1 uncultured Terricaulis sp. | reverse complement strand
TCGGCCACGTCACGTCGCTGCTGGCTGAGATTTTCGGCGCCTCGCGCTTCGTGAAGACGTACAGCCTTGAGCAACGCGAAACCGAGCGCGCCGATGCTGCGTTCGAGGAACAGCGCCGCCTCGGCATGAAACTTGCCCACAATCGCGCCCGCAGCGAGCCTTTGCTGGAAATTCTCGGCGGCCTGGCGCTTGCGGGCGTGCTTTATCTCGCCGGCGTTCGCATCGCCAACGATCTGATGACGCTTGGCGATCTGATCGGGATGATCGGCGCTGTCGCCGTCGCCACACCAGCCGCGCGGTCGATCAGCGGCTTCAACACGATGCTGAACGAAGCGCTGGCGGCAGTGACGCGCATCTTCACGCTGATCGACGAACCGGTGACGATCAACGACAAGCCCGGCGCCAAGCCCCTCAATGTCAGCGCCGGCCGCATCGAATTCGAGGGCGTCAGCTTCAGCTATGGCGACGCGCCCGCGATCCAGAACGTGAGCTTCACCGTCGAACCCGGCGAGACCGTCGCGCTCGTCGGACCCTCGGGCTCGGGCAAATCGACGATCTTCAACATGCTGCCTCGCCTTTATGACGTCACGGGCGGCGCTGTGCGTATCGACGGCCAGGACGTGCGCGATGTCCAAGTGGTGTCGCTCCGCAATGCGATCTCACTCGTCGCCCAGGAAGCTGCGCTCTTCAACGACACCATCCGCAACAACATCGCCCTTGGCCGCGCCGGCGCCAGCCATGCCGAGATCGAGGACGCCGCACGCCACGCCGCCGCGCACGATTTCATCATGGCGCTGCCGAACGGATACGACACACTGGCCGGCGAACGAGGCGGCAATCTTTCCGGCGGCGAACGCCAACGCATTGCGCTCGCCCGCGCGTTCCTGCGCGATGCGCCCATCCTGCTGCTCGACGAAGCCACCAGCGCGCTCGATGCGGCGAGCGAAGCGCAAGTGCAAGACGCGCTGAAGCGGCTCTCTAAGGGACGCACAGTGCTCGTCATCGCCCACCGCCTCGCCACCGTGCGCGACGCGGATCGCATCCTCGCGCTTGAGGACGGCCGCATCGTAGAGATTGGCCGCCACGATGAACTCGTGGCGAAGGGCGGGCTCTATGCGCGGCTTTCACGCCTGCAATTCCAGAGCGTGGAACAAGCGAGCTAAATCGGAACAGATCGGAGCGGTGCGGGTTGGAAACGCCAAAGGGCGGGAGTCATGAGGAGATTCGAACCATGTCCCGCAGCCTGCATATTGTCATCGCGCCCGCCGCCGCACTCGCTCTCGCCGCGCCAGCTTTTGCGCAGAATGAGACGACCCAGTCGCAACAGCGCGTCGTCACTTATGGCGAGCTTGATCTGAACAGCCGCGCCGGCGCCGACACGCTGATCCGCCGCATCGATAATGCAGCCGAGCAAGTCTGCGGCGCCAATGATGGCCGCACCACCACGCGCCAAGCCCAGATCAACCGCGCCTGCGAGCGCGAGACAACCGATAACGGCGTGTACGACACCGGCCACCCGGCCGTGATCGCGCGCTACGAAGGCTCCGGCTACGCCATCATCGAGGAAGGCAGCGCCTATTACGATCCGCGCCTCGATCCGGCGTCGCCGTACTACGACGCGCGACTTGACCCACACTCCGCCTATTACGACCCGACGCTCGATCCGCGCTCGCCTTATTACGTCCCGCCGAAGTGAAGGCGGCGAGAGGCGGCGGCGTTCGCGCCGCCGCCTACTCGTCCAACACCGCACGGACCTTCCGCGCCAAGTCCTCGATCGAATAAGGCTTGAGCAATAGCCGCGCGTCCGCATCGAGCACGCCGTTATGCACGATCGCGTTCTGCGTATAGCCTGTCGTGTAGAGCACCTTCAGCTCCGGATAACGCGCCGTAGCCTCGTCAGCCAATTTCCGCCCGCTCATCCCCGGCATGACGATATCGGTGAACATCAGCGTGACCGCAGGCTTGTTCGCCAGTTTCTGCAAAGCTTCCTCGCCGCTTGAGGCGTGAACCACCGTGTAGCCAAGCTCCCGTAGAGAAGCGACGCTGAGATTACGCACGCGCTCTTCGTCCTCGACCACCAGCACGATTGTCGCCGCATCGCCCAATGGCATCTCTTTGTTTGCCGGCGCCAGCGTTGCGGCCTCACTCTCCTCCAGCTGCGTGCGTGGCAGATAGAGCTTCACCGTCGTGCCAACACCGACCTCCGAATAGATCGCGACGTGGCCGCCGCTCTGCTTCAGGAAGCCGTGCACATGCGCGAGCCCAAGGCCGGTGCCCTTGCCGACTTCCTTGGTCGTATAGAACGGCTCGAACACGCGCGCCTTCACCTCCGGCGGCATGCCTTGGCCGGTATCGGTGATGGCGATCATCAAGTGCTGGCCGGGCGTCACCTCGGCGTTGGTCGCCGCATAGGCTTCATCGAGGAAGGCGTTAGAGGTTTCGATCGTCAACTTGCCGCCTTCCGGCATCGCATCGCGTGCGTTAACGCAGACGTTGAGGATCGCGTTCTCCAACTCGCTCTGATCGGCGAAGACGCGCCAAGCGCCGCCGCCTTGAACCACTTCGAGCGAGATGTTCTCACCCAGGGTCCGGCGCAACAGGTCCGACATGCCGGCAATGAGCCGGTTTGCATCGAGGACCTGCGGCTGAAGCGGCTGGCGGCGCGCGAAGGCAAGCAGGCGGCTGGTCAACGTCGCGGCGCGGCGGGCGCCATCCATGGCAGCGTCGGTGAAGCGGGCGATGTCGGTCTCGCCGCGCGCCAGGCGGCGCTGCGCCAGTTGCAGCGCGCTGATGATGACGGCGAGCATGTTGTTGAAATCGTGCGCGACACCGCCCGTCAGTTGACCGATCGCCTCCATCTTCTGCATCTGGCGGACTTTCGCCTCCGCCTGCTCGCGCGCCCCCATCTCCTGCAGCACGCGCTCATGCGCCGTCCGCGCGTCATCGCGTGACGCGCGCAATTCCAACATCGCGTTACGCACGGTGACGACAAGGAGCGCGCCGATGCCCAGCAACAGCATTCCGGCGACCAGGACGACCAGACGCAGGCGCTGGGCGCTGCGGTCCACCGCCGCCATGGCTTCGATCACACGCGCATGCTCGCGCGCCTCGCCCGCGGCGATGATGGCGCGAAACTCATCCATGACGATCTTGCCACGGCCATCGCGAACCCGCGCAAGCGCGAGGTTGCCGCGTCCGGTGCGGCGCTGATCAATCGTCGTTTCGAGTTCTTCGAGCTTGGCGCCAATCAGCTCCTCAAGGCGGCGCACTTCAGCGACCGATGCCGGACTGCCGCCGGCGAACGCCTCGAGGTTGGTTATTTCCCGCTCGATATCGGCCCGGCCCGCGAGATAGGGCTCCAGATAGCTTTCGTCGCCGGTCAGCAGATAGCCGCGCTGGCCGGTTTCGGCGTCCTGCATGCCCCGCAACAGCAGGCGCAGGCTGGAACGCTGCGCCAGCGACTGGCGGACATCCTCATTGAGCTGGACGCCCTGGTTCGTCTGCCAGATCGCGCCCGCCACTGTGATGACGAGCAACAGCAGCGCAGCGCCCAACGCCACGACATATGTCGCGGTCGCCGGTAAGCGGCGCCCAAAAACTTGTACGGTCAACGCCGCCGCCCCGAGAAATCCACGCTACACTTGTTCCCGGTTTGCCGAGTTCCCGCAATGGGGAACGCTATTCTCGACGCAGTATCTTGTCGGTGAGGATATTGGCCCACCACTGGCCGGTGAACGCGGCTTTGACGCGCTCCTGATCGTAGTCCTCATCGACCCATTGTATGAAGGGCTTGCCGCTCGCCTCGCTCTCTTCGAGATAGGTCTCGAAAAAGTAGTCGATCATGCCGGTCTTGCCCTGCTTCACATGCAGGTATTTGAGCGAAAGTTGCTCAACGGCTTCGCTGATCGGGAGACCCATTTTGAAGTGTTTGTAGAGCACCGCCGCAACGCCAGCGCGGTCCGCGCCGGACTTGCAGTGCAGTAACGCCGGGTACTCGATGGTCTCGAATATTTGCTTGCAGCGATGGATCGCCTCGATGCTCGGCGGCTCGCGCGAACGCAGGCGGAGGTCGATCAAGGTCAGGCCATTCTGCTCGCAGGCCTCTTTCTCGAGCGCGTAATAGCCGGTGTCGGACTTACCGCGCGCGTTGATGATCGTTTTGAAGCCGAGCTTTGCGTACTTGGTGATGTGCTCCGGCGAGGGCTGGTTCGAGCGCGCCATCTGGCCGGGCTCGATCCAGTGGAAGTTCTGGTAGATGTTCCGGAGGAAGCCGTGGTCGTTCCAGGTCAAATCGTGCTCGGCCGCCCGGCGCCCTTCCGGCGTCGAGAGGTCGAAAGCGGGAAATTTGACCGGATTGGACATAGACCTCTGTGAAGGGTTCGCTTCGGCTTCTGGCGCGGCACGGGGGACGCCCCCTATAAGGGGCGTTGGCCCCGTTCGGAAGCGGGCGCTGCTGCTGACAGGTCGCGTGTGAAGTCCCTACTCGCCAATCCGGTTTTCCAGTTCATCGTGGGGCGGCTGATCGGCGGCTACATGCTGTTCGTGGGCGTCACCACGCGCTGGACCAGGATCAACCGCGCGGCGGTGGAGCCATTCTGGGAGCCGGATGGCGGCAAGGTCATTGGCTGCATCTGGCATGGCCGCTTCGCGCTCATTCACAAGATGTGGTCCTTCAAGCGCGGCGTGCCCAAGGCCAAGATGCTGATCTCGCAATCGCGCGAAGGCGGCGTCGTGGCGCATACCGCCTACACGGTCGGGGCCGAAGTGATCCGCGGCTCGGAGGCCAAGCGAGGCAGCGCCAAGCCGAAGCGCGGCACTGAAGCGGTGCGCGACATGGCCCGCCACATCGAAGGCGGCGGCGCGATCGCGATGACGCCGGATGGCCCGCGCGGCCCGCGCATGCGAGTGAAGCGCGGCGCCATCGTTCTGGCGAAGATCGCCGGCGCGCCGCTCCTGGCGGTGACCTGGGCGACGTCCAACCGCATCGTCTTTGGCGACAGCTGGGATCAGTTCGTGCTGCCGCTGCCGTTCGGCAAAGGCGCGCTCGTCTGGGGCAATCCGATTTCGCCACCCGCTCCCGACGCCAGCGACGCCGAAGAGGAAGCCGTGCGCCTTGCGCTTGAGGTTGAGATGAACCGCATCGCGGCCGAAGCAGATCGGATTGCCGGCGTTCCGGCCATTCAACCCGCGCCGCACCGTGATGAAGCGCTGATGGAAGCCGCGGAACCGGCGGCGCAGACGACGTGAGCTTCTCCCCCGTCCTTGGCTTATATCGCGCCGCGAGTTCGGCGCTGGGTGCGTTCGCGGGGCTCTACCTCAACGACCGCGCCAAGCGCGGCAAGGAGGACCCGGCGCGTCTGAGCGAACGCTTTGGGCGCTATACGGCAGCGCGCCCCAGCGGTGCGCTGATCTGGCTGCATGCGGCGAGCGTCGGCGAGAGTGGCGTGGCGCTTGCGTTGATCGAAGCGCTGGCGGCGCGCAATCCGTCGCTTTCGTTCTTGATCACCACCGGCACGCGGACATCCGCCGATTTGGTGGCGCGCCGCGCCTTGCCGCGAACGACGCATGTTTATGCCCCGCTCGATCGCGCCGATTGCGTGCGGCGGTTCTTGGATCATTGGCGCCCCGACGTTGGAGTCTTCGTCGAGAGCGAGCTTTGGCCCAACCTCATCCTCGAAGCCGAGGCGCGCGGCGTGAAGCTGGCGCTTGTGAACGCGCGCATGAGCCCGCGTTCGCTGCGGCGCTGGACACGCTGGCGTGCGGCGGGGCGGCGCCTGGTGGGGGCGTTCAGCTACGTTTCCGCGGCCGATGCGAGGACGAAGGAGGCGCTGAGCGACTTGCGCCCCGCGCCCCTCGGCGCGCCAGGCAATCTGAAGCTCGCCGCGCCCGCGCCTCGTGTTGACGAGACAGCGCGCGCGGCGCTGGCGGCCGAGATCGGCGCGCGCCCAGTTTGGCTCGCGGCTTCCACACATGAGGGCGAGGACGTCATCGTCTTGGAAGCGCACGATGTGCTTCGCGCCTCATATCCCGACGCTTTGCTCATCGTCGCGCCTCGCCACCCCGAACGCGGCGAGGATGTATCTCATCTTGCAGGCGGCGCGCCGATGCGCTCACGCGGCGGCTCGTTGGCGAATGTCCCCGTCTATGTTGCCGATACGATGGGCGAGCTTGGGACGTTTTATGATCTGGCGCCCGTATCGCTGGTGGCAGGGAGTCTGACGCCGGCGTTGAAGGGCCACAATCCGATTGAACCGGCAAAGCTCGGGTCTGCGATCCTCACTGGACCTTATGTCGAGAGCTTCCAGGACTTGTTCGCGGAGATGTTCGCCGCCGGCGGCGCGGTGCGCGTCGAGGACGCTGAGAGCCTCGCGGCTGAGATCGCACGCTTGTGGCGTGACGAGGCGACGCGCGCCAAGCAACTCGAGGCCGCGCGCAGTGTCACCGCTCAAGGCGCCGATGCATTTGAACGAACCCTGAATGCAG
>CAYUOC010000092.1:0-6058 GCA_964446305.1 uncultured Terricaulis sp. | reverse complement strand
GCGCGCAGTGTCACCGCTCAAGGCGCCGATGCATTTGAACGAACCCTGAATGCAGTGAGCGCGCTCCTTCCCAATTCTTCGACACGGCAGAGCCCCGCCAATGCGCCCGCCTGAGTTCTGGAAGGCCGAGACTGACGGGCGCGATGCGGCGCTGGCGCTGCGCGCGTTGCTGACGCCGGTCTCATGGATCTATGCGGCGGTGGCGGCGCATCGCTTTCGCACCACGGTTTCGCGCCATGCGCAGGCGCCGGTCATTTGCATCGGCAATCTCACAGTTGGCGGCGCGGGCAAGACGCCGATCAGCCGCGCCATTCGCGCCAAGCTTGGGCCGCACGCGCATACGCTGTCGCGCGGCTATGGCGGGCGCGCCATCGGGCCGCTGCGGGTGACGCCGGACATGGAAGCGGCCGAGGTTGGCGATGAGCCCTTGCTGCACGCGCGCGATGGCGCGGCCTGGGTCTCGCGCGATCGCTACGCCGGCGCACAAGCGGCGGTGCAAGCGGGCGCGCATGTGATCATCATGGATGACGGCTTTCAGAATCCGTCGCTGGCGAAGGATCTCTGTATCGTCGCCGTCGATCCCGCTTATGGCATCGGCAACGGGCAAGTGTTTCCGGCCGGGCCGCTGCGCGAGCGCTTGCGCGATGGCCTCGCGCGCGCGGATGCCATCGTGATGCTGCACAATACTTGGAGCGAGGATACGCCCGAGCAACCGGATTGGCTGCGCGGCTTCACCAAGCCGGTGCTGCAAGCCGCAGTCTCGCCGATCGGCGAGGCGCCGGCTGGGCCATTGGTGGCGTTCGCCGGCTTGGCGCGGCCTGAGAAGTTCTTCGATACGCTGGAGGCTGTCGGCGCCGATCTTCTGGAGACGGTGCCTTACTCGGATCACCACCCCTATTCCGAGGATGATCTGGCCTGGCTTGCGCAGCTGGCCGAGGAACGCGGGGCGAAGCTCATCACCACCGAGAAGGATGCGGCGCGGCTTTCGCCCGAATGGCGGGCGCGGGTGGCGGTGTTGCCGGTGGCGGCGCGATTTGCCGATGAAGCGGCGCTCGACGCCTTGCTTGCGCCGATCCTTTCGCGGATTACAGCGGCGCATGGCGAAGCCTAAACCGCTCAATCTCGGCTTTCAGCTCGAGGCGCTGGCGTGGAACGCCTATGTCGGCGCGCTCGGCGCGTTGGGGCTGGAGCGCGCCTCGCGCTGGGGCGGCGCTATCGTGCCGGCGATTGCGCCGATCAACAGTGCCTGGAAGACGGCGATCCGCAATATTCGCATGTCGTTCCCGAACGAGAGCGACGCGTTCCACAACGAGGTGCGCAAGGAATCGTTCGTCGAACTTGGGCGGATGACGGGCGAGTTTCCGCACATGCCGAAGTTTCTCGACCTCTACAATAAGGGCGTCGTTGAGTTTCATGGGCGTGAGATCATCGAGGCGACGCGCGGCAAGGGCGCGGTGTTCATCGGCGGGCACTTTTCGAATTGGGAGATCACCTCGCTCTGTCTGGCGCAGGTCGATCCGGATTCGCACTTCACCTACCGGCCGGCGAACAATCCGATCATCGATAAGTACATCGTCGATACGCGCGCACAGTTTGGGCTGACGCTGCAGGCGGCGAAAGGCAAGGAAGGCGGCATGGGGCTGCTGCGTTCGCTGAAGCGTGGGCGTTCGATCGCGCTGATGAACGATCAGAAGTACAATGCCGGCCTCGCCGTGCCGTTCTTCGGGCACAAGTGCATGACCGCCGACGGGCCGACGCGGCTGGCGCTCAAGTTCGGCGTGCCGCTGATCCCGATCACCGGCCGGCGCATCGAGGGCACGCACTTCGTGGCGACGGCGTATCCGGCGATCGAGCTGGATTATTCGAAGCCCGATGACGAACAGACCGTGTTCGATGGCGTGACGCGGGTGAACCAGTTCATGGAAGCGCGGGTACGCGAGGCGCCGGGGCAATGGTTCTGGTCGCATCGGCGCTGGCCTAAGAGCGCGTGGGTTGAAGCGGGCGTGATGTGAAGCTGATCCCGTATCACCGCTTTGAACTCACTTCGGCGATGTCGCAGACAGAGGCGCTGCGCGCGATCGCGTCGCGGATCGAGGAGCGCAAATGGTTCCGCATCACCGCCATGGGCGCGGCCAATGATGAGCGCTTCTCCGGCACGGTGACGGGCAACAGGTTCAGCATCACGCGGATTATGGGGTATCGCAATTCGTTTGCGCCGGTGATCGAGGGCGAGGTGAGCGAGGGTGGCAGCCTCTCGCGCGTCACGGTGACGATGCGGCCTTCGATCTTCGTCGCGATCTTCTTAGCCTTCTTCTTCTCGATATTCTTTTCAATCGTCCTGGGAGCCGGCGGCGAAATCTTGTGGTTCGGGCTTGCCGCGCCGCTGCTCATGTACGCGGGCGTGCTGTTCGGGTTCTGGCTGGAAGCGAACAAGATCGAGCAAACGCTGCGGCGAATCTTGAAGGCGACGTGAGCGGCTGGTCGCGGCGGGGTTTCGGGATCGCGTCAGGCGCGCTAGGACAAGTGCACGGAGGGTTGAGCTCATGTGGCGTGCTGTGTTGGCGGCTTCGCTGGTGGCGGGTTGCGCCACGATGGATCGGGCGGCTCAGACTGTGGGGCTAAGCGATGGGCGCCCAGCGCCGCCGGATGCGGCGTTGGAAGCGATCATGTCCGCGAGCCCGCGCACCTGCGCCAATGGGCGCACGCTCGATGGCGCCAATCACGAAGCCTTCGGCCCGCAGCACGGCGTGACAGCGGCCGATATCGCGCTGACGCCGGTGGCGAGCGATCCGACGCGTGCGGTGCGGTTGCGGCGGCTGGTGATTGAACCGGGCGGCGTGATTGCGTGGCACACGCATGCGGCGACGCAGGGCATGGCGATGATCGTCTCCGGCCAGGCGACCGAAATCCGCAACACGTGCATGGATCCGATCGTCTATCTCGCCGGCGATGTCGCGATCGAGGATGCAGGCACGGCGCATGGCTGGCGCAATGACGGCGATGTGCCGGCTGTCGTGCTGGTCGCGCACTTCGTGCAGCGGCCGCCTAGCTAGGCTGACCTTGCAATTGCCGCGTCTTGGCCGCGGCGACGACGGCCTCTAGCCAATCTGGCTCGGGCTGATCGGCGTCGTAATACTCGAAGATCAGATGCGTGCGGGGGGCGTCGCCTTCGTTCTTCACGGCGTGCACGCCCATGTTGTTCACTTCGACCGCGACGCCTTCCTTTAGGTGGCGATACTCGTCGCCGCAGCGGAACATCACCTGCTCGTTGGTGAACAGCGGCACATGCACTTTGTGCGGCCACTTGGCGGCGGGCATCGCGTCCTGGTGCGGAAGGATGACGCCGCCCGGCGCCATGCGCGCCAGCATCACGCGCGGGAAGACGCCATTGGCGTAGCCATAGGGCGCCACGGCGGCGGCGAGCACGGGTTCGAGCTTGGCGCGCCATTGCGACCAGAGCGGACCTTCATAGGCTTGGCGCCAATCGGCGAGCGAGCTGACGAAGCGGAAGATGATGTGCTCGGTCTTATCGAGCGCATCGAATTTGTTCGGCTTTGACGCGTTCGCGGCGCCCCATTGTGCATCGCTGATGGCCGCCACCGCCTGCTTCAGCTCGGCGATGTCCACCGGCCCGAGCTCGCGGAACGACGTCGTCTTTCGCGGATTTGGCGTAGGCAGGCTGACCATGGCTCAATCTAAGCACGCCACGCCTGGCGCGGCGAGGCGGCATTTTGGTGAAGCTCAGTTCGCGGACAGCAATTCCGCCCGCGCAAGCGCCAGGCCTTCGATGGCGATGCTGGGATCGAGTTGCTGCACGTTGCGGAGCTTCATGCGCCAGCAGAGGTGCGGGCCGGTGGCGCGGCCGCTGGCGCCGACAGCGCCGATCACTTGCCCCTGCTCCAGCGTATCGCCGACGCGGACATCCACGCGGCTCATGTGCAGGTACATGGTGATGAGGCCCTGGCCGTGATCGATGAAGACGAGGCCGCCTTCGTAGTGCATGTCCGGCTCGGCCAGCGTCACGATTCCGGCGGCGGGCGCGCGGATCGGCGTGCCGGCGGGAACGGCGATGTCGTAGCCGAAATGCGGTGTTGATGGCGTGCCGTTGAGGATGCGCTGGTTGCCCCAGCGGCCGGTCACCGTGCCGCCTTCGACGGGACGGATGAAGCCATCGAGAAAGCCTTCAATGCTGGCTTGCGAGGTGAACGCGGCTTGCTTCAGCGCGCTTTCGCGTTGGATGCGCGCAAGTACGGCGGGATCGGTGGGCGTCACGGTTTGCTGCGGCAGGCCGTTGATGCGCTGAATGTCGAATTCGCGTGGGGCGATGTCATAGCGTTCGCTGACGATGGCGTTGTGCACGCTGGCGCTGATCTCGGCGCTGGCGGGATGCTCACGCGTGAAGCCGACGACGATCCAACCTTCGGGATCGGCGGCGCCAACGCGATCGCCATTGAGCGCGACGATCGCCCCAGGCATCGTGCGGCAGAGTGCGATGCCGCCCTGCGTGAAGGCGCCGGCGCAGCGGAGCGATGGCGTTTGCGGCGGTGGCGGAGTTGCGGCCTCGATGATCTCGGCCGGCGCGTCCGCGACTGGCGTTGGCGTTTCAGGTTGCGCCGGCGCGTCAGCCGCCGCGCAGGCAACGAGCATTATAGCGATGAAAGCCCCCGCCAGCGCTCTCACGACTTCTTCTCCGCGTGGATTTGCTTCCAGCGCGCCGTGGCTTCGGCGGGGCCGCGATAAGCCTCTTGCAGATCGACGCTCCAATAGCGCAGCGCGTCGAGCGTGATTGGTTCGCCGGTTACCGCGCAGCGGACGTGGGTGCCCTGGCGCAGGATGGTGATTTCGTTATCGCCATAATGGACCTTGGCTTCCGGTCCGCCGGGATCGTGCTTGTTCATGTGAGTCTTTTAGCCCCTGGGGCGCGGGCGGCCAACCGCTTGGGGCGGCGGAAAATGGGTGAATCCGCATGGTTTCGGCCGCACGCGCGCGGGCGCTGCGGAGAAGACGGGAGAGCAAGGCGCGCTTCGGCGTGAGCTCAAGGAAAAGGTTTCGTGTGGGGTTTGCCGAAGCGCGCCCTGCGCGGTTTGTTGAACAGCCGGCGGACATCTGAGGCGTTCAGGTACTCCGAGGGGGCCATGCGTTTGCGGGCAGGGAGATTTGGGTGGTTCGATTCGGCGCGAGACTCCTCCTCGCACAAAGCCGCTCTCACGGGCCGATCATCTCCGACGCTGGGTATCCTGGACGAGTCTTAGCGCCTGATGTCACGTTCCCGGCTGACGTGCAGCGAGAGCCAATTCTCTCGGCTGGGCCTCGGCTTCCTTGTCTCGCCGAGCAGCGGCTTCCGTCCTCGCGGACTTCCATCGCATCACGTTCAAACCGCATCTCTTGCGCTAGTCAGCTATTGGTACCGGTAGCCTCCCTGCAGGAGATGGAAGCATCATCTCATGGTTTTGCGCCCACCGGATTGATTGCACTCTATCCCCGGTTTTCACTGCACCCGTTCCCGGATGCGCGTGAGCGCAGTCCGGGACCCATAGGCGCGTGTGTTTACGAAAGGAGCGCTGAACTTCAGAGTTTCGCTTCAGTCATGTGTGTTTATGGGTCCCGGGCTCTTCGCGTGCCGCGAAGCCCCGGGAATGGGTGGAGACCACGCGGGACAAGTGGAGCCCTATCCGCACTGGGCGGCGCGGGCGGCGAGGATTTGGGCGCGGCGCGCCTGGTACTCCGCGCGATCGGGAGCGCGGGCGAGCGCAGCGTCGATATCGGCGAGCGCTTCGTCAAAACGGCTGAGTCGGGCCAGCACGGCGGCGCGCGCGGCGCGGATGGCGACCTGCTTGGGTGCGAGTTTCAGCGCCGCATCAAACGCCTCGGCCGCCTCGCGCCACAATTCGAGACGCGCGAAAGCGGCGCCGCGATGGTAGTGAGCGTCAGGATTATTCGGATCGATGCCGCAGGCGCGCGCGGCGGCGGTGAGCGCGTCTTCGGTACGATGAAGCGCAAGCAGTGACGCCGCGCGGCGGGCGTGGACATCGGCGCGGTGTTCGTAGGTTTGATCGAA
>CAYUOC010000091.1:0-14606 GCA_964446305.1 uncultured Terricaulis sp. | reverse complement strand
CGCGCAGGATACTCTCGCAGGTGCGAGATGAATGGTCGCGCGGGCCTTTTGCACGCGGGCGCAAACACTAGTTTGGTGCGTGCATGGCCGAGTTCATTCCCGTCCCGCCGTTCGATCTCGTCGTCTTTGGCGCGACCGGCGACCTTTCACTCCGCAAATTGTTTCCATCGCTCCTGCACCGCTTTTTGGACGGTCAGATTCCGGCGCAGTCGCGGATCATCGGCGTCGCGCGCAGCGATATGGATACCGACGCGTTCCGGCGCATGGTGCACGAAGCGCATCTGAAGTTCGCGCCGAACGACAAGATCGACGAGGCGAAGTGCGCGGCGTTTCTGAAGCACGTCGAGTACGCGCGCGCGGACGCGACGGCGCCGGCGGGTGAGTGGGGGGCGCTGAAGGAGGCGCTGACGAACGGCAAAGGCAACGTCCGAATCTTCTATCTTTCGACTGCGCCGTCCTTGTTCGTGACGATCGCGCAGCGTTTGGCCGAAACCGGCCTGGCCACGCCGACCTCGCGCATCGTGTTGGAGAAACCGATTGGCCGGGATCTCGCTTCGTCCCGCGCGATCAATGACGGCGTCGGCGCGGTTTTCGATGAACAACGGACGTTCCGCATCGATCACTATCTCGGCAAGGAGACGGTGCAGAACCTCTTGGTCCTGCGCTTCGCCAACATGCTGATCGAGCCGATATGGTCGCGTGCGACGATCGATCATGTGCAGATCACGGTGGCCGAAGAACTCGGTGTTGAGGGACGGGCGGAATATTACGACAAATCCGGCGCGCTGCGGGATATGGTGCAGAACCACATTCTCCAGCTCTTGTGCCTAGTGGCGCTGGAATCTCCGAACTCGATGGATGCGGACGCGATCCGCACGGAAAAGCTGAAAGTGCTTTCGGCGCTGCGGCGGATTGGGCCGGCGGATGTCGCGTCGAGGACGGTGCGCGGGCAGTACAAGGCTGGCCTCGTGAACGGCGCCAAGGCGCCGGCGTATGCCGAAGAAGTGGGCAAGCCGACGCGGACTGAGACGTTCGTCGCCATCAAGGCCGAGGTCGACAATTGGCGTTGGGCGGGCGTGCCCTTCTATCTCCGCACCGGCAAACGCATGGGCGCGCGGCGATCGGAGATCGTCGTCCAATTCAAGGATACGCCGGTGCCGATCTTTGGCGCGGGCGCCGGCGCGCCGAACAAGCTGGTGTTGCGGCTGCAGCCGGATGAAGGCGTGCGGCTTTGGTTGAACATGAAGGAGCCGGGGCCAGGCGGGTTGCGGGTGAAGACAGCGCCGCTCGATCTCTCATTCGCGGAGGAGTTCGGCGGCTTGCGCTATCCCGATGCATACGAGCGGCTGCTGATGGATGTCGTGCGCGGCAACCTCTCGCTATTCATGCGCCGCGACGAAGTGGACGCGGCATGGACTTGGGCAGATGCTTTGCTGGCGGCGTGGGATGAAAGCGGCGCGGAACCGCATCTCTATGCGGCGGGCTCGCATGGTCCGACGCAGGCGGCGCTGCTCATGGATCGTGACGGCCGCGCCTGGTGGGATCCTGAGTGATGGCGATCAATTCAACCGTCGAAGCGGTCACACAGCGCATTGCAGAGCGAAGCGCGTCGCGGCGGCGGCGCTATCTTGATCTGATCGGCGCGTACGACGCAACGAAGCCCGCGCGGGTGAAGATCGCCGAAGCGAACCGTGCGCATGGCGCGGCGGGTTGCGCGGTGCAGGATAAGATCGAGCTGTTGGGCGGAAAGTGGCCGTCGATCGGGATCGTCACATCTTATAACGACATGCTCTCGGCGCACGCGCCGTACGAGCACTATCCGGAGATCATTCGCCGCGCCGCGCGTGATGTTGGCGCCGTGGCGCAGGTCGCGGGTGGGGTGCCGGCGATGTGTGATGGCGTCACGCAGGGCTTCGAGGGCATGGAGCTTTCGTTGTTCTCGCGCGATGTGATTGCGCTCTCCACGGCGGTTTCGCTCTCACACGCGACGTTCGACGCGGCGCTGCTTCTGGGCATCTGCGACAAGATCGTGCCGGGGCTGTTGATTGGCGCGCTCAGGTTTCCGTGGCTGCCGTGTATTCTTGTACCAGGCGGGCCGATGCCTTCGGGATTACCGAACAAAGAGAAGGCCGCGCGGCGGCAATTGTTCGCGGAAGGCAAGATCGGGCGCGAGGAATTGCTGCAGGCGGAGGCCGACAGCTACCACGCGCCGGGCACTTGCACGTTCTACGGCACAGCGAACTCCAACCAGATGATGATGGAAGTGATGGGGTTGCACCTTCCGGGCGCGGCGTTCGTCAACCCGAACACGCCGTTGCGCGATGCCTTGACGATTGCCGCCGCACAGCGGGCCGCGAAGATTACGGGGCTGGGTGAGGACTATCGGCCGATCGGGCGCGTTGTGGATGAGAAGGCCATCGTCAATGCGATGATCGGACTGATGGCGACTGGCGGTTCGACCAATCATTTCATCCATTTGCCGGCGATCGCATTAGCGGCGGGGATCGAGATCAACTGGGATGACTTCGCTGAGCTCTCGCACGTCACGCCGCTGCTGACGCGGATTTATCCGAACGGCTCCGCCGATGTGAACCACTTCCACGCCGCCGGCGGGATGGGATTTCTCACGCGCGAACTGCTCGATGCCGGATTATTACATGGAGATATCGCGACGGTTGGTGGCGAGAGTCTTGCTGCTTACGCGCAAGAGCCGGTGCTTGTTGGCGAGACGCTGTCGTGGCGCGATGCGCCGGCGACAAGCGGGGACGAGAGCGTGCTGCGCGGCGCGCGGACGCCGTTCTCGACGGATGGCGGCTTGCGTTTGCTGTGCGGCGGGTTGGGGCGCGCGTGCGTGAAGGTTTCTGCGGTGGCTGAAGATAAGCGCGTCGTGGAGGCGCCGGCCTTGGTGTTCGAGTCGCAGGCGGAAGTGCAGGCGGCGTTCAAGCGCGGGGATCTGGACCGGGCTTGCGTCATCGTTGTGCGTGGGCAGGGGCCGCGCGCGAACGGGATGCCGGAGCTGCACAAGCTGATGCCGCTCATGGGCGCGCTGCAGGACCGGGGCTTCCGTGTCGCGCTGGCCACCGACGGGCGCATGTCCGGCGCCAGCGGCAAGGTGCTGGCGGCCATACACATTACGCCGGAAGCGGCGGAAGGTGGGCCGCTGGCGAAGTTGCGCGATGGCGACGTGTTGCGCATCGACGCCGATACGGGCGCGATCGATGTGGTGTCGCCCGCCGACTGGCGCGACCGCGCGCCAGCGCAGCTCGATCTCATCGGCAATGCGCGGGGTGTCGGGCGCGAGCTATTTTCCATGTTCCGCGCCAATGCGTGCTCGGCGGAGCGTGGCGGCTCAGCGTTTCCGGACTACGATCCGATCTAGTCGTCGATGCCCATTTGCTGACGGAAGCGGGCTTCGAACGCCTCATCGCGCGGCAACGGCGCGAAACCTTCGCCGATGGAAATTTCCAGCTCGCGATTGACGCCGCCGCCGAGCGGAACGGTCAGGTGTTCGACGGTTCGGAATGAGGTGAAGTCGGTCGCGACGAGCGGCAGATATTCCGGCGAAAGGTGCACGACGAGAACGCGGCCGCCTTCTTCCGTGCGCATCGGATCGTTGGATTCCGCAGAATTGTTGGCCGTGCCGTGCAACAGCCACATGCGCACCGGCGGCAACGGCGCGCCCTCGCGGCGCGCCTGGCGCCAATAATAGTTGAGCTCAAAATAGGTCGCACGGTCATCGACCATGACGGCGGAGAACGGCAGCTCTCCCGGTTGCACGACAGCGCGGCGCGCGATTTCGTTTGCCGTTTCTTCCCAGTTGCGCGCCGTGCGCACGCCCTTGGCTTGGTTCGCAAGCGCCGGATTGAAGGCGATGACAGCGACAAAACTGACGCCGATGGCGATGTTCACCAAGGTCGCCGCGACCAGCGTGCGCCGGCCATTAGCCGAAGCGAAGAGCATGCCCGTGACCAGCAGCAGCAGACCTGGATAGGCGACAGCCGCCCAATTGGCGTTGGCGCGTGAGATGAAGGCGATAGCGCTGATGATGACGAAAGGCGGGATGACGTAGGCGATCAGGAACTTCTCTTCGGTCGAAAGCCCGCTGCTGCGGCTCCACGCCCGCCAAAGCGCCCAGATCAACACGAAGAAAATGACGGGGCCGACGACGCCAGCCTGGCCGAAGACGAACTCGAACAATTCGTCGAGATTGAACATCTCGGTGTTGTCGAAATGCGCATTGGCGGCGGTGTGGCGCGCGGTGGCCCAGCCGTTTTGGACGTTCCAGATGAAATTCGGCGTGATCATCGCGGCAGCGATGAGGGTGGCGACGATGCCGCGGCCTTGGCCCAATGCTTGCCGCATCGGCGGCAGCCACCACGCCGCAACCGCGCTGCAGAGGAAGAAGTAGAACATCGCGTACTTGGCTTGCACGCCAAGGCCGATGGCGACGCCAAGCACGACGGCCCAAACCCACGCGTGCGTGTTCATCAGCCGCCACATCGCCAGCAGCGCGATCGACCAGAGCGGCAACAGCAGCGCGTCGGTGGAGATGAGGCTCGATGAGAACCATACGCCCGGCAGCATCAGCCAGCCGAAGGCAGTCCAGAAGCCTGGCCAAGCGCCATACATGGAGCGGCCAAGAATGAAGAGAGCGCAGGCGGCGACGGCGTGCGCGATTGGCGCGCCGAGACGAACCGCCCATTCGGCGTCGGTGCCGGCGAGGAAGGTTGTTGCGCCGATCACCCAGGCGATCAGTGGCGGTTTTGTGAAGTAGCCCCACTCGAACGAGCGCGACCAAGCCCAGTATTGCGCCTCGTCGAAATAGAGGCCGAGCGGGATGTAAAAGAGCGCGACGACGCGCGCGGCCGTGACCGCGAACATTACGAATAGAAAGGCGAGAGTCGCGCGGTCGAAGGCGGCTCGGGTTTCGGTCATCGGCGTCTCGGATTGTCCCCCGGCGGTCTTAGCGGATGGTCTCTGGCGGCGCCAGGACGGCCACGCACTTGTGTGGGGGGCAAACGCGCCTATCTGGGCGCATCTACATGCGCTAAGGACCGGACATGACGACGATTCCTGCTGAATGGCGCCCACATAAGGCGATCTGGACCGGTTGGCCCTCGGCCGCTGACCTCTGGGGCGAGGATCTCGATCCTGCGCGCGCCGAGGTTGCGGCGATGATCCGCGCGCTGTGGGATGGCGGCAAGGGCGACAAAATTCGTGTGCTTGCGCACGGGCGCGAGGCCGAGGCGTCGGCGAAGCTGGCGCTGGGGCAGGCGGCGGAAGTTATTCCGGGCGCCTTCGGCGACATCTGGTTTCGTGACACCGGGCCGATCTTCGATAGCGCCGGCGTTGCGCACGGCTTTCAGTTCAATGGCTGGGGCGGGAAGTACCAGTTGCCGCACGACGATGAAGTGGGCGCGCGGATCGCGCTCCTGGCCAAGGCCGACTACCGGCGGCACGACTTTATTCTTGAAGGGGGCGCCATCGAGATGGATGGCGAAGGCACGTTGCTGACGACGCGTCAGTGTTTGCTCAATCCCAACCGTAATGCGCACTGGACCGAAGAGGGCGCGGAAGTGGCGCTAAAGCGCGCGCTCGGTGTTGAGAAGGTGCTGTGGCTCGATGAGGGCCTGCTCAACGATCACACCGATGGCCACATCGATAACCTCGCCCGCTTTGTCGCGCCGGGAAAGGTCGTGTGTCAGGCGCCGGCAAATCGTGACGATCCCAACCATGACGTGCTCGAAGAAATCGCGCTCGAGCTCGGCGCGATGCGCGACGCGAAGGGCCGCAAGCTTGAAGTGATCCGCATTCCCTCCGTCGGTTTGGTCGAGGATGAGGACGGCGACGCGGTGCCTGCCAGCCACATGAACTTCCTGATCGGCAATTCCACCGTCGTCGTGCCGATTTACTCGGGCAGCGGCGATGATGCGGTGAATGCGCTGGCGCCGCTTTTCCAGGGGCGAAAGGTTGTCGGCCTGTCGTCGCACGCCATTTTGACGGGTGGTGGCTCGTTCCACTGCATCACTCAGCAGGAGCCGGCGTGATGGCCAAGACAATGAAGGTCGCGGCGATTCAGACGTCGTACGGCGAAGACATGAAGGCCAATATCGCCAAGACCGAACGCTTCGTGCGCGAGGCGGCCGGCAAAGGCGCGCAGGTCATTCTTCCTTCTGAACTGTTTCAGGGACCGTATTTCTGCACGACGCAGGAAGAGAAATGGTTCGGTACAGCGTACGAGGCAAAGACGCATCCGTGCGTTGTCGCGATGGCGCCGTTGGCGAAGGAGCTGGGTGTTGTGATCCCGGTTTCGATCTACGAGCGCGACGGGCCGCAATACTACAACTCGGTCGTCATCGTGGATGCGGATGGCAAGCAGCTCGGCGTTTATCGCAAGAGCCACATTCCGGACGGGCCCGGCTATCAAGAGAAGTACTACTTCCGCCCTGGCGATACCGGCTTCAAAGTTTGGGACACCGCGTTCGGGCGCATTGGCGTTGGCATTTGCTGGGACCAGTGGTTTCCAGAAGCCGCGCGCGCGATGGCGATCCAGGGCGCGCAAGTGCTGTTCTATCCAACCGCGATCGGCAGTGAGCCACATGACAGCTCGCTCGACACGCGTGATCCATGGCAGCGCGCCATGCAAGGACACGCGGTTTCGAACGTGATTCCGGTCGTAGCGAGCAATCGCATCGGCACGGAAGCGAGTGGCCAGAAGTTTTATGGATCGAGCTTCATCGCCGATCATCGCGGCGATCTAGTGCAAAAATTTGAGCGCACCGAAGAGGGTGTGCTCGTGCACGAGTTCGATCTGGATTTTCTCGATCGCCACCGCGCGGCGTGGGGCTTCTTCCGCGACCGGCGGACGGAGTTCTATCGGTAGCGCATGCAAAGCGGCCCGCCTTCCTGGATGCAGGAGCTGAAGCTTGCGGAAGCGCACGCGACGGCGGGGCGATTGGAGGACGCGGAAACTGTTCTGCGGCAAATCCTGAAGGCTGATGCGAACCAGCCGGATGCGCTGGGTGCGTTGGCGGCAATCGCGGCGAATGTCGGCAAGCTGGACGTCGCGATTGCGCTGCAGGAGCGGGCGCTGGCGGCGCGCCCGAACGCGGCGGTGTTTCGCGCCAACCTGGCCGAGATGTATCGCCGCCGGGCCGAGGCGCTGCCAGCGGACGAGGCGGAGCCTGCTTTGCGCCGCGCCTTGGAATTGGCGCCGGAGCGCGGCGATGTCGCCAACGCGCTCGGGGTCATTCTCGCGGCGGCTGGGCGCCAGCAAGAAGCGTTGCCGTTCTTGGAACGCGCCGCCAATGCAAGTGGCGCTGCTGAGCTGTGGAACAATGTCGGCACGGTGCTGAAGGAGCTGGGGCGTTTCGATGAAGCGCTGGCGGCGTTCGACCGCGCGTCAGCCCGGGACCCGAAATTGGCCGCACCGTTGCTGGGCGTTGCTGAGGCGAAGACGTTTCGCGATGGCGCGGACGCGCACTTGGCGCGGATGGAGGCGCTCGCGCGCGACCTCGCCGCGCTTCCGCCCGAGCAGCGTGCTTACCTGCATTTCGCTCTGGGCAAGGCTTACGACGATCTCGGCCGCACTGACGAAGCGTTTGCGCAGCTGAGCGCCGGCAACGCTCTGAAGCGGCAAAGCGTCGGATACAATGAGGAAGCGGCGCTTGGCCTGTTTGAGCGCCTAAAGGGGGCGTTCGATGCGAACGTTGTCCAACGTCCGCGTGGTGGCAGTTCGGATCGGACGCCGATTTTTGTCATTGGCATGCCGCGTTCGGGCACGACATTAGTGGAGCAGATCATCTCCAGTCACCCGCTTGTCGGCGCGGCTGGTGAGATTTCGGCGATGAACGACGTCACACGTCGTCTCGGCGGCTTTCCGGAACAGGTGCATGCGCTGCCGGACAATGCGTTCTTCAATTCTGGCGAACACTACACGCGAACGCTGCGCCGCCACGCGCCGGACGCGCCGCGCATCACCGACAAGACGCCTTCGAACATGTATCTAGTCGGCCTGATCCATCTGATGTTGCCCAACGCGACGATCGTCCATGTGCAGCGCGATCCCATCGATACATGCTTCTCCTGCTATTCGAAATTGTTCACGCGCGAGCAGGGGCAGACCTACGACCTAGGAGAGTTGGGCAGGTACTATCGCGCCTATCGTGATTTGATGCGGCACTGGGACGAGGTGCTCTCGGCAGGGCGCGTGCTCAGCGTGCGTTACGAAGATGTCGTTGCCGATATCGAGGGTCAAGCGCGGCGGTTGATCGCGCACTGCGGCCTGGAATGGGATGAGCGCGTGTTAGCGTTTCACGAAAACGCGCGCGCGGTCAGTACGGCTAGTGCAAGTCAGGTGCGGCAACCCATATATGCAACGTCTGTCGCGCGATGGCGGCGGTATGAGGCGCATCTTGGGCCATTGCTCGAGGCGCTGGGTGACTTGGTGGAGAGCTGACGCATGACGACGCCGCTGCGGATTGATTTTGTGTCTGACGTGGCGTGCCCGTGGTGCGTGATCGGGCTGCGCTCCTTGCTAAAGGCGCTCGATGAAACGGGCGTTGAGGCAGAAATCCACCTGCAGCCTTTCGAGCTCAATCCGGACATGGTCCCCGAGGGCGAGAACACGGCTGAGCACGTCGCGAAGAAGTATGGCTCTTCGCCGGAGCGCTCCGAGGCGGTGCGCACGGCGATCAAAGAGCACGGCGCAGCGCTCGGCTTCACCTTCAATTACGGGCCGGAGAGCCGCATCTGGAATACGTTCGACGCGCACCGGCTGCTGCATTGGGCGGAGTTGGAGGGCGTGGGGCTGGCGCTCAAGCAGGCGTTGTTCAAGCTCAACTTCACCGATCAACGCTCAACCAGCGATCGCGCTGCGTTGCTGGACGCAGTGCGGGAGGCGGGTCTGGATGCTTCGCGCGCCGCTGAAATCCTAGAGACAGGCGCTTACGCCGACGAAGTTGCACAGGCCGAGCACTTCTGGCGCAGCCAAGGCATCCAGGCTGTGCCGTCGGCGATCTTCAATCAACGCTGGCTGATCCAAGGCGGCCAGCCGCCGGAAGTCTTCGCGCAAGTGATCCGCGATGTGGTCAGCGGGAAGGCGAAAGAAGCTTAAGCGCCTCATCGCGCGAGCGCGGATCGCTCCAGGCCAACACGCGTCCGCCTTGGCTGGCGTCGCCGCCATCCCAGCTGCACACGCCGCCGCCCGCGCCGGTGAGGATCGGGATGAGAGCGGCGATGTCGAAGGGCTTGAGGCCGCTTTCGATGACGCCATCGATGTGGCCGGCGGCGACCATGCAATAGGCGTAGCAATCGTAGCCGTAGCGGACGAGCTTTGCGGCGGAGCGAATGTTGGACCATGCGTGCGCTTCATCGCCAACAAAGAGATCGGGACTCGTCGTGGAGAAGGTTGCGTCGCGCAGTGAGGCACACGCGCGTGTCTTGAGCGCGTATGTGCCGCCGCGCGTGGTGGCGTTCGCGCCATCCATCCAGCCACGATAGCGTTCTTGCGTGAACGGCTGATCCATCACGCCGATCAGTGGCCGGCCCTCATAATAGAGGCCGATGAGCACGCCCCAAGTCGGCAGGCCGGAGATAAAGGCGCGCGTGCCGTCGATCGGATCGAGGATCCATTGATAGCCATCGCGGCTTTCCCGCTCGCCATATTCTTCGCCGAGTACGCCGTGATCCGGAAACGTGCTTTCGATGAGCGCGAGCATTGCGCGCTCCGCTGCTTGGTCGGCTTCAGTCACGGGATCGAAGCGGCCGTCGTCAAGTTTGTTGGTGATACTGTGCGCGGCACGAAAATGGGGGAGGATCGCGTCGCGCGCGGCATCCGCCAAAGCGTCGGCGAAGCTCAGTAGGGCGGGAATATCGTGACGAGCCATGGTGTCCGCTAACACGGCGCTGCGGCCGCGAACACCTCCCTCGGTGAGTTGCGTTTAGCTCCTGGCGGCGCGAAGCTCTGGAAGCGATAGGAGACTTTCATGCGACAGCTCGTTTCAGCCGTTCTCGGATTGGCCTTGGCGGCGTGCGGCCCGGGTGCTGGCGGCGGCAACGAGGCGGCTGCGCAGGGCGGTGGCGAAGCGGCGTTCGTCGAGAGCTGCGTGGCGCGGTATGTCGCGCAAAGCGAGCAGGCGCGCCAATGGGCGCCGGAGCAATGCGCGCAGGCATGGGGGCTCGTGGTCGCGGCGGGGCCGATGGCGGAAGCGATCCTGGCTGGTTCAAGCGGAACGATGCCGCCGGCAGGCCGCATGAACAGCAACATCGATGTGGAAGTGAATGCCGGCGCGCGCACCGCGGTGTTTTCCTGGAGCGCCGTCGGCGAGCTGATCCCGTACGATGTCGTAAGCGCGCTCGAGCAGCGCGGCGCGGCGCCGTCCATGATCGGTTGTTCGCAAGTTGGCGTTGGCGAGTTCAGTTCGGCGTATCGCGTGACCCCGCAAGGTGGGACGCCATTCCAGCTCAGCATCTATCAAAGAGAAGCGCCGACGGGCGATGCGTGGTCCTTTTATACGGTCACCGCTGACTATAGCGGCCGTATTCAAACGCGGGCGCAACTCGCCAGCGATGGCTCCGAATGGACCGACGTCTGCGCGTACTGATCAAACGAAAATAGGCCCGCCTTGTGAGCGAGCCCATCCCCGTTTCCCCCAAACCGAGGCGGTGTATTAGGCCGCGTCGGTGGATTCGTCTTGCAGCGCCTTCGCGAGATCGAGGAGGCGGCGGCGCGGACGTTCACCAAGCTTGTAGTAAGCGCGGATCAGTTCCAGCGTTTCTTTCTGCGAGAGGACGTCAGCCGCGATCAGATCGCGGTCGTTGGCCGGAGCACCCGGAGTCGCCGGAGTTGCGACTTGTTGCAGGCCTTCGAAGAAGTAGTTCACCGGCACGTTCAGAGCGACGGCGAGTTCGTAAAGACGGCTCGCGGTCACGCGGTTCGCGCCGCATTCGTACTTCTGGATTTGTTGGAAGCGAATGCCGATGGACTCAGCCAGTTGTTGCTGGGTGAGGCCCAAGAGACGGCGACGGCGGCGGAGCCGCTTGCCGACATGGAGGTCGATGGCGTTAGCCATAGGTGTGCGCCCTTGTTCATGGCGGTGTCCCCCATGGGCCCGCCTTATGCGCAGTTGGAGAGCACGACGCGTGCCACGTTCTTTCGACGCGAATTGTTCCGTGGTTAGCTTTTGTTGACGCTGTTGGGTGCGCGTGAAGCGAATTCTGCGCCGTTTCGGCGCCACGCCGTTTGGTAAACGCGGCCGGGCCACGGTTTCGTCATGGGCTTGCCCTTTGTGGCGCATCTTCGCGCGGGACTTATTCGTCTCACACGGAGTCGAAGATGAAGATGCGGGCTCTTCTATTGGTTGCTGCTCTCGCTCTGAGCGCGTGCGCGAGCACGCAGCGCACCCTGAGCTATGATGCCGGGATGCCGGACGCTGACGTTTACGTTGGTGATCAGCGCTTCCAGGTTTGGTTTCACGATCGCGACCAGACGGTGTTGGTCGTGCGTGGCGACACTCAGGCGCTCGGGCTTCTGCTGGCGCAGAACATGACCGTTTACGCTAACGATCGCTCGCTTGGCATTTTGTGGTGGGGTGCGGCGGCAAATGCGGTCCTGACGCAATTCGGTTGCTACGGCACTGAAGTGACCGGCGCCGATCAGATGCGCGAGATCGAATACACCTGCCGCGAGCCGGTGGACGTGCAGGCGCAAGTGGCGCAGCGTCGTGAAGAATGGCGGCGCGGCGTGCGTGTGCCGGCGCCGGTGGAGCAGCGTTAACGCTGCGTCCGAAAGCGGCCAGCATTTGATGCGCGCTCGTGTTTCCTTGCTGGCGAAAGGAAATTTGACATGGCGCTCAGCGTTCGCGGCATCCCTACGCAAGAGTTCGAACGGCTGCGCGCCGGCGGCTCGGATGCGAATGGGCAACCGCCTGTCGTGATGAAGGCCGAGGGCGGCGCGAACCCGTGCCGGCATTGCTTGGGCCTGATCGCGGATGGCGAGCCGAAGCTGGTGCTGTCCTATCGGCCGTTCGACGCGCCACAGCCTTACGCGGAGACGGGACCGATATTTCTGCATCAGACACAGTGCGAGCGGTACGAGAGCCACGAACTGCCGCGCTGGTTCGCCTTCCTCGATCCGGCGGCGATCCGTGGCTACGGCGCCGATGATTGGATCCGCTACGATACCGGCCGCGTGGTGCGCGGCGGCGAGCTTGCGGACGTCTCGGCGTCGATCCTGGGGGACGCGAGCATCCGCTATGTACATATTCGATCGAAGTTCGGCTGCTTCCAGTGCCGCGTTGATCGCGGAGCCTAAGGGGCGGCTCCTGACCAATCGCACCCGCATCGCTCCAGTCACCTGTTGAGGGCCAGAGAAGGTTACGTACTAGATATTTTACTCCCGTCGCAGAGATGCTACAAGTGTAGCGTCACGCTAGTGGAGTGGCTTATGGCGCAGTCGCCGAGACCTTCGGGCTCAGAACTCAAATTGCTGCGTGCGCTTTGGAGCGCGCCACGGCTGAGCGCGCGCGAGATTCACGACGCGACCGAAGCCAGCACCAATTGGTCCTATTCCGCCACGCGGACGACGCTCGACCGCATGGAAGAGAAGGGCTTGGTGAAGGTGGCGTCTGTCCACGGCCTTAAGACTTACGCCGCCGCGCAATCGAAACTCGTGGTGCTGGCGCTGTTGGCGCAGGACTTCGCGCGCAACGTGCTCGATTCCGATGAACCGCTGCCCGCAGCGGCTTTCGCCAACAGCAAGCTGCTCGATGAGGACGAGATCGAAGAGCTGGAAGCACTGCTCGATACGTTGAGCGAGGGCGAATGATGGCCGGGTTGGTTATCGCCGCGATTGGCGTGCTTTTGGTTGCGCCCCTTATCTGGTCGGCGCTGGTCGCGTTGGCGCGGCGCCAGGCGGCTGGGCAGCTGCACGATAGACACGAGAAAGCGCTGCTGGCGCTGATGTTGGCCCCGATTGGGGTGGGCGCGGTGCTGATGCTGCTGCCGCAGCACGCAATGCCGGGAGAGGGGCCGCCTCTGCTGGAGTGGGTGGAGCTGCCTGGATTGGCGACCGACGATGTCGCTTACCTTGGTCAAGCAGCGCCGTCGTTCGATTGGATGCTGATCGCCGGCTTCTCCGTGTTTGCGCTTTATGCCGTCGGAGTCCTGCGCGCAGCGATACCGTTGATCAAGGCGCATGTGCGTTTGCGGCAATGGATCGAGGCGGCGCACCCATATGCCGAGTTCGGTGTGCATCTCTCCGAGCGTGCGACAACGCCGCTTGCCGTATCCAACCAGCGTGTGCTGTTTCCGAGGCGCTTGGTTGAACTGCTAACGCCAGCGCAAGTCAGTCTCATCGTCGCTCATGAGCGCCATCACCACGCGCGAGGTGACGTTGGATTCTACGCAATGCTGTCGTGGATCGACGTTGCGTTGTGGTTCAACCCGTTTGTGCGCGCGCAGACGCGCAATTGCCGGCTCGCGGCTGAACTTGATTGCGACGCGGCGGTCACCGCCGCGGCCCCAGAAATGCGCAGGACTTACGCGGAAACTCTGCTTGCGGTCTTGAAGCATGCCGCCGGAGACGCATTGCAGTGCGCCCCGGCGGTCTTCTCACACAGGGCTTATGGAGAACACCGTATGAGAATACTGCAGATCATGAAGCGAGATACCGGCGGTCGCAAGCAGGCGCCGTGGTTCGCTTATGTTGCCGCGCTTGCGCTGGCGGCGCCGCTTGGTGTGGGACAATTGGCGCTCGCGCAATCTTCTGGCGCAACCGCGCCGGTCGCCAGTGCCGCGCCGGTGTTCTCTCAGACGCCGGTCGTGGGCCGGGTATCGAGTGGCTTCGGTGAACGCACGGATCCATTCAGCGGCAATCGCGCCACGCATGCAGGCGTCGATATCGTAGCGCCCGAAGGTACGCTGGTTGTAGCGCCTGCAGCCGGACGCGTGATCCGCACCGTGATGAGCCAGGAAGGCTACGGCAATATGATCGAGATCGACCATGGCGGCGGCTATCGTCTGCGCTATGCCCAGCTCAGCCGCATCGATGTAACCGAAGGGCAGAGCGTCGACGCTGGCCAGCAAATCGGACGCGTCGGCAGGTCAGGCCGCGCAACCGGGCCGCACCTCCATCTCGAGGTCTGGCGCGATAACCTGGCCTATGATCCAGCCTTGATCGTCCCGATGCCCTGACGCGCTCAGCCTGCTTCCTTCGCCTTCGCTGCGCGCTTGCGCTCGTTGGGATCGAGGTAGGCTTTGCGGATGCGGATGGCGGCGGGCGTGACTTCCACCAGCTCGTCGTCTTCGATCCAGGCCATGGCTTGTTCGAGCGTGAGACGGCGTGGCGGCGTGAGGCGGATCGATTCATCCTTGCCCGAGGCGCGCACGTTGGTGAGCTTCTTGCCCTTCAACGGATTGACGTCGAGATCTTCGCCGCGGCTGTTTTCGCCGATGATCATGCCTTCATAGACGTCTTCGCCGTCGGCGATGAACATCTGGCCGCGCTCTTCCAGATTCCACAGCGCGTAGGCGGTGGACTGGCCTTTGTCGTTCGAGATCAGCGCGCCGTTGCGGCGGCCGGGGATTTCGCCTTTCCACGGCGCCCA
>CAYUOC010000090.1:0-14676 GCA_964446305.1 uncultured Terricaulis sp. | reverse complement strand
CCTGCGCGCGACACCTATCGCATTTGAGGCGTCTTTAGCTTGTCAAACCGGACTTCGCTGGTAAGCTCCTTTGACACCGGTATCATACAGGGAAATGACACCGGTGTCAGACGAATTCCAGGCGGCAGGTCGACAAGCCAGGCGCACTCGGGGTCAATCGGGGAGGAATACAATATGAGTCGTAAGGGACATTCGCGCCCCAAGCTGTCGCTGATGCTTGGCGCATCGCTTGCCGCGTTCGCTGGTCTGTCTGGCCAGGCGCTCGCGCAAGATGTGGTCGAAGAAGAAGAAATCGTCATTACCGGTTTCCGGGCCAGCTTGGCTCAGGCGCTCGACATTAAGCGCGAAGAAGCAGGCGCCGTTGACGCGATCGTCGCGGAGGACATCGCTGACTTCCCCGACCTCAACCTGTCGGAATCGATCCAGCGGATCCCGGGCGTCGCCATCTCTCGTGACGCCGGCGAAGGCCGTCAAATCACGGTGCGCGGCCTCGGACCCCAGTTCACGCGCGTCCGCATCAACGGCCTCGAAGCCCTCACCACCACGGGCAGCACCGACGCTACCGGCGGCAACAACCGCGACCGTTCGTTCGACTTCAACATCTTCGCCTCCGAGCTCTTCAACTCGATCGTGGTGCGCAAAACCGCGTCCGCCGACATCGAGGAAGGCTCACTTGGCGCCACCGTGGACCTGAGAACGGCGCTGCCGTTCGACTACGAAGGCTTCAACATGGTTGCCTCCGGGCAGCTGCAATACAACGACCTCTCGGAGACCACGGATCCGCGGGTCGCGTTCCTGATCAGCGACCGCTGGGACATCGGCAATGGCGGGCGCCTCGGCGCCCTGCTCTCGATCGCGCATTCAAGCCGCGAATCGCGCGAAGAAGGCGCGAGCACGGTGCGCTGGGCGGCGGGCGGCTTTGCCGACGCCAACAACTTCTCCGGCGTCCCGACCGCGACGCTAAACGCGGCCTTCCGCCCGCGTTTGCCGCGTTTCGACATCTATGAGCATGAGCAAGACCGCCTCGGCATCACCGGCGCGCTGCAATGGTCGCCGTCGCGCAATACCGACGTCACGCTGAGTGCGCTCTATTCGAACTTCGAAGGCACGCGCGAAGAAACCTTCCTGCAATCGAACCTGACGATCGGCGTGGGCAGCATCGACGTTCAGAGTGCAGTTATCGAAGGCAATTCGATCGTATCTGCCGAGCTCGACGACGTTGTGATCCGGAGCGAGCTTCGCCGCGATGAACTCCAAACCGAGTTCACCCAAATCACACTTGATGTCGACCATCAGTTCAACGACCGCCTGACCGGCCACTTTAGGGTTGGACGCTCGGAATCGGACCACACCAACCCAGTCCAAACGACACTCTTGTTCCGCGCCGGCGGCCCAGGAGCGTTTGTTGATGGCTATAGCTATGACTTCACCAACCCAACGGCGCCAACGTTCGGTTTTGGCTTTGATCTGACCAACCCGGCCAGCTGGGGCCTCGAAGAAATCCGTCTGCGTCCACAGTCGACATACAATGCGTACACGACCTTCGGCGGCGAACTGGAGTTTGATCTCAACGAGGCCTTCACACTCAGCGGCGGGGTGAATTGGCGGAACTACGAGTTCGAGACCACCGAGCAGCGACGCTGGAACGGAGTGGCGAACAGCACGTCGAATATTGAAGCGACCATTCCCGGCTTCGCCGCGGGCACGCCAATTGCCAACTACAGCAACACGATCACGTTCAACGGCGTGACTTGGTTGATCCCGGATATCGGGGCGGCCGCCGCGACATGGGATCTCTACAACACGGCCGTTTTCCCGATGTCGACGTTGGGCGCGCTCGCGAACAATCGCTCCGTGGAGGAAGAAGTAACCGGCGTGTTCGCGCAGCTAGACTGGAACACCGATCTCTCAGGCGTTCCCTTCCGCGGAAATATCGGCGTTCGCTATGTCGAGACGGAGCAGTCGTCATCCGGACGCTCGATTATCGGCGGCGTCGATACTCCGACGACAGTGGATCACTCCTACGAGGATTGGTTGCCGTCGTTGAACATGGTGTTCGAGCCGGTTGACGATCTTCTCTTCCGCTTCGGCGCTTCACGCGTGATGTCACGCGCGGGTCTTGGCTCTCTCAACCCCAATCCATCAGTCTCGGTGTCCGGTTCGAACCGCACCATCACGGCGGGCAATCCATTCCTGGAGCCTATCCGTGCCGATGCGTATGACTTCTCGGTGGAGTGGTATTTCAGCGAAGGCGGCCTTCTCTCGCTGGCGCTGTTCCATCGCGAAATCGACAGCTTCGTCCAAACCGTTCGCGAAACCGGACCGTTCACCGGCAACCCATTCGGATTGGACGATAGCGTCGGCATCACGGCCTGCGGCGCCCAATATCCCGCCACTTGCGACGTGATCGACGATCCGAACTTCTATTGGGGCTTCAACGTGCCGCGAAACACGCCCGGCGGTCCGGTTTCGGGTTTCGAAATCTCGCTGCAGCTGCCGCTGACGTTCCTGCCAGGGTTGCTCTCGAATACGGGCCTCTTGGCGAACTACACGAGCGTGGAATCGGATATCGACTACCTGAACTCTGCCGGCGTCGTGACCTATAGCGGCCCGCTGACGAACCAGTCGGACGAGTCCTACAATATCACGCTCTACTACGAAGACGATCGCTTCAGCGCGCGCGTCTCTGGCGCGTATCGTAGCGAATTCCCGACCAACCTGCCGGGCCGCGACGGCAACGCCACCGAAGGCACGTCCGACAGCTTCAACGTCGATGCTTCCGCGCGCTGGAACATCAACGAGAACTTCGCGCTTACGCTCGAGGGCATCAACCTCACCGACGAAGCGCGTCACGACTTCCTGACGCCGGATGAACGCCTGTCGTTCTATCACCGGTACGGGCGTTCGTACTTCCTGGGCCTGCGCTACACCTACTAAGCGCTGGACCAACCCCTCCTACTGCATAGCATCCTTCAGGGCGGCCTCCGGGCCGCCCTTTTCTTTGCAGGCGGCGCCACTGGCGATTTGCGCGCCGATGTGCTCATAACATTCCCATAGTCAACAACGGGCGCGCACGACTTGAGCTCATCCTCATCCAGCCGGAAGCCCAGCACGGAGCGCGGCGAAGGCAAACGCCGGACGACGATCAACGACATCGCCCGCCTCGCCGGCGTTTCGAAGAAAACCGTCTCGCGCGTGCTGAACAATTCGCCTTTCGTGCGCGAGGAAACGCGGCTCAAGGTCAACAGCCTGATGCAGGAGATGGGCTACACGCCCGATCCGCAGGCGCGCGGCCTTGCATTTCGCCGTTCATTTCTTGTCGGCATGATCTTCGACAATCCGAACGCCCAGATGGTCGTCACCATGCAGGAAGGCGTGCTTGATGGCCTGAAGGGCAGCGGCTTCGAGCTCGTCGTTCACGCTTGCGACCGCAATGCCGAGAATTTCCTTCCCGAAGTCGCCGCCTTCGTGGAGCGTCAGAAGCTGTTCGGCGTGATCCTGCTGCCGCCGATCTCCGAGAACAATGCGCTGGTTGAGCTGTTGAAGGAACGCGGTTGCCACTATGTGCGCATGGCGTCTGCCGTCATTGACGAACCCGGCAATCTCGTCGCCTCAACCGATAGTCTCGCCACCGCCGAAGCCGCCAAGCACCTCGCTGATCTCGGCCACACGCGCATCGGCTTCATTGCTGGCCCGCCCGGCTTCCGCTCGCGCGAGGAGCGCCGCAAGGGGTTTCTCGACGGATTGAAGAAGCACGGCATCGATCTGCCGGCGAAGAACATTGTCGACGGCGCCTACACCTACGAGTCCGGCATCGCCGCTGCAGAGAAGTTGCTGAAGCTCTCTCCACGCCCCACCGCGATCTTCGCCAGCAACGACGAAATGGCGGCGGGCGTCTATCACGCGGCGCGCCAACTCGGCCTTTCAATTCCCGGCGATCTCTCGGTTGTTGGCTTCGACGATACGCCGGTTTCGAGTCGCTTGTGGCCGCCGCTCACCACGGTGCGTTGGCCGATCCACGATATGGGCCGCGCCGCTGCCGCACACTTGCTGCGCGCCGCCGCCGATCAGCCGCCCGACGAGGAAAAAGACGTGTTCCCCGCCTTCCTGGTTGAGCGTGACTCCACTGCTGCTGCACCCAAGTAGCGCGCGCCGTTGCGCGGGCCTATGACACCGGTTACCATGCCCGCAATACCCTCCAGAGAGGACGCCCCATGAAAATCGCGCTGATCATCGAGAACAGCCAAGCCGCCAAGAGCAGCATCGTGCATGACGCACTGACAGCTGTGGCCGTGCCGCTTGGCCACCAAGTCCACCACTACGGGATGTACACGCCCGAGGACAAAGCCTCGCTCACCTATGTGATGAACGGCCTGCTCGCGGGGATCCTGATCAATTCGAAAGCGGCGGATTTCGTCGTCACTGGCTGCGGCACCGGCATGGGCACGATGCTCGCGGCCAATTCCATGCCCGGCGTGTTCTGCGGACTGATCATCGACCCTACCGATGCTTTCCTCTTCGGTCAGATCAACGACGGCAACGCCATCGCGATGCCGTACGCGAAAGGCTTCGGCTGGGCCGCAGAGCTCAATCTGCAGGATTGCTATCGCAAGCTTTTCGACGGCGAGCGCGGCCTCGGCTATCCGAAAGAGCGCGCGCAGATCATGGCGAAGAACCGCGGCATCCTGAAAGAACTCAAGGCCGCGTCGTGCAAGGACATGCTGACCGTGCTGAAGTCGGTCGATCAGGACTTGCTGAAAGCAGCGGTCGCCGGCGAGCGTTTCGAGGAATTGTTCTTTGCCAACGCGCAAGATACAGCCATCGCCGACTACGTCCGCCGCGTGCGCGCGTCGTAAGAGAACGTCATGAGCGCCACTCTGTTCAGCCTCGATGGTAAAGTGGCGCTCGTCACCGGCGGCAATGTCGGCCTTGGCCAAGCGATCGCCGTCGCGCTCGCCGGCGCCGGCGCGGACATTGTCTCGACAAGTCGCCGCGCCGCGCCGGAAACCAAGCAAGCGGTCGAGGCGTTAGGTCGCCGCTTCCTGAGCGTCGAAGCTGATCTGTCGTCGACGAAACCGATCAGCGGCATCGTTGAGCAAGCGCTCGCCTTCGGCGGCCTCGACATTCTCGTCAACAATGCCGGCATCATCCGCCGCGCCGATTCCGTCGATTTCTCCGAAGCTGATTGGGACGCGGTAATCGATACAAATCTGAAATCCGTCTTCTTCCTTGCCCAAGCCGCCGGCCGTCACATGATCGCGCAAGGCCACGGCAAGATCATCAACGTCGCCTCGATGCTCTCCTTCCAAGGCGGCATCCGCGTGCCTTCATACACCGCATCGAAGAGCGGCCTCGCCGGCCTGACGCGCCTGCTCGCCAACGAATGGGCCGCCAAGGGCGTCAACGTGAACGCCATCGCGCCGGGCTACATGGCCACCGACAACACCACGCTGCTGCGCGAAGACGCAAAGCGTAACGCCGAAATTCTCGGGCGCATTCCAGCAGGCCGCTGGGGCGACGCAAGCGACATCGGCGGCGCCGCGATCTTCCTGGCGTCACGCGCCTCAGACTATGTCCACGGCGCCATTCTCCCCGTTGATGGCGGCTGGCTAGCGCGATGAGCGGCTTCCGTTCAGACGGCAGCGTCGTCTGCTTCGGCGAGGTGCTGCTCCGCCTCTCCGCACCAGGCGCCGAGCTTCTGTTACAAACGCCGCAACTCAACATCTGCGTCGGCGGCGCTGAAGCCAATGTCGCCGTCTCACTGGCAACACTCGGCCACAACGCCCGTGTATTCACGGCGCTTCCGGACAACGCACTTGGCCACGCCGCGCGCAACGAACTCCGCCGCTATGGCGTCGACACTTCGCAGGTTGCGTTCTCGCCAGGCCGCATGGGGCTTTACTTCCTGAGCCCCGGCGCCGGTGGCCGCGCCGCCGAAGTGATCTATGACCGCGCCGGCTCTGCATTCGCGTCAGCGGATCATGCGAAGACGGACTGGAGCGAAGTCCTCAGCGGCGCGGGCTGGCTGCACGTCTCCGGCGTCACCGCCGCGCTTGGTCCCGCCGTCGCGGACGCCGCGATCCGCGCGGTTGCCGCGGCACAGAAACTTGGCCTCACCGTTTCGTTCGACTGCAACTACCGCGAAAAGCTTTGGAAAGCCTGGAATGGCGACGCGCCCGCCATCCTCGGCCAAATCCTTGCGCAAGCCGACATCGCTTTCGGCAATGAGCGCGACATCGCTCTCATCCTTGGCGGCGCGCCGGCGAACGGCCGCGAAGCCGCGGACGCGGCGCGCAAAGCGTTCCCGAATCTGAAGCTGATGGCCGCCACGCACCGCGTCCAGCACAGCGTCAATCATCACGCGCTTGCCGCAGCACTTCATACGCGCGAGGGCTCGTGGGATTCGCCGTCCATCGAAGTCACGCAGATTGTCGATCGCATCGGCGCGGGCGATGCGTTCGCCGCCGGCCTCATCCACGCCCTGCGGACTGGCGCCAACAACGCCGACGCGATCCGTTTCGCCCTCGGCGCCGCCTGCATCAAGCACACGATCCCGGGCGACTTTAACCTCGCCTCGGCCGCCGAGATCGAAGCCTTCCTCGCTGCCGATCTCAGCGTCCGCCGCTAGCTCACCAGATCGCCGGCAGCGTCAGCGACAGCGCCGGCACGAAGGTCACCAGCAGCAGCACCGCGATCGCCGCCAGATAGAACGGCCAGATCGATTTCATCGCCTCAGCGATACTGATCTTGCCGATCGCGCTGCCCACGAACAGCACCGAGCCGACAGGCGGCGTGATCAGCCCAATCCCCGCCGCCAGCACCAGCACGACGCCAAAGTGCAGCGGATCGATGCCGTAAGCACGCGCCACCGGCAGGAAGATCGGCGTGCAGATAATGATCATCGGCGCGAGATCCATGAACGTGCCGAGGATCAGCAGCAGCACCAGCATCATCAGCAGCGCAACGTTCCTGTCGTTCGTCACCGACTGCAGGAACTCCGCCGCGGCCGCCGGTATCTGCAGATAGGCCATCAGCCAACCGAAGGCGCCGGCTGCGCCGATGACAAACAACACCGTCCCTGATGATCTCGCGGCATGCGCGACAGCATCAGCAAAGCGCTTCCAACCCAACCCGCGATAGACGAGCGCGGTTACGATCAGCGCGTAGATCACCGCCACCGCCGCGCTCTCAACCGCCGTGAAAATGCCGGCGCGGATGCCGCCGAAAATCACCAGCACTAGCAGCAAACCCGGAATCGCCGCGATGAGCCGAACGCCAACCTTGCCGAAACCTGGAAACGGCTCTGTCGGATAGCCGCGCGCGCGGGCGAGAAAATATGCCGCCGCCATCACACTGAACGCCAGCAACAGCGCCGGAACGATGCCCGCCGCGAACAGATCGGCGATCGATACGCCGCCGCCGGCAATCGCGGAGAACAGGATGAGATTGTGCGAAGGCGGCAGCAATAGCGCAACGAGCGCTGCCGAAATCGTCACATCAACCGCGTAATCCTTGCTGAAGCCGCGCTTCTCCATCTGCGGGATCATGGTCGAGCCGATGGCCGAGACATCCGCCAGCGCCGAACCCGAAACACCGCCAAACAGAGTCGAAGCAACGACGCTGACTTGCCCCAAGCCGCCGCGCAAATGCCCAACGAGCGACGATGCAAGCGCGATCAATCGCTCCGATATTCCGCCGCGCAACATCAGCTCACCGGCGAAGATGAAAAGCGGGATCGCCAGCAGTGAGATTTTATTAAAGCCGGAGGCGACTTGCTGAACCACAACGACAGGCGGCAAGCCGATATAGACCACCGTCGCCAATGTCGCCGCGGCGATCGAGAATGCCACCGGTACGCCCAGCACCAGAAGCAGCGCGAACGCGCCAAAGAGAATCGCGATCTCCATCAGGCTTCTCCCGCCTCAGCCGCAGGCGGGGCGCCTCGTATCAGCCGCTCAAGTGCGAAGATCGCGATCAGCGCGCCGCCGAACGCGATGCCGGCGTAGCTCAACCCTTCCGGCGCAGGCGCGCCCGCCATCGGCGTGGTCCAGCCGTCAGCCATGAGCACAAATCCGAAGGCCGCGAGCGCCAAGCCGAAGGCGAACGCGATCAACCGCGCCAGAGCGCGCAACACCGTGCGCACAAGCGGCGGCGCCGATTCCACCAGAGTCGGGAAGCTGAAATGCGTCTCTCCTCGCACTGCGATCGCCGCGCCGAAGAGCGCCGAAATGCTCATCAGCGTCAGCGCTACCGGCTCCGTCCACGCGGGAGACGCATTGAGCAGATAGCGGCCGATCACCTGCCATGCGAGCACAGCAACAAGGCTCGCGAGCGCCGCCGCCGCGATCGTTACCGTCACAGCGGCCAGGACATCGAGTGCGCCGGCAAACCCGGATCGCTTCGCGCTCATCATTCCTCCCCCGCCTGTTGCTCAGGCTTCGTTTTCGATCCGGCGCAGCAAGGCGCCAATCGTTTCATCCTGCAGATAGCGTTGGCGCATCGGCGCAACCGCCGCGACAAACGCCGCGCGCTCCACCGTGTTTGCTTCGACGCCGGCGTCGAGCACGATCTGGCGCGCGCGCGCCTGCTTCTCATCCCAAAGTCCGCGCATCACCGCGACCGACTCACGGGCCTTCGCGCGCAACAAGTCGCGATCGCCGGGCGACATCGCGTCATAGCGGCGCTTCGAGAACATCAGCACGTCCGGCGAGTGGCAGTGCTCTGTCTGCGACCAGTAGCGCGCGACTTCATACTGCCGCGTCGATTGGAACGTCGACCAGTTGTTTTCCGCCGCATCGATGAGATGCGTCTGTAGCCCAGTGAAAACTTCGCCAAATGGAATCGGTGTTGGGTTCGCGCCCATCACTTCCAGCATCTGCAGGAAAATATCCGAGCGCGGCACACGCACTTTGAGCCCGCGCATATCCGCCGGTTCATGCACGGGCCGCCGTGCGCTATACATCGAGCGCGCCCCGCCATCATAAAGCGCCAGCCCGATGAGGCCTTTGCCGTCGAAGCTCGCCAGGATCTCCTGCCCCACGGCGCCATCGACTGAGCGGCGCATATGATCTTCGCTGTGAAACGTGTACGGAACGACCAACGCCTGCGTCAGTGGGAACGAGTTGTTCAGCGCCGCCGCGGTTACACGGCAAAAGTCCAACACGTTGAAGTGCGCGAGCGCGATCGTATCGTTCTCACTGCCCAGCTGCCCGCCCGGATAAGAACGGATTGAGAGCCGCCCGCCGGTCTCGCGCTCAAGCTCAGCGCCGATCCACCGCACCGCTTCGACGGTTGGATAATCCGTGGGGTGGACATCCACCGCCGTCAGCACGCCGCTGTCAGCGCGTGGCGCACACGCGCCAAGACCGAGAACTGCGCCACCCGCGAGCAAAGAACGGCGCGTTGTCATGAGCAGCTCCCCCAGAGCCCCATTAGAGCGCAGCGCCGGCTGCGGCGGGAGTCTCTTCGCCGCGCGCCGGCACCGCACGGCAGCGCAACATGCCATAGCCGCCGAACGAAAGTTCAGCCGATTGCCCGGCTTCGATCTGGTGCACGCCCGTTACAGCGCCGCTCGAAATCAGCTGCCCTTCGCGCAAGGGTTTGCCGCGCTCGGCGCAATGCGTCAGCAAGAAAGCCAACGCAGCCAAAGGCCCACCCGGCAGCATCGCCGCATTGCCTTCGCCCACGCGCTGCGCGTCGATCGAGGTTTGCGCCGCGGCGCGCGCCCAATCGATTGCGCGCCAGTCCTTCACTTCAGCGCCAACAATCAGTCCCGAATTGTTGCCGAAATCGGAAACCGTCACCGCCGGTCCGTGATCATTGATGCCTGCAAACGGGCTGCCCGCCAGTTCAACGCCGATGTGAACCGCGCCGATCATGTCGGCGGCGTCGGCCGCGCTCCAAGCACGCTCGGCCGCGCCCTGATCCCGGCCGATGCGCAGCACGAACTCCGCCTCCACCGCAGCAAAACCGCCGCGCACGACCGGGAGATCCACCGTCTGATCTGGCGCCGCCATCACCACCTGGCGCTCAAAGATCGGCCCCGCGATGCGATCGACACCCAGCGTCGCGCGCAGATCGGCGGGCACCAGCCCGATTTTCCAGCCGGCGACATGATCGTCCCAAAGATCGATCGCCTCGTCCTGAATGGCGTAGGCGGAGGCGAGATCAGGGGGCATCTGACCGGGATAATCGCGCACCGGAGCAGCACGCCGGCGTGCTTCGACGAAGGCGCGGGCGGTAGCGGCCGCGGAAGCAGCGGAAAGCGGCACGATAAGGTTTCCTCGCCCTATTGAATACCCAGCGTTTTCCGTGAGTTACGGCCAAGGCCACGGAGGCCATGGGCTCCCTCCGGCCCGCTCTTGAGCCTGAGATTGCACCCTTAGGAAACCGGTGTCAATTTGCTTTCAGTGTTCCCCGCGGCCACCTATCTCCGGCTTGAAACCACCCGCCAGCCGGGCCCACACAGGAGCCCATGAAAACGCCCCAAGACGCCATCCCGGTTCTGACGCTCTCGCCGGTCATCCCGGTCGTCACCATCGATGACGCGGCCAATGCCGTGCCGCTGGCGCGCGTGCTGCTGGCCAGTGGCGTGCGCACTATCGAGATCACGCTGCGTACACCCGCGGCGCTCGATGCGATCCGCGCCGTCGCTGAGGAAGCGCCGGAGATGATTGTCGGCGCCGGCACCGTGCTCAGCGAAGACGATCTCAACGCCGCCATCAAAGCAGGCGCGAAGTACGCGCTCTCGCCAGGCGGTACGACAAAACTGATGAAAGCCGCGCGCAAGGCGTCGATCCCGTTCGTGCCCGGCGTCGCGACTGCGAGCGAAATCCAGCGCGGCCTCGAACTCGGCTACACCTGCTTCAAATTCTTCCCCGCCGAACAGCTCGGCGGCGTTTCGACATTGAAAGCTATCGCCGGTCCGCTGCCGAGCGTGCGCTTCTGCCCGACCGGTTCGATCACGCCAGACAAGGCGCCCGCCTATCTCGCGCTCAGCAATGTGCTTTGCGTAGGCGGCTCATGGATCGCACCGTCCGAGTACATCAAGGCCGGAGACTGGGCGAGCATCGAAGCCGCGGCCAAACGCGCAGCGGCGCTAAAGCCTGTCGCGTAACGCGTACCAGAGCATGCCCAACACATAGAGCGGCGAACGCAAGGCCGCACCGCCGGGAAAGTCCGGCGGCGCAATGCTGGCCAACACATCAAAGCGCCCAGCCGTGCCGGCCATCGCTTCCGCGAGCACTTTGCCCATCAGCGCCGGCAGCAGCACACCCTGCCCCGAATAGCCGTGCGCAAAGAACAGATCGCCGAAGCGCCCGACATGCGGTAGCCGCGACATGCTGATCGAAACCAGCCCGCCCCAGGCATAGTCGATCGCCTCGTTTGCCAATTGCGGAAACACGCTCGACATGTGCTTGCGTGTGAACGCGGCGATGTCTGCAGGCGGCTGCGGCGTGTAGCGCTCGCCGCCGCCAAAGATGAGCCGCCCATCCGCGCTCATGCGAAAATAGTTCACGACAAACCGGCTATCGCTCACGGCGAGATCGTCAGCAATCAGCGTTTCGGGTTTGCTCAACGGCTTGGTGGCGCAGAGATAGTTGGCGACCGGCATAATCCGCGCCGCCAAACGCGGCTCCAGATCACCCAGCAGCGCATCGCAAGCCAGCACGCCGAACCGCGCCTGAACACTACCGGTCTCGGTATGCGCAACGACACCACGCGTGGCGTCGACGCGAACGACGCGCGCGTGCTCGTGCAGAACAACCCCGGCGGCGCGGGCGGCATCCGCGAGGCCCCATGCATAATTCAACGGATGCAGCTGGCCGCCCAATCGGTCCAGTAGCCCACCGTAAAAACGCGGCGCGTTGACCAGCTCGCACGCGGCCGCCACGTCGAGCACTTCCATGTGCTCATAGCCGAAGGCGTTCCGCGCCAGATCGCGCTCGCGTTCCATCCACGCGCGATCGCTCTCCTTCGCCGCAAGAGTGAGATGCCCGCGCTGGCGCAGATCGCATTGGATGCCATGCTGCTCGATGCGGCCCAGCGTCAGCGCACGCGCTTCAAGCGAAAGCTCGAACAGCGCCTTCGCCTGCCCCTCGCCGAATTTCGCAATCAGCTCCGATGCGCCTTTGCGCCAACCGGGAATCATCTGCCCGCCATTGCGGCCCGAAGCGCCCCAGCCGATGCGGCCTGCCTCAAGCAGCACAACGGAAAACCCGCGCTCCGCCGCGTTCAACGCCGCATGCAAGCCCGTGTAGCCGCCGCCAATAACGACGACATCCGCAGTCACGTCACCTTCGAGCTTTGGCGCCGGCGCGAACGGATTGGCGGTCGCGACATAGTACGACCACTCCATTCCCAAGCCGGAGTTGAAGCTCACGTCAGACCTTGAGCAGCAAGTGATCGCGCTCCCACGAGGAAATCACGCCCTCGAAATTGCCGAGTTCATGATCCTTGATCTGTTGGAACGCATTACAGAAATGCTCGCCCAGCAATTCGCGCACCGGTGTGCACTTTTGAAAGCGATCAAGCCCTTCGCGCAGCGTGCGTGGCAGCGTGCGCGCCCACTTGTAGGCGCTCCCCTGCACCATCTCGGCCGGCGCGATCTTATCGCGTATGCCGATATAGCCGCACACAAGCACGGCGGCGATCGCAAGGTAGGGGTTCGCGTCGGCGCCGGGCAGGCGGTTCTCGATCCGCCTGTTGCTTACATGAGAAATTGGCACGCGCAATCCGCACGAGCGATTGTCGTAACCCCATTGCAGATTGATCGGCGCCGAGAAATCCGGGCGCATGCGGCGGAAGGAATTCACGTTCGGCGCAAACAGCGGCGTCACTTCACCAAGGTATTTCTGCAAGCCGCCAACGAAGTGCCTGAACGTATCGGTGTTGCCGTCCCCCTCGTCGCTGCCGAACAAGTTGCCGCCCTTCTTCGCGTCCACGACGGAGACGTGCAGATGCATCGCCGAACCGGGCTGGTTCTCCATCGGCTTGGCCATGAACGTCGCGTACACGCCGTGCTTCAGCGCGACCTGGCGGACGATCCGCTTGAACACCAGAACCTGATCCGAGACATGGACCGGGTCACCGTGGTTGAAATTGATCTCAAGCTGGGCGGTGCCGCTTTCGTGGATCATCGTATCGAGATGAAGCGAAGCCGCTTCCGCGTGCTCGTAGATGGTCTCGATCAGATCCTCGTACTCGGTGATCGCCTCTAGCCCGTAGGGTTGCGGTGAGGTTTCCGATCGGCCCGAACGCCCCGCCGGCGGCGCCAGCGGCAAATCCGGGTCGGTGTTCACCTGCGTCAGGTAAAACTCCAGCTCTGGGGCCACGACTGGCCGCAAGCCGACATCTTCGTAAAGCTTCATGACGCGGCGCAGCACATAGCGCGGCGCGATGTCATAAGGCTCACCGTTGGTGTTGTAGGTATCGGCGAAGACGAACGCCGTCGGCGTCTTGTAGCCCGGCGCCACGCAGATGGTCTCAATGTCCGGGCGAAGCACGACGTCCGGGTCTTGCGTAGAGATGGCCTCATCCGCCTCGTCGGCATACTCGCCGGTGACGGTCAGCAGATAGATGCTCGACGGAATCCGCAGCGACCCATCGCGCTCGCTCTGCAGGAATTTCTGCGCCGGGACGACCTTGCCGCGGATAACCCCGTTGAGATCCGGGACCAGACACTCGATTTCGCCGATGCCGCGTTCTTTAATCCAATTCGAAAAGCTCATGACACACACATGCTTTCGCGCACGCAGAAACGCGTTGCGCCGAGACGGCGCGCTAGAACCGCAACTGAAATTCTTTCAAACGGGCGCGGCGCGACTGAGAATAGTCTTTTGCAACCGCTAAGGGCCGCCTGCACACCACACCCATCCGCCTTCTTGGGAAGGCCGCGGGAGCGCATAAGTCACCTGATATCGCCACTATCCCGGCTCGCGCAGGGGCAAGTCAAGACGTCACACCCCAGCTTGCGGGCTGCACTTTTCTGTAGTTTTCGCGTGCACCCTCGGATCGTTACCGCTACGAGCGCCATATGATCCTAAACTTTAAGGGCTCAGACGAGGGGCTGAACTCAAGCGTTTACGCAGAATTGCGCAAACGCATCGTCACCGGGCACATCTCTCCTAACCATGAATTGTCGACGCGCGGCCTCGCCGGCGAGTTGGGCGTTAGCCAAACGCCCGTGCGCGACGCGCTCTCTCGACTTTCCGCTGAAGGCGCGGTTTCGATCCGCTCCAAGCGCCGCGTCCGCGTGCCTGAAATGACGCGCGAGCGCTTCGAAGATCTGCTCCGTTGCCGCCTCCTCCTCGAACCAGAAGCGGCCGCGTTGGCGGTCCCTTTCCTGACACCGGCTGACGTCACGAAACTGCGCGAGATCGACGCCACGCTGGCGGCCGCAATCAAGGACGGCGATGCGGGCACTTATATGCAGGCCAATTACGACTTCCACTTCACGCTCTACCGTGCGCAACCGCAGAAGACGCTGACCCAGCTGATCGAGACTCTTTGGCTGCAGTTCGGCCCGCATATGCGCATGCTCTACGACCGCGTCTCTCACACAGAGCTGAACGACCGTCACCAGACGGCGATCGCGGCAATCGAAGCCAAAGACGCGACAGCGCTTCGCGACGCTATTGCGCTCGATATCTCGGATGGCATGGGCATGCTCGGCCG
>CAYUOC010000089.1:2425-14703 GCA_964446305.1 uncultured Terricaulis sp. | reverse complement strand
TCTGATTGCCCCTGCAGCGTATCGGTGATCTGGTTTTCTCCTGCACGCGCCCGCGGCTGCATCGCCGATTGTAGGAGCCGTCGATAGCTCGCCTCACGCAACGACAAGTCCTGCGCATTGAGACCGTAGAGACCGATACGAAGATTGTCCGCCACCGAGCGCGCCGCTAGCGGCAGCACAATTGAAAGCACGAGGCTCGAAATTACGAGCACCACCAGGACTTCAGCGAGACTGAGCCCGGACTTGAGGTGCAAGCGCCTGCCGCCGCGGGTGAGGTGTGGTCGTACAACCATCACGCCAACCGAGGGCGACAACTAGGCATTCGAATAACAAACCGAACCCGCGCCGCGTTTTCCTTAACCAGGGTGATCACCCCCTCATCGCAGCCTCCGTCAGGGGCAAAGACCAAGGGATGCTCGAGCTCGTAATTCCAACCATTCGGAAGCGCCAGTTCCGCTTCAATCAGGTCTTGATCGTCGCTATCGCTGGACGCCCCCAAGACGCGAGCGACGCCATCCCTCTGCGCCGCCCGTCGCAACGACAAAAGCTGCTGATCCAATTCCATAACGGCCGCATGGCGCGCTGCTGATCCCAAACCGACGCTCAATCCCGGCAAGACCAAGGCCGCAGCGAGCGCCATGATCGCCAAGGCGATCATGATTTCCAGCAACGAGTAGCCGCCGCGATAGAGCACCAGTCTCATGGCTCGACGGAGGAGATATCCGCCGCGTTCGCTGATCCACCCTCTCGTCCGTCCGAACCCAGACTTGTCACGCGCGGACGATCCTCACCGGCGCTCGGCGGCGTGTAGATATAGTCTTGTCGCCAAGGGTCCTGTGGCACTGCACTGTTGAGATAGGGACCAGCCCAACCTGAGGACCCGTCCTCAGGCGGCGCAGTCAAGAGCGCAAGGCCCTCCGATTGAGTTGGATAGCGCCCAATATCAAGGTGCATTGTATCTAGCGCCGATTGCAGCGCCTGAACTTGAACACGCGCAGCTGTCACTTTTGAGCGGTCCAGTTGGGACAGCAAACGCGGACCAACGAAGGTCGCGATGAGTGCAATAATTGTCAGAACAATGAGAATTTCGAGCAGGCTGTAGCCACCCCGCGCTCCATTCTCACGTCGTTTGCCGCCGATAGGAACCAAAGCGAACATTGCTTCCCCCAATTATTCGGATGCAAAATTAGCGCCGCCTTTCAACTATTAAAAGCCCAAATTTCCAGCTTGGGCGTCCTCAAGGTCAGGATCTATAAGGCTTGATTTTAGACCTCAAGCACAAGGTAGCGAGCCCCAATGAGCGGATCAGGGAGCCCCTATGACGACGCGGCCTTTATTGCAAAGCAGGTTGACGAGGGTCGTCACCGCGAGATTATAGGCGGACTTTGGGACGAGATCGGCCCAAGCCAACTCTCATTCTTGAGAGCGCAGGGTCTCGGTCCCGACCATCGGCTGCTAGACATCGGTTGCGGCTCATTGCGCGGTGGCGTGCATTTTGTCCGCTACCTTACCCCTGGGCACTATTACGGCGTTGACGCCAATCAGGACCTGCTCGATGCCGGCTATAACATTGAAGTCGCGGCTGTCGGTGCGACGGCGCGTCTGCCGCGAGAGCATCTGATGTGCTCGCGCACGTTTGATTTTGCCAAGTTCGAGACGCGCTTTGATTTTGGTCTCGCGTTCTCAGTGTTCACCCACCTTCCCTTGAACGATATCCGCACCTGCATCGAAAATTGGGAGGCCGTGGCTTCACCTTCGGCACGCCTCTATGCAACCTACTTCTTGGCGCTGGGCGATGGGCCGCTCTGGCGGGCGTGCGAACAACCCCATGGCCAAGTCATAACTTATGGCGACCGCGATCCATTTCACTATCGCCTGGATGACCTCGCCTTCGTCGCTAATTCTGCAGGTTGGCAAGTTCGCGATGTAGCCGACTATTATCACCCTCGCGGCCAACGCATGGCGGTGTTCGAGCGACGAGTCTAAACTCGCGGATCGGCCAGAATTTGGCCGCAGCCGGTACGGATACCCGACATTGACTGAACCAGCGGTCACCATAATCGTTGTGACTTACAACAGTGCGCGCTGGCGGAAGCGGCAGTTGGCCTCGCTTGCCGCCCAAACAGACACGCGCTGGCGGCTCGTTGTCGTAGATAACGCCTCGGATAAGACGGAACGACCATGCGCGCGCGATTTTCCAGTCAACGCCGAGATCATACAAAATGAACGTAATGTTGGATTTGCGCAGGCCAACAACATGGCGGCGGTCAATCAGACATCGCCTTATCTCATCTTCCTCAACCCAGACGCTTTTCCGAAACCCGACTGGCTGGCATCGCTCCTAGAGACGGCGGACCGCTACCCGCAAGTGGCCGCCATCGGCTCCACCCAATTGCGCGCGGATGCTCCCGACACGTTCGATGGTGTGGGTGATGTCATGCATGCGAGCGGCCTCGCCTATCGCGCGTGCTACGGCAAACGCCGCGCCGCTGCACTACCGTTGGGGGAGACTTTTTCCGCCTGCGGCGCGGCCATGCTTGTGCGGCGCGAAGCGTTCGAAGCCATTGGCGGGTTCGACGCGCGTTACTTTTGCTATTTCGAAGATGTCGACCTCTGCTTTCGATTGCGCCTGGCCGGTTGGAGCGTGTTGCAGACGCCAGATGCCGTCGTTGCGCACGTCGGCGGAGGCTCAGCCGGCGCGACATCGGCGTTTGCGGAGTTTCACGGCGCGCGAAATCGGCTGTGGACATACTTCAAATGTATGCCCGGACCGATCATGTGGCCGATGTTGCCGTTCCATTTCATCGCCACGATGATGGTAGCCACGCTCGCGCCAATCCGCGGACGCGGATTTGGGGGATGGCGGGGAATCCTCGCCGGACTTGCGGGCCTAGGGCCAATTTGGGCGGCGCGCCGCGAGGTTCAACAAGCACGCAAAGCCTCGCTTCGCAGTATCGCCTCAGCGCTCGTGTGGTCGCCGGATGTGCTATTTACGCGGCGGGCGGTCATCGGGAAGCTCCACCGAAGAAACTGATAATCGCAGCGGCAGCCGTTGCCCCACCCTTTCCTGACGGCAACGAAGTGGATCGGTGTCGCCTCCTGGGGCCGGCCCCTCGCGTGGGAGGGCGCGGCGGAAGCATGCGAAGCCCGGGCGCCGGAAAAGGCGCCGAGGCTATGTTTTCTTCTTAAGGCCTCACCAACGCGACCAGTACCCAACCCGCCACAGCGGCAAGCGCTCCTTCGAGTGGCCCGCGTGCAAACTTATTGAAGTATCGCGCCATACTACGCGCCTTATGCCACGAGATTTCGCGCGCGTTCACTTCGCTGGTGGAACGCAGGTGGCGGCCATGCGGACCAGGCGCGAAGACGACGAGCCAGCGCGCATCCTCGGCGCGGCGGCAGAGATCGAGATCTTCGACGTGCAGGAAATAGCCTTCGTCAAAACCACCGAGACTGGTGAAATCGGCGCGGCGCATAACGAAGAGCGCGCCGCTGATTGCGCCGACACGTTGGGGCGTCTCGGGCAGCGGGTCGGTGTGGCGGTTGTAATCGCGGAAACCCAAGCGCGAGAGGCCGGCAAACGAGACGAAGGCGCGCCAGAGCGTGAGGCGATCACGGCGGCTGCCGCGTTCGGGGCTGCCGTTCTCATCGCGCAAATCGCCGCCGACAATGGCGGGCGCGGTTGTGTTGAGCACGGACAGGAGACGCGGGATCGCGTCACGCTCGAGGATGACGTCCGGATTGATGAAGGCGAGCACTTCGGTTTGCGCCTCGCGGGCGGCGAGATTGCAGGCGGCGGCGAAGCCGATATTGCCCTGCCCGCGCAGAATGCGGACGCGCCGGTCACGCACGGCGGCGGAATCGAACATGGCTTCGGCGGCGGCGTCGTTGCCGTTGTCCGCGATGACGACTTGATCGAGGCCGTCAGCGGCGAGCAACGCGTTGAGGCACGAGGCCAAGGCTGGCCCGGTGCGATAGCTGACGATGACGGCGCAGGCGCTCACGCGCGCCTCTTAGCCGGGCGCCACGCACGCGTCGAGGCGGCGCGCCAGAGCACGTTCAGCGTGCGCGAATTTGTGATGCTTAGAAGCTCTCGTGCGCGAGCAGTAATTCCGCGAGCTCAAGGTGCGGATCGCGATACGGGACGCTGGCGTCATGGCCGCCGCCGCCCGAATAGCTGGCCGGCGTGAACGACGCTTCGACCGGCGCTTCAGCGACGTACGCTTCGACCGGCGCATCGGCGAACGTCGCCGGCTCGCTGAGCGCGAGACGCAGGGTCGCTTGCGGCGCGGACGGAACCGGCGCGGAGCGCGACGGCGTGAACGTCACCAGGTCATCGCTCATGGCGAGCGAACGCACATGCTCGATCTTATCGTCGGTCGCGGCGCGCGAGAGCGCGAGCGAAGCCGTCGTCGATGCGAGTTGGCCGCGGATCTCGTTCAGCTCTTGTTGCGAGAGCGGCGCCGGATACGCGGGAAGACTTGCGTAAGGATTGTCAGCAGCGTTGGCGGTGGAATCGAATCCGAAACCAGACGCGAGCGACTGGCCGATCATGCCGCCGAAGCCTTGGGGCGCGATGAAGGTGACAGCGATTGCAGCAGCAGCGACGCCAGTCAGACTCGACTTGACGACGGTGTCGCGCACTTCGCGTTCGTACTTCGAAAGCTGTCCCGCCATAAACCGCTCCACGCGCGACTCAGCGCGCCGTCCCCTTCTGGGGCCCCCAATACGCGCTACAGGGGTAACAAAAGCACTAAAACTCGCCGCCAGACAAGCACTAAGGGTATCTAATCCAGTGACGGTGCTGAAATGTTGCTTACGAAATGGTCGCCGGGAATGCGATGGAAGCAGAGATGACGCCCGGCCTCCGACCCGCTGACTACGCGCGCGCAGCCGCCTTCACGCTGCTGCCGGCGGTGGCGGTAGCGGGGGCAATGGGGTTGCCGGTGCTGATCGGGCTGGCCGGATTGGCGGCGCTCAGCCCGGCGATGTTTCGGCAAGTCATTGAAAAACCTAGGCTATGGGCGCTGTTGCTGCTGGCGTTTGTGGCCTGGGCGGCGGTTTCCGGATTTTGGTCGGCCTGGGAGGGTCCGAGCGGACCGAAGGTGCTGCTGGTGATGGCGGTCGGGCTGCCCTTCGCGATTGGCGCGGCCGCGAACGAAAGAACCGCGACGCTGACGCTGGCGGGGGCTGTGGCCGCGTTCGCGATGCTCGCGGTGTTTCTGGGGGTCGAGGCGGCGTTCGACATGCCTCTGAACCGCGCCGCCGAACCCGACCTCCCCTGGGGCGAACTCAACCGCAATCCGAGCCGCGGGCTGATCGTGCTGCTGGCGCTGGTCTGGCCGGCGGTGGCTTGGCTGCTGGCGAGCGGGCGCGCGGCCCTGCGCTTGGCGGCGCTCGCGGTCGTCATTGTGTGCGCCGTGCTCTCGTTGCAGTTCGGGCAGCAATCGACGGCGGTCGGATTTGGCTTGGGTCTCATCGTGTTCGCGGTGGCGTTCGCCGCGCCGCAGCTTTCGATTCTCGCGCTTTCGCTCTCGCTAGCGGCGTGGCTGCTTATCGCACCGTTCGCGACGCCGCTTCTCGTAGCAAATCCGCAACTTGTCGAAGCCGTGCCGATGAGCTGGGCGCATCGCATCGCGATCTGGCGCTACACCTGCGCGCAGATCATGGAGCAGCCGTGGATCGGACACGGCATCGACGCGGGCCGCGCGACGACGGAGATGATCAGTATTCGCGGCATGGAGATGCGCGGCATTCCCGTGCACCCGCACAGCGCGTCACTGCAGATTTGGCACGATCTCGGCCTGGTCGGCGCCCTGCTCGCAGCCGCCCTGCTCGCTTATGGCGGCTGGCGACTTTCGCGCACGTTCGCGCACGACAAGCTCGGCGGCGCGGCCACCGCAGCAGTCCTCTGTATGTTCGGGCTCATGGCCAATATCGGCTGGAGCGTGTGGCAGGAATGGTGGATCGCAACGCTGCTGCTGGCGGCCGCGTTGATCGCGGCGCTGAGCGTCAGAGCCGCCAGAGCGTGATGCCATCCGGCATTTGGCTGCGGTCGAGGAAGCCGCGGACGTCCATCACCACGCCTTTGCCGCCGGCCAACAATTTGGTCACCATCGGCCAGCCGCCATCGCGGAATTCCTTGTGCGACACAGCGAGAATGACGGCGTCGACTTCGCCAATGGCGTCAAAAGCCGTCAGCGCCGCGCCATGCTCAGCCGAAAGATCGGCGTCGGCGTGCGGATCGTGAGCGATGACTTCGAAACCGAAGCGTCGAAGCTCGTCGACGATGTCATAGACCTTGGAGTTGCGGACGTCCGGCACGTCCTCCTTGAAGGTGACGCCGAGCACCGCCACGCGCGGGTTGGATTTGCCGGATTTCAGAAGCCGCACGCACTCGCGGCCAATGTGGGGCCCGATGCTATCGTTCACGCGCCGGCCTGCGAGCACGACTTGCGGGTGATAGCCCACCTGCTGAGCCTTGTGGGTCAGGTAATACGGATCGACACCAATACAGTGGCCGCCGACGAGGCCAGGCGTGAAGCCGAGGAAGTTCCACTTGGTGCGCGCCGCGGCGAGCACATCGCCAGTATCGAGGCCCAGGCGCGCGTTGATCAGCGCCAGCTCGTTCATCAGCGCGATGTTGATGTCCCGCTGCGTGTTCTCGATCACCTTCGCCGCCTCGGCGACCTTGATCGACGGGGCGCGGTGAACGCCCGCCGTGACCACTTCGCCGTAAGTTTCAGCGACGATGTCCAGCGTCTTGGCATCCGAGCCTGAGACAACCTTCACGATCGTCTCGAAGCGGTGGGCTTGATCGCCCGGATTGATACGCTCCGGCGAAAAGCCCAAGGTGAAATCGACGCCGGCCTTGAGGCCCGAAACCTCTTCCAGGATCGGGCCGCACTCGTCTTCGGTACAGCCCGGATAGACCGTCGATTCATAGACGACGATGTCGCCCTTCTTCAGCGCCGTCCCCACGGTGCGCGAGGCGCCGTGGACGGCAGAGAGATCGGGCACCATGGCATCGTCAATCGGGGTCGGCACGGTGACGATGAAGAAGTCAGCCTTCTTCAGGTCTTCCACGTCGGTCGTCACATAAAGATCGAGCGCGCGCAGCTCTTCGGCGGTGACTTCGCGCGTGCGGTCCTTGCCTTCGCGCAGCTCGGCGACGCGCGACGCGTCGATCTCAAAGCCAATGACCGAAAATCCCTTGCGCGCGAACGCGATGGCCGCCGGCAGACCTACATAGCCCAGGCCGATGACGGCGATGCGGCGGCGCGTGTTCATGATTAACTCTGAAATGTCGGCAGTCAGTTGATTTCGCTAGCGTCCCCACTTATCGAAACGCCACATTGAAAACAACCGCGGACCCCCGCAGCGCTGCGCCGGAAGAACAACGATGAAACCCGTGCTCGTGACCGGCGCCGCCGGCTTCATTGGCTATCACTTGGCAGAACGGCTGATGCGCGAAGGGCGCACAGTTATCGGCTACGATTGCTTATCCGACTATTATAGTGTCGAGCTGAAGCAGGCGCGGGTGAAGAAGCTGCAGGAGAAATCCGGCTTCACCTTCGTTCAGGCCGAGCTTGAGGACGCGAGCACTCTGAACGCGCTCTTCAAGGAGCACCAGTTCGATCTGGTCTACAATCTCGCAGCTCAGGCCGGCGTGCGCTACTCGCTGGTCAATCCGCAAGCCTACATCTCGGCGAACCTCGAAGGGTTCATGAACATTCTCGAGTGCTGCCGTCACAACAAGACGGGGCATTTGGTGTTCGCCTCATCGAGCTCCGTCTATGGCGCGGGCACCAAGATGCCGTTCTCGGTGCACCAGAACGTCGATCATCCGCTCAGCGTTTATGCCGCCTCGAAAAAGGCCAACGAACTCTTCGCCCACTCCTACGCGCACCTCTATCGCCTGCCTGTCACGGGCCTGCGCTTCTTCACGGTCTATGGCCCGTGGGGCCGGCCAGACATGATGATGTTCCTGTTCACGAAGGCGATCCTCGAAGGCAAGCCGATCGACGTGTTCAATAACGGCCTGATGCAGCGCGACTTCACCTATGTCGATGACATCGTGGAGTCGCTCTACCGCGTCGGCCTACGCATCCCTGCCCCGAACCCGAACTGGGATAGCCTCGCGCCCGATCCGGCGACCTCGAACGCGCCCTATCAAATCTACAACATCGGCAATCACTCGCCCGCGAAGCTCCTGGACGTCATTGCCGTCCTCGAAAAGGAACTCGGGCGCGAGGCGACCAAGAACATGATGCCGATGCAGCCGGGCGATGTGCCTGCGACATTCGCAGACGTGGACGACCTCGCCCGCGACGTCGATTTCGCTCCGCGCACGCCGATCGAAGTCGGCGTGAAACGCTTTGTTGAGTGGTATCGGGATTATTACAGGGTCTAGATGACCCTGAAGATCATTCCCGCGATCATGTCCGGCGGCGCCGGCACGCGGCTATGGCCGCTCTCGACGGAAGATCATCCCAAACAATTTCACGCGCTGACGGGCCCGCGCACCATGTTCGCGGAAACGGTCGCGCGCGTGAGCGGCAAGGGGGGCGATATCTCGTTCACGCCGCCACTTGCGCTTTGTGGCCGGAAGCATGTGGCGCGCGTTGAGACTGCATTCCGCGAAGCAGACACTCAGCCGGCCGCCATCATCATCGAACCGGAGGCGCGCAACACGGCCGCTGTCGCCGCCGCCGCGGCCGCGTTCGCACGAGAGATGGACGCGAGCGCGCTCGTTCTGCTCGTCCCTTCCGATCATTTTATCGCGAATGTCACGGCGTTTCATGACGCGGTTGGTTGCGCGGCAGTCGTTGCATACGAGCGGATCGTGACGTTTGGCATCACGCCGGATCGTGCTGCGACCGGCTACGGTTACATCAAACGGGGCGCTGGTCTTGGCGACGGCGTCTTCGCCATCGATGCATTCAAGGAGAAGCCAGACACGCAAATAGCGGCGCGCTATCTCGCGGATGGCGGTTACTCCTGGAACAGCGGCATGTTCCTGTTCGCGCCAGAGGTGTTGCTGTCCGAATTTGGCGCGCACGACGCCATTCGTGAGCGCGCCGTCGCTTCGCTCGGGAACGCCAAGCGGTCAGGCATCCACATTGAGCTTGGCGACGAGTACGCCGCCGCAGCCAAATTGCCCCTGGATGTCGCGGTCATGGAGGGGACGGCGCGCGCCGCCGTTGTTCCAGGCGACATCGGCTGGGCGGACGTGGGCTCGTGGGCTGAAGTATGGCGTTTGGCGCCGCGCGATGCCGATGGTTTCGCGGTGTTGGGCGCGGCAGCGAGCGCTGACGTCTCGAAGATGATCGCGAGCGGCGTGACAGCGAAGGCCGTTGAAGGCCCTGACTTGGTGGTGATCGCCGCCAGGGGCGGGGTTTTGATAGCGCCACGCGCTATGGCGCAAGACCGCGAGGCGCTCAAGCGCGCTGCGGAGGAATTGCATGCAACCTAGATCAGCGCTCCGCGTTGTCGGGCATGCGCCTGTTCTTTTCACGCCACGAAACTGAAAGCCCCGAGCCAGAGGGGGTCGTCAACCTGCTTTGGCAATACGAGGTATCAGAAGATGATGGAAAGAGCTGGTACCCGGAGTCCGAGCGCAAAGACGCGGACGCTTACGTCCTGCGCCGGGGCGCCTGGGTCACTCCGCCGGTGAATTAGAGCAGGTCTTTCGCAGCTTCGACGATCGCCTCGGCAGTGATGCCGAAGTGTGCATAGGCATCCTTCGCCGGCGCTGACGTGCCGAACGTCGACATTCCGACGAAGGCGTCGAGCCCGAAGGCCTCGAACCAGCCCTGCCCGATCGCCGCTTCGACGCCGATCTTCAATTCCTCATCGTCGCCGCAGACGGCGTCCTGATAGGCATCGTCCTGCAACTCGAACATCTCAAAGCACGGCGCGGAAACCACGCGCGTCGGGATGCCATCCTTCTGCAGCGCCTCGCGCGCCTTCACGGCGAGCGCAACTTCAGTGCCGGTCGCGAAAATCGCAACGCGCGATGGGCCACCTTCCGCCGGCAGTAATTCATAGGCGCCGCGCACCGAGAGATTTTCGCTCGCGTCATCACGCAGCGCCGGCGTCGCCTGGCGTGAGAGCGCAAGCAGACTCGGGCCATCATCGCGCAACAGCGCCGCTTGCCAGCATTCCGCAGTCTCGACCGCATCAGCCGGGCGGAAGACGTAGAGGTTCGGAATGGCGCGCAGGCTGGCGAGATGCTCGACAGATTGGTGCGTCGGGCCATCTTCGCCGAGACCGATGGAATCGTGCGTCATCACATGAATGACGCGAATGCCCATCAATGCACTCAAGCGAATGGCGGGGCGCGAATAATCCGCGAAGGTCAAGAACGTGCCGCCGTACGGAACAACGCCGCCATGCAGCGCCATGCCGTTCATCGCGGCGGCCATGCCGTGCTCGCGGATGCCGTAGCGCACATAGCGACCAGCGCGATCCTCGGGCGTGAAGTCCTTTGAGCCTTTGGCCAGGGTGAGGTTCGAGCCGGTGAGATCGGCGGAGCCGCCGAGCAATTCGGGGCAAGCGTCGAACATCGCGTCAATTGCGCCGTGAGATGACGCGCGCGTCGCCACGGACGGCTTTTCCGACGCCATCTTGGCCGCGTGCATGCCGAGCGCGGCAACAGCCGCATCGATGTTTCCATCGCTCATGGCGGCGGCGAATGCGTCCTTATGCTCGGACTTCTTCAGCCGCGCTGACCATTCTTCGCGCTTGCCAGCGCCGCGCGCGCCAACCTTGAGCCATGCCGCGCGAATATGGTCCGGCACTTCGAACGGGCCATACTTCCAGCCGAGCGCGGCTTTGGTCGCCGTCAGTTCCTCCGCCCCAAGCGCCTCGCCGTGCGCCTTCGCGGTGCCCGCCTTCTTCGGTGAGCCAAAGCCAATCGTCGTCTTGCACGCGATCATCACCGGGCGATCGGACTTGGTCGCCGCTTCGAAGGCGCGCTCGACATCCGCGAAATCATGCCCATCGCACGAGAGCACGCTCCAGCCACTGGCGGCGAAGCGCGCCTTCTGATCGGTCGTGTCGGCGAGCGAGACGGCGCCGTCGATCGAGATCGAGTTATCGTCCCAGATCACGATCAACTTGTTGAGCTTCTGGCGGCCGGCAAGCGCGATGGCTTCCTGGCTGATGCCTTCCATCAAACAGCCGTCGCCTGCGATAACCCAGGTGCGGTGATCGACGAGCGCGCCGCCGAAGCGTGCGGCGAGATGCGCCTCCGCCATCGCCATGCCGACAGCATTCGCGAGCCCCTGCCCGAGCGGACCGGTTGTCGTCTCGATGCCACTGGCGAGGAAATTCTCGGGGTGGCCAGCGGTCTTCGAGCCGAGTTGGCGGAAGCGCTTGATCTCATCGAGCGTCATGTCCGCGTAGCCGGTGAGATGCAGCAGCGCGTAGAGCAGCATCGAACCGTGACCGGCGGAGAGCACGAAGCGATCGCGATCGGGCCAGCTTGGGTTGCTCGGATCGTATTTCAGGAACTTTGCGAACAATACCGTCGCCGCGTCGGCCATGCCCATCGGCATGCCGGGGTGACCGGATTTGGCTTGCTCCACGGCGTCCATCGCCAGGGCGCGGATGGCGTTGGCGAGTTCTTTCGCCTCGACGCCTTCGATCTGTTCGCTTTTGCTCATTGGAGTTCCTTCGGCTCAGGGCTCTTTAGCGCCGATTCGGAGGCTTTGCCTGAGAAGAGCAGTCCGGTATCAGCGGAAAGCGGTCGCGGGAATGCGACATGCGGAGATTCACATGCTGATTTTCATCGACAGCGCCGACGCCACGGAACTCAAAGCGCTGGCGCAGACCGGGTTGGTCGACGGCGTTACAACGAATCCATCACTCGTTGCGAAAGCGGGTCGCGACTTCTTCGAAACGCTCGCGGAGATCTGCGCGGCCGTGCCCGGCCCCGTCAGCGCCGAGGTCGTCGCTCAGGACGCGGAGACCATGATCAAGGAAGGGCTGAAGCTGCGCGGCGTGGCCGACAATATCGTCGTGAAGCTGCCGCTTACGCCGGAAGGATTGAAAGCGTGCAAACGGCTTGAGGACGATGGTCATCCGACCAACGTCACGCTCTGCTTTTCCGCTGTTCAAGCGCTGCTCGCCGCGAAAGCGGGCGCGACATTCATCTCGCCCTTCCTCGGCCGTCTCGACGATAACGGCCAAGACGGCATGGAGCTGATCCGCGAAATTCGCGCGATCTATGACAATTACGACTATCCGACATCGATCCTCGCCGCCTCGATCCG
>CAYUOC010000089.1:0-2325 GCA_964446305.1 uncultured Terricaulis sp. | reverse complement strand
GCGCGATCTATGACAATTACGACTATCCGACATCGATCCTCGCCGCCTCGATCCGAACCGCGGGCCATGTGCGCGACGCGGCGATTGCGGGCGCGGATTGCGCGACCATCCCGCCAGCGGTGTTCAAAAGCCTCTACAAGCACGTCCTCACGGACATGGGCCTAGAAGCATTCCTGAAAGACTGGAAATCGACGGGTCAGTCGATCTTGTGATCGCTGATTAGCGACCGGCGAGCGCTTGCAGGCGGCTGACGTTATCGTCGGTCGTCGCGCGCGCCGCAGCCATGGACTGCTCGGCTTGCGCCAACGTCGCTTCGATCGCGGCGACATCAAGCGGCTCGATTGCCGGAGCTTGTTGCTCCATCTCGTTCGCGAACGCGTCGCGCATCGAGAGGCCACCCTGCATCGCCACGGGGGCGACGAGGCCCACCATAACCATCGCGCCGGCGCCAGCAACGAAGCTGGCCACGACCATGCGGACGGTGGCTTTGATGTTTGAGGGGGACATAGTGTGGAGAACTCCCGGACCGGCGGCGGTCAGTTAACAAAAGGTTGCCACGATGGCAATTGCTACTTTGCGGCGCCGAAGAGAGACCGTCCGTGACTCCCGTCACTACTCTCGACACCCCTACCCACCGACTTGAGCGGCTTGAGACCACCCTATCGGAAAATCCTGAATTTCAGCCGAATCTGACGCTCATGCGCAGTTGCGACTGGTTCAGGCTTGCGGTGTAAGGTGAGCCGGAAACCGCCGTTGCTGCGGCGCCGAACACGGAACCACAATGGCTAGCGCCTCCACATCACCCCGAACGCTACGGAAAGCGGTACTCCCGGTCGCTGGCTTCGGGACGCGTGTGCTCCCCGCCACCAAGGCGATCCCGAAAGAATTGCTTCCTGTGTTCGACCGGCCGGCGATCCAGTACGTCGTGGACGAAGCTCTGGCCGCCGGCATCGAGCACATAATCTTCGTCACCGGGCGAAATAAGGGTGCGATCGAGGATTATTTCGACCGATCGTATGAACTCGAAGTAATACTTCGCGAGAAGGGAAAGACGGCTCAGCTGGCCGAAGCGGAGCTCTCGGTGCCCGTCGCGGGTTCGATGAGTTTTGTGCGCCAGCAGGCGGCGCTCGGGCTCGGCCATGCCGTCTGGTGCGCGCGGGACATCGTCGGCGACGAGCCGTTCGCGGTGATGCTGCCGGACATGCTTATGATGGCGAAGCCCTCGTGCCTGGGGCAGATGGTCGAGGCGTACAACAAGGTCGGCGGCAACGTCATCGCAGTCGAGCCGACCGACACGCCGGAACGCTATGGCGTCATCACGCCGGAAAGTCGCGACGGGCGTTTGATCAAAATGAAGGGCATGGTCGAGAAGCCCAAGCGCGAGGACGCGCCCTCCAATCTTTTCATCAGCGGCCGCTACATTCTGCAGCCTGAAATCTTCGAACTGCTCGAAAGCCAGGGCCCAGGCGCGGGCAACGAGATTCAGCTTACGGATTCGATGGTGCGTCTGATGGCGCAGCAAACGTTCCATGCGCTTGAGTACGAAGGCACGACGTACGATTGCGGTGACAAAGTTGGCTACATGCAGGCGACGACCGCGTACGCGCTAGCCAACGCAGAGCACGGCGACAACGTCGAAAAAATGTTGCGTGATCTACTCGCTAAACGCGGAAAATGATCGATATCCGCACGTTTGAAACTCGCGCGCTGCTTATGCAGGCAGCGGCGGAACGCATCTTCCAAGGTTTGAGGCAAGGTGTTCTGCAACGTGGCGAAGCGTTTGCCGCGCTGTCGGGCGGTAGCACTCCGGAGCCCGCTTACCGCGCGCTAGCCGCCCAGACGTATCACTGGCAGCATGTAACCTTCATGCTCGTAGACGAGCGCTTCGTTCCTCCCTCCCACCCCGATTCAAACGAGGGAATGCTGCGACGAGCGCTTGCGCCCGCCTTGGCGGCCGGCGCCAAGCTCCTGCCGATGTATTCAGACGGCACAAGCTTGGACGGAGCGGCTACTCGCGCCGATGCACTCTACAAAGACAAGCCGATCGATATCGCACTGATGGGCATGGGCGGAGATGGTCACACGGCCTCGTGGTTTCCGGAGTCGCCGGAACTCGCGGCAGCGCTCGACAGAAACAATCCTCGAACCGTGATTTCGGTCAACGCGCCCGGGGCCACCGGTTCGTCGCAACGTCTGACATTGACCCGATCCGCGTTTTATCGCGCAAGCGCGGTGGCGTTACTCATCACCGGCGAAGACAAGCGCTCGCTGCTGTTGAACCAAGCTCGGGGCGACCTGCCCGTAGACTCCCTATTCGACGACTGG
>CAYUOC010000088.1:6825-14897 GCA_964446305.1 uncultured Terricaulis sp. | reverse complement strand
GGCCTCAGCCGCTATGAGCGCGATCATAGACGCGCGACGCTTCCGCTCTTCGCGGCCACTAACGCGATCGCCAAACTCTACGCTGACGAGCGCATGCTTGCGCGCTGGGCGCGCGGCGCAGGTCTTCGGCTGATGAACGTCACGCCTGGAGCGCGCCGGCTGGTCGAAGCGAGCCTCAGCGGCGCCAACGCATGAAGGCGGCCCAAAGCCTGCTGGAGCTTGCTCAGCGCGAAGGCGTTCGGGCCTGCTTTGCCAACCCCGGCACCTCTGAAATGCACCTGGTCGCAGCGCTCGATTCCGCGCCGGACATCCGCCCGGTCTTATGTCTGTTCGAAGGCGTGGCGACGGGCGCCGCTGACGGTTATGGCCGCATGATGCAGGCGCCGGCGTTGACGTTGCTTCATTTGGGTCCAGGCCTCGGCAACGGGCTCGCCAATTTGCACAACGCCTATCGCGCGCGAACGCCAATCGTCTCGTTGATTGGCGAGCACGCCACGTTCCACCGCGCCAACAATCCGCCGCTGGCGAGCGATATCGCCGCTCTGGCGCGCCCCGTTTCATCATGGGTTCAAACGGTGGAGGAAACCGCTGATCTGCTCCCCTTGACGCGCGACGCATTTGCAGCGGCGCGGCTGCTGGGTCCCGCCGCTCTTATTCTGCCTGCCGACATTGCCTGGAGCGATGATGCGCTTGCACTCCTATCACCGGCGCCGGCGCCTGATGAGAGGCTCGATTCCAACTGCATTGAAGAAGCGGCTCAGCTCTTGGGACCGCGTACCTTGCTCTTGCTCGGCGGACGATTCCTCTCCGCGGCGGCTTGTTCGGCCGCTCAACGGATCGGCGCCAAGACCGGCGCTCTTGTTCTAATCGAGACTTTTCCCGCTCGCGTGCGCCGCGAGGGATCGGCGGCGCAGTTGAAGCGCTTGCCCTATCTCAGCGAGATGGCCGCCGCCGCCTTAGCTGAGGTGGAGACCATCGTTCTCGCCGGCGCCGCTGAGCCCGTCGCGTTCTTCGCCCTTCCCGGACGGCCGACGAAACTCTCGCCCGATGGCGCACGCATGTTTTCACTCACCGCCAATGGCGGCGGCGTCGAGCGCGCGCTCAAAGCGCTCGCCGCGTTACTTGAGACTGGCGACGTTGTGGCGCCGCTTCCAACAACGCCCTCGCCGCCCGTTGGCGGCGCAATTGATCCAACCGCATTAGCGCAATGCTTTGCGTCCACGCTGCCCGCCAACGCCATCGTCTGCGATGAATCCAACACAGCGGGTCTCTTCTGTTATGAATTGGCCGCCGCCAGTCCGCCACACGACTGGCTGACGCTGACCGGCGGATCGATTGGCCAAGGTCTGCCGCTCGCGACGGGCGCGGCAATCGCCTGCCCAGAACGTAGAGTCATCGCTTTGGAGGCAGACGGCAGCGCGCTCTACACGATCCAGGCGCTGTGGACGCAAGCGCGCGAGGGCCTCGACGTAACCAATGTCATTCTCAACAACGGCGCTTACGCCATCTTGCGCCTGGAGATGATTCGTGCCGGCGTCAATCAATTGTCCGAGGCGGCGAACGCGCTCTTCGACCTGAAGCGCCCCGCGATCGACTTCTGCAGCATCGCGCGCGGCTTTGGCGTTCCCGCCGAGCGCGTGGAAACACCCGCGGCGCTCACCGCCGCACTGACGCGCAGCTACGCCAGTCCTGGTCCCGCACTCATCGAGGTGATGATCCGATGAAGGACTTGCCCAGCGCGCTCTGCGCGCAGCTCTCGACCCTGCTCGGCGCCCGCTTCAGCCGAGCCGTCGCGGTTCGCGACCAGCACGCAGGCGCCGGCATGCATTTTGCGCCGCTGCCGCCACAGGCGGTCGCAACGGCCGAGACTCTGGAAGAAATCATCGCCATCGTTCGTGCCTGCGCCGAACACAAGGTTCCGATCATTCCTTATGGCGCCGGCACATCGCTCGAATGCCATGTCGGCGCGCCACGCGGCGGCGTCTCGATCGATCTTTCCGGCATGAAGCGCGTGCTCCGCGTCAGCACCGAGGACCAGGATTGCACGGTGGAACCGGGTGTGACGCGCTCGGCCCTCAACGAAGAGCTGCGCCATACCGGGCTCTTCTTTCCGGTTGATCCCGGCGCCGACGCCAGCATCGGCGGCATGGCCTCGACCCGCGCTTCCGGAACGACCACGCTCCGCTATGGCGGCATGCGCGAAAATGTGATTGCGCTGACGGTCGTCACGGCGAACGGGCAGGTCATCAAGACGGCGCGCCGGGCGCGCAAATCTTCGGCCGGCTATGACTTAACCCATCTCTTCGTCGGCAGCGAAGGCACGCTCGGCATCATCGCCGACGTGACGCTGAAATTGCACCCTGTCCCCGAAGCTATGAGTGCGGCGGTGTGCGCCTTCGCATCGTCACGAGGAGCGACCTCGACGGTGATTGAGGCAATTCAATGCGGGCTGCCGCTGGCGCGCGCCGAATACCTCGACGACGTCGCAATGGGGGCGGTCAACCATACGTTCGCGACTGACTACGCCCAAAGCGACGCCTTGTTTCTGGAGTTTCACGGTTCCGCGGAAGACGTCGCCGCTCACGCGGAACGGGCGCGCGCCATCGCCAGAGACAATGGCGGCGGCGACTTTCGTTGGGCTGTTGAAACCGAAGCGCGCAATCAACTCTGGAAGGCTAGGCACAATGCAGGCCTTGCCGCGCTCAGCTTGCGCCCTGGGGCGCGTCCTTGGTCGACAGATGTCTGCGTCCCCATCAGCCGATTGCCCGAGTGCATTGAAGAGACCAAGAAGGACATCGCCGCGTTGCCGTTTCCAGCGGTGGTTCTTGGCCATATCGGCGACGGCAACTTCCATGTCATCTTGCTGCTCGACACAACCAAACCCGAAGAAACCGACGCGGCCAAACGTTTCAACGACACACTCGTGGCGCGCGCGATTGCGATGGATGGCACATCAACCGGCGAGCACGGCATAGGCATGGGAAAGCGCGAATCACTTCGCCACGAATTGGGTGGCGCAGTCGATCTGATGGCCGCTATTAAAGCTGGGCTCGACCCCAAAGGGATCATGAACCCGGAAAAGATCTTCCTATCGGCGCCGGACAGCGATTATCGCGCCGCCAAAACGGCCCAACGGCGGTGCGCGCGCCGCCGAAGACCCGGCTCTATGTGACGCCGGAGGAGGCCGGCACCATTCGCGCCGCCGTCATCGCGGCCGATCCGTCGGGTCTCGGTGGCGATTGTATGGAAGCAAGCGAGAGCGATGTGCAAGCGCTGACACACTTGCTGGCTGATCCCTCGCTATCGAACGCGATATACGATCTGCCCTCGCCGATCACGCTAGAGACGGTGAGCGCGTGGATCGCCGACGCGCGAGCGAAGCGCCAGCGCGGCGAGGCGCTCCTGACGGTTCGCGGCGCGGCTGACGGTACGATCTATTCCTACTCCTACTTCACGGTTTGGCCCGAACTGGCCGCCGCGGAGATCGCCGGAGGCTTTCGCGCCGAGCATCAGGGCGCGGGCCTCGGCAAGACTGGAGCATTGCGTAGCTTTGCTTGGATGTTTGAGGCGTTAAAAGTCCGCCTCATCTGTGTGACCGCAGCGCTCGACAATGTGCGTTCAGCACGCGTGATCGAGGCTGCCGGCTTCTTGCCCATGGGGGAACGCCAGTCCCGGCGCGCCGATGGAAGCGAACGTCGCTCGCGCTATTGGGAGATGAGTATCGAGCAATGGCGTAAACTCGGTCTCAGCACATCGGGCTGAACGCAGCCGTGAAATGTCGAAGCGCCCGTGGCTGACGGACAATCCGCATGCCGCCGAGAGCGCTGCGCCGCCGGTGCACGGCGAGAATCGTCTCGACGACATAGTCAGCGTGACTTTGCGTATAGACCCGGCGTGGCATGGCCAAGCGCACCAGTTCGCGGCGCGCCGGCCGCTCGCTGCCGTCAGGGTGGCTTCCGAACATGACGCTGCCGATCTCGCAGCCGCGCACACCGCCTTCTTCGTAAAGCGCCGTGGCGAGCGCCTGCCCCGGGTAGTGGAGCGGCGGAATGTGGGGAAGCATTGCGCCGGCGTCCAAGAACACCGCATGTCCGCCCGCCGGGCGTACAATCGGAACATCCTTGGCGATAAGCCGTTCAAGTACATATTCGTTCACGCGCACGCGATAGCGCAGATAGTCTTCATCGATGATCTCGGACAGGCCTTGGGCGATGGCGTCAAGATCGCGCCCAGCCAGTCCGCCGTAAGTCGGAAAGCCCTCCGTGAGGATAAGACGGGTCCGCGCTTCTTCGGCCAACTCGTCGTCATTGAGCGCGAGCCAGCCGCCGATATTGGCGAAGGCGTCTTTCTTGGCCGACATCGTCATGGCGTCGGCGCAGGCGAAGATGTCGTTGACGATTTCTACGATGGCTCGGTGCTTCTGCCCCTCCTCCCGCTCTTTGACAAACCAGGCATTCTCCGCAAAGCGGCAGCCGTCGATGACGAAGAGTTTGCCATGGCGGCGCGCGATTTCGGCAACCGCCCTAATGTTCGCAAGACTGGCGGGCTGACCGCCGCCCGCATTATTGGTGATCGTCATCATGACGCAGGGAATCCGCGCGCCGTCGCGCTCCAGAAGGGCGCCCAGACGTTCCAGGTCCATGTTTCCCTTGAACGGAGCCTCGGAGGCGACATCGTCAGCCGCGGCGCAGATAAGATCGATTGCTTCGGCGTTCGTCGCCTCGATATTGGCGCGGGTCGTATCGAAGTGAGTGTTGGATGGGATGATTTTTCCTGGCCCGCCCAGGAGCGCAAATAGAATGGCTTCGGCTGCGCGCCCCTGATGGGTGGGGATCACGTGCTTGAACGGCATAAGCCGCTTTACCGCCGCGTCAAACCTTTCGAACGAGGCTGAGCCTGCATAAGATTCATCGCCGCGCATAAGCGCGGCCCATTGTTCGGCGCTCATCGCCGCAACGCCTGAATCGGTCAGAAGGTCGACGATGACGTCTTCAGCTCGGATGCGGAATAGATTGTAGCCAGCGCGGGCAAGAATCTCCTGCCGCTCAGTGCGCGAGGTCATTCGGATTGGCTCGACCGACTTGATGCGGAACGGCTCGATGATGGTTCGCATGCGAAGGCCTTAACGTGCGGCGGGACGAACTCGTTTGATGCGCATCAATGGCTCTCTCCGCTAGAGGAGAGAAAAACCGCGCGTCGATGAGGCGAGCCGTTGGCCGCTCAGCAATTGCACGACGATGAGGACTTCGCCGCTCCGGACTTCGTGGCCGGGTATGCCGCGCACGAGCGGATGGCGTTTCAAGAGCGTGTTCCAGATCGTGGGAAAATCGCGCCCGGCGGCGTGCGCTTCCTCACACTGGCGCAAGAGATCAAGTGCGGAGGCATCGTTCATTGGCGCAGGCTCCCCACATCAAGCTTTGCGCCCATGGCCGGCCTCGATATTGAGGCCGATCAAACCGCCCGCCGTTCCTTGAAGCATCCGCCTCGGCCATTGCGGCAATCGACCACGCTACGACTTGACGATGGTCAAACGCGTCCGCTCGGGGCCGTGTTTGACTTTGCCTCTAGCGCATCCCCCAGCGCTTCAAGAGGCCAGCCGCCCGCACCGTGGAGGCGCGGAACGCTTGGTCGGGCACGCCGCTCCGTGTCAAAGCGGAGCGGCTGCTTCATGTTTGGCCGGAAGAGTATCAATCAATGACGACGGACTACGCTGAGCGCATCGCCGAGATCGATGCTTACGCGATTGAGTTGCGCAAACTCATTCCCGAGACAGTGGCGGCCTTTGGCGGACTATCCAAAGCGGCGCAGACGGCCGGCTCTCTGGATAAGAAGACCAAGGAACTGCTCGCACTCGCGATCGCGGTGGCCACGCGCTGCGAAGGCTGCATCGCCTATCACGCGCGCGGCGCCCGCCGCACCGGCGCGACCCGCCAGGATGTGGCTGAGGCGCTGGGCGTCGCCATTCAGATGGGCGGTGGACCAGCCATGAACTATGCGGCCGACGCGCTGCGCGCATTCGACCAATTCGAGGCCAAGGCATAATCGGGCCACGGCGAGCGCAATCGGTCCGTAGCCGAAATTCCGAGCGCGCCCCATCTTGCCCGCCGGTCTCGCTGCGTCACACTGGCGCTTCGAGATACCGAGGTTTGGCTCGTGCGCTGGCTTTCACTCGTTTTCGCGCCGGAGCTGCGCGCCTGGCGCGGGCAAATGACGCTCTGGAAGGTCTATTGGGGCTACGGCGTTCTCACCAGCGTCGCCCTCGCCGTGCTGTTGCTTGAAGCGCTTCACGAACAAAAGCTCTGGATGGAGCAGACGCTGCTTGTAGCACTCGCCCTCTACACGGCGTGGATTCTCATTGCCGTCTGGCGTTGCGCCGAGCATGCCAGACCGCAATGGCGTCTCTTTGCTCGCCTTTCGACCGTCGTATGGGCCGGCAACGCCCTCATGGTGCTCGGCTTTCTGCAACTCGATCTGGTCGCGCGTCTGCTTGGACCTTAAGTTCCTCCAATGCCGCGCGCACCGCGCCACATGGAGATTATCAACCCTGCGGCGGTGAGCGACCACGCGCCTAGCGCCACCCATACCATCGCTCCGGAAATGAGTCGCAGCGGCGTGAAGTCAGCCGCCAAGGAAAGACGCAGGCTCGCCAAGGCGTACATGCCGAGCGGAAACACAAGACTCCAGAGCATTGGCGTATAGATGATGGGGGCGCGGCGCACCCCATGCTTCCAGAAACCGAACAGCACGAGCAATGGAATCCACCACGTCGCCCACGCCCACATGATGAGCGTCACCCCGTCTATGAACGGGCGCATGGATTCAAGGAAAGCTATTCCGGTGTCGGTCAAGATGAGCACCGATCCAGCATTGGTGCTGATCGCCGCCGCGCCCATCACGACCCAAATGAGCGGGCTTACATCGTCCGGCTCGATGTCAAAGAAGAAGATGCGGTAGGCGAACAAGGTGACGAATATGCCGTAGAGAGCAAGACCGATGCCCCAGAACATGTGAATGAGCACAAGCACGCTCTGTTGGTGAGCGCCGAGATTTGGCGCGATGGCCGCGCCCAGAATGACCAGCGACTCGGTTCCGACGATTGCGATGAGCCAGCCGCCGTGGACGACGTTGGCCCCGTGCGCCGTATTGAGAAAGGTGAGGACGCCGAACGAAAAATAGATGAGCCCTATCCAGAGAATGAGCGCAAACACCCACATCGCCGTCGCTGCATCGCTCCAGCCGCGGAGGTTCATGCCCACGCCCAATACATCAGTGGCGGCAACGCTGGTAAAGAAGGCAAAGACGAGCTTGGGGCTCGTGATGTCCGCCCAGAAGGCCTCTCGCGCCGCCAACAGGCGCAAGACCGTCAGCAACCAGAGCAATGGATAAGCGACAATGTTGAGGGCAAACAAGATCGCTGAGAGCGAACGTTGATCCTCAAGGAATAGTGCGTTGGAGATTATGCCCGTCGCCATGACGAGGGCAAAGTAACCCGGATAGAGTGTGACCAAGCCTGCCCGAATTCTGCTGCACAGCATCTGGCGACCTGCTGACTTCGTAGGCGGATCGCCGCGGTTCACAGCCTCTCACGCGCGAGCGCAAACGGCGCAGATCGAAGCGCCATGCAGGCGTCGATGGCCGCTAAGACGATCCGCAACCACCGAACCGCAAGCATCGCCTTCTCCAAGGAGCCCCGGCGCTTTAGGAGTTCGCACGCGCAAGCAGAGCCCAAAGCCGGGCGCTTATCAATGAGCAATATCAAGCGTGCGCTTGACAACAAGCAATCGAGACCCACCCCGAGCTCTAGGAGAGCCGAAGATTCCCATCGTTGATCGGCGCCGCAGCGAGAAGCGGCGCTTTGTCTCGTCCGCCGCGTCAAACGCGCGCCGCAGCGCCCTTATTGTGGCACAGCTGACTATCATGTCTTCAATCGACCGCGCAGACGAAATCGAGTTCAAGCGCGCACCGCGCGCGCTTCAATTCATGCTCAGCGCGCTTATGTCTTCGCCGAGACCGACGGGCGAACTCCCGCCAATCGCTGCAACGTGGCGTGAGCACCGCATCGATCGGCGCTC
>CAYUOC010000088.1:0-6725 GCA_964446305.1 uncultured Terricaulis sp. | reverse complement strand
GCGAACTCCCGCCAATCGCTGCAACGTGGCGTGAGCACCGCATCGATCGGCGCTCGCTTACGACATACCTTGCGCTGAGCGGATCGGATCCAGCCAGATCTCTACCACTACTCTATCCGCAGATCGTCGGCTTTCGACTGAACATGGTAGTGCTCACACACCCACGGTTTCCTCTGCCGATCTGGAAGGCGCTACAGGCACGCAATCGCATTGTCCAACACGCTGAGCTTCCAGTCGATGCGGTCTATGTTTTTCGGACCGAAGCCGCGGCGCAACGCGTCTACGAAAACGCCGTTGAGATTGACCTTGTGACAACGGCGCGCGCCGATGGCGTCCTCGTCTGGGAAGCACTCAACACATTTCACTATCGCGGCCGTCATGGGATCTCGGTAACGCACCAGCCCGCCCCGAAGCCGCCGTCGGCGCCGGCGGCCCGCGCAGTGGTAGCGGAATGGCGATCTCGTCCTGATGTCGGATGGACGATGGCGCAACTTACGGGCGACTATAACGGCATTCACCTCTTTGACTGCTACGCGCGCCGCTTCGGCTATCGAAGCGCCTTCCACCACCCCCAGCTCATCGTTGCCCAATGCCTTACGCGCCTGGCGCCCGCAGAGGACTGGCCGCAGAAACTGGACCTCTGGCTGCGAGGACCCATCCCTTATGGCGCGGCGCTCCGCCTTTGCGCTGAGCGTGGCGCGACGGGAGTCGTTTTCTCGTTGCACGTCGATGCAGACTGCCGTCCGGCGATTGTTGGCGGCCAACGTTGTGGTCAAGAAGAGGCGCCGCATTGAGGCGGAGCGCTTGCTGAAACATCAGCCGGATACGCCCGCAGAGGCGCGCGCGTAAGTGCTCATATCGAAATAGTCGCGCCAGACCTGAATTTGTCCTGAGCGCATCTCGAACACGCCACAGCATGGCAGGTCGACGTTCTTGGCGCCCATCTTGGTGCGATCAATGCGTTCGGCGAAGACGATATCACCTGCGCATACCAGATTGAGAATTTCCCAATCCGTGGCTGTCCACGGCTTGATGAAGTTGGCGATGAAGGATTCGATGTTGGCGCGTCCCGACACAGGTGCGAACGGCATATTGTGATAGACGCCATCTTCGGCGAAGTAAGATGCAAGCTCGCCGGCATTGAGACGCGACCAGGCAGCCACAAAATTGCGGATGATCTCTTCGTTGCTCGTCATGGCCTCTGTCCCGTTCGCCCTCAACATCGCACGGTAGGCGCCGCGGGGCCAACCGCTAAGGCTGTCGCGACGCCAGCGGCTCGAATCGCGCCTGAAAAAAGCGCAGGTATTCCGGCTCATAGGTGAGACGCAAGCCGTCAATCTTGTTCGCGCGTTCATGCACGCGAATTACAGCTTCGGCCACAACGTCCATATGAGCCTGTGTATAAACCCGCCGGGGGATGGTCAGCCGCACGAGTTCGAGTTTGGGCCGCCTGTTGGCGCCGGTCTTCGGGTCACGCCCAGCTGAGACGTTGCCGCGCTCCATCGCGCGAACACCGGCCTCAACATAGGTCTCGGCGGCAAGAGCCTGTGCTGGGTATGCATCACGCTCAAGGTGGGGCAAAAACGCCGCCGCATCGAGGAACACGCCGTGCGATCCTATCGGCTTTACGATGGGCACGCCCGCGGCCGCGAGCGCCTCGCCGAGATAACGGACCTGGCCTATGCGCGCGGCTTGGTGAGATTCCATGACGGCTTCGCGCAAGCCCTGCGCCATCGCCTCCATGTCGCGTCCAGCCAAGCCGCCATAAGTGTGGAGCCCTTCGTATACGACGGCCAGATTTTGCGCGCGCTTGAACAGCGACTCGTCATTCAAAGCGAGGAAGCCCCCGATATTCACGAGCAGATCCTTCTTCGCCGAGACCGTGGCGCCATCTGTTAGATCGCACATCTCCCGCAGAATGGCCTTGACGGACTTCTGCGCGTAGCCGGTTTCTCGCTCCTTGATGAAATAGGCGTTTTCAATCGCGCGCGTGCCGTCGAGCATGATGGGTATGTTGCGCGCGCGGCAATAAGCGCTGAGTTCCTTTAGATTGGCGAGCGAGAACGGCTGTCCGCCCGCCATGTTGACGTTGGCTTCGAGGCTGACATACGGCACTCGCTGGGCGCCAACGTCTCGCACCAGCCGGTCAAGTTTAGCGATGTCGACGTTGCCCTTAAACGGATGCTCGTTCGCCGGCTCATGCGCTTCATCTACAATCACATCCACGAACGCACCGCCCGCCAACTCCTGATGAAGGCGTGTCGTCGTGAAGTACATGTTGCCGGGGATGCAATCGCCCGGCTTGATCATGAGTTGAGAGAGAATGTTCTCCGCTCCCCGCCCCTGGTGCGTCGGCACCAGGTATCGGTATCCGTAGTGCTCCTGGATCGCCGCTTCGAGGTGATAATAGTTCTCGCTTCCGGCATAGGCTTCGTCGCCGAGCATGAGTCCTGCCCACTGACGATCGCTCATCGCCGCGGTGCCGGAGTCGGTCAAAAGGTCAATGTAGACGTCTCGGCTGCGGATCAAGAAGGTGTTGTAGCCCGCCTCGGCGATGATCTCTTCGCGCTCTTCGCGCGTCGTCATGCGCAACAATTCGACTGACTTGATCTTGAACGGCTCCGCCCAGCTCTGTTTGGTCATGTCACCCGTGGTCTCCGCTCCGCCTCGCCTGCTGCGGAGTGTGACTAAGGCCTAGCTGCGGGCGCCCTGGCGTCGAATGATGGTTATCAAGCCCGTGACGCTCAAGCCTCGCCATGCCCATCCGGCAGCGCGGGATCGGTGTTTTTTCAGGCGCCGGCGGCTTGAAGTATGCGGCCGCCGCGTGGGCGGCCGCGAGTCTGACTTTACGGGAGGCGGCAAACGCAGGTGGCCGACCTTGCGCCTGAACGCCCGGGACATGCCCTAGAAATAAAATGGAGGATCGTGAATGACGATTATCAACTCCAAAGAAAATACGCTGCGCCCTCTCGTCACTTGAGATCCGGAAAATACGTAGTCGCCGGCAGGTGTTAGCGGACGGGAATGAGCGATCATGCGCATAGCGGCTGGCGCGGTCACTGGCGCGCGCGGTCTGAGCTGCTGTTGTTGCCGCTCCAGCCGTTCATGAACCTTATCGTCCGTGACGTGTCAGCAAGGCATCCGAATTGTTCGACCGATTGGGCCGCCATCAAACCAGCCGCTTCATAATCAAGCCGCGCGATTTGCCGGTGCTACTCTATCTGAAGCCTAATCCGGCACGGCCGGTATTACGCGTCCTCCAGCCCGGCGCCCATCCTCCGCACGATGCCCGCATCACCGCTTCCTTTGCGGTGCTCATGCGCATGATTGACGCCGATGCCGATGGCGACGCGCTCGTCTTTTCCCGAGACCTCGAGATTTCCGACGACACAGAAGCGTCCTCCACCACGCTTACGCCCGCCACGCGTCTTCACCCAAGCCGCACTGCACCCGCCGCACTTTGCCGCCGCTGCAGTCGACCAACCTTCCTTGAAGTAGAGGTCTCTCAAGCGTCGATGAATCTCGCGCATAAGACCTCCGTCATCCCGCGACGCGAGCGGAATGCCAAGCCTGCAACGCTTCCGTCCTTATGAGCGTGCGATTGCCCACCTTCACTGCCGACACCTTTCCCTCTTTCATCGCGCGCCAGATCGTCGTCTTACTGATCCCAAGAGCGATCGCTGCCTCTTTGATTCCGTACGCAAGCTTCTCTGATGGCAACGCTGCGACGGGCGGCGGCGCTGGTGGCGGAGGCGGCGGCTCGGCGGGCTCCTCTTTCTTGAATGGATAGAGCTGAATCTCTTCCCAGAGGTCGACCGCCGCGCGCAAATGCTGCGCCATCGCGCTGACGCGCGCATCGCGATGCTTCATCTGCGCCCTTTGAAAATCGCCCATGCCTCTCATCGCGTTCCTCCTCCGCGATCATCGGAGAGCGCGTGTCTGCGGGCTAGTCCTCCATCCGCAAACATTGTTCGCGCAGACGTGGCGCAGTTTTCGAGCTGAAGTGTCTTCCTCCCGACAACGCTCGTTCAAGAGCGGAGGGGGAAACCATGAAGGGCAAGACCACCAAGCGGGATGACCGCCGGCGAAAGCTGGCAACCGCTCTCATTCTCGGCGCGATGGGCGCCACCGCTGCCGAACCGGCGCTCGCGCAAGACATCCAGCAGATCAGCGATGAGCGGATTGAATTCGATATCGCCGCTCAGCCTCTCAGCAGCGCCCTGAGCGAATTCGCGCGGCAAGCGCGCGTCAATGCACTCTATTTCTCAGACGATCTGCGGCGACTCCCCTCTCCGCAATTGCGTGGTTCCTACACACGCCAACAAGCGCTCGATCTTTTGCTTGCGCGCTCCGGCTACAACGGCCGCATCAGCGGCGGCAATCTTGTGCTGGCTCAGGAGCGATCATCACGCCCCCAGCAGGCGAGCGCCGCGAGCGGCGCTGAAACTGCGCAGACATCCAGTGCGGCGGTGAGCGGAACCGAAGACGAAGAAGAGATCGTCGTCACCGGCACGCGCATTCGTGGCGCTGTGCCCGCGGGGGCAAACCTGCTCACTCTCGATCGCGGCGACATCGAGGAGAGCGGTCGCACTACCGTGCAGGATTTGCTTCAGACGCTGCCCCAAGTATTTCCCGGAAGCCAAGGCGAACTCACCCAGCTCAACTCCACCGCGCCCGGAAACAATATCGCCCTCGGCTCAACCGTGGACCTACGCGGGCTTGGATCGGACGCGACGCTTACGCTGCTCAACGGCCGGCGACTCGCGCCTGCAGGCTTGGGCAATTTCGTCGACATTTCCGCCATCCCGCTCGCGGCGATCGAGCGCGTCGAAGTCCTCGCCGATGGCGCGTCAGCGACCTACGGCAGCGTCCTGGATCGAGGCGACGCACGGCGCCGACGCGCGCTCGGCGCAAAGCTTCACCGGTCTCTTCACAGTCCGCTTTGATCGTCCACGCAACGCCGACGCCTTGACGCACAATCCACTCGGTCTTTTCATCACCGAGTTCTCGATGTCGCCGGAAACACCGGCGTCCGTGTCACCGCGCGTGCAGCCATGACGCGGAGGTCTCTCCTATTCGCTGCGGTTGCATTGGCGTGCATGACTTCCAACGCAGAGGCTCAAACACCGCGCGCCCGCGCGATTACGCCGGTCACCGCTTTGAGCGAAGCGAACGCCGAAGCCCGCAGACGCCCTGACCCTGCGAACTTCACCGACGCCACCCAAGTTTACGACTACGCGCCAGGCGCGATCTACGAGGTCTATGGCGCGCCCGGCTTCATCTCCACCATCCTGCTGGAGCCCGGCGAAGCCATCGTGACCGTAGCGGCGGGCGACACCACGCGCTGGATGGTCGAGCAAGCCATTGGTGGCGATATCGCCAGTCCACGCGCCATGCTGCTCGTGAAGCCGACGCGCGCCAGCATCCGCACCAACATCGTTCTCGTCACCGACCGGCGTTCCTATTCGATCGAGGCCATTGCGGTCGCTGGACAAACCTATTCGGCGCAGACAGCTTGGCGCTATCCGGTCGACGCCGACGCGAGCCTCGCTGGCGGACCTCATGGCGCCGAACAATTCAATTTCGCGTATCGCATCCGAACCATTCGCGGCGCCGCCCCGCGCTGGCGCCCGGTGCGTGTGTTTGACGATGGGCAAAAGACCTACATCGAGTTTCCGCCGGCGATGGCGACAAGCGAGGCCCCTCCACTCTTCATCACCGAGCGTGGCGAAGCGGCTTTGGTGAACTACCGAGTTTCGGGCGACCGCTACGTCATCGACCGCCTCTTCGATGAGGCCGAGCTGCGCCTGGGTGATAGACGCCCAATCGTCGTGCGCATCAGTCGAGACGGCGCGCAGAGCGCGCCACGCGCGCCCCGCCGCGGGAGACACCCATGACCGCCGAAGCGCAAGTCGAACCGCCGCACAAAGCGGCGCCGCCGATCACTGCGATACGTGCGCCTGCGCCCAAGCCACGACGCTTGTCACGCAAGACCCTCATGGCCGGAACGCTTGGTCTAGGCGCGCTCATCGCATTCGCATTGGTGAACGGACTATCCGAGCGTGACCGGACCGCAGGCTCGGATGGTGAAACGCAACAAAGCCTCCAGACCGCTAACCCGCCCGAGAACATCCGTGAAGCGCCTGCCAACTACGATCTCGAAACGTTGCAGCCGCCCGAGGAAGACCGCGATTACTTTTGGGGCGATCACGCGCCTGCTGAAGCGGCTTTGGCTGCACCGAACGATGCCGGCCCCGCTACTTACGAGCCCGCGCGTCCCTCACCGCTTGAAACGGAAGCTGAGGCGGCGCGCATTTCTTCTATCCTGTTCTCCGATCGCCGCGTCGCGGGGCCGGCGAACGCGCAGAGTTTCACCGAGAGCGGCCGGCGCGCTCAATTCCTCAATGGTCAGCGCGGACGTGATGACGGCGTTCTTGATGCAACCTATGCGCCGCCCCGCTCGCCTTACACGATCCAAGCCGGCGCAACGATTTCCGCTGCGCTCATCACCGCGCTCAATTCCGATCAGCCCGGGCGCGTCATCGCGCAGGTGAGCGAAAATGTCTTCGACAGCGTCACTGGCGAGATATTGCTGATCCCGCAGGGCGCGCGGCTGATCGGCTCTTACGATTCCGACACTGCCTATGGCGAGCGGCGCCTGCTGGTCGTTTGGAACAGGCTCATCATGCCGAATGGTTGGTCGATCCCGCTGCGCGCGATGCCCG
>CAYUOC010000087.1:12307-14952 GCA_964446305.1 uncultured Terricaulis sp. | reverse complement strand
GGCCGCATCGACATGGGCGAGAAGGTCATCATCAACATCAAGACCTTCGCCGACGGCCACAAACCGCCGGATCGCGTTATTCCGGCAATGCTCTAATATAGGCCCCGGCGCCTTCGCCGGCCTGCGTAAATGCTAGAAGGGCGGATCAACGCCCAACGCGCGCGCTCAGCCAAGTTGAGATGGCACCCCACGCTGCGTCGCGATCGAGATCGTTGAGCAGTTCGTGGCGGCCTTCAGGGTAGAGCTCGAGCTTCTTATCCTTGGCGCCCACGGCTTCGATGAAACGCTTGCTGCCGTTCACGTCAGTCAGCGTATCTTTCTCGCCGTGCACAACCAGCACAGGCGCAGTCCAGCGCCCATACTGCGTCCAAGCTTTCTCAGCGGCGGCGATCGCTGTCGCGCCCGACTTTGCCGGTATGCTCAGCCTACTGATCATCGGATCTTGGTTGTAGGCCTCGACCTCCGAATCAATCCGAGAAATCGCGCTTGCTTCTATCGCAGGCGTAAGCCGCAAACCCGGCGCCAGCGTCGCGAACACACCCGCGATCAGCCGCAGATGGGCGGGCGCTTCGATCAAGAGCGCGGGCGCACTCAGCACGACGCCGGCGACATTGCCTGGCTCTCCGGCCACGCTCGCCGCAGTCACCAACCCGCCAAGCGAATGGCCAAACAGAAATATCGGCTTGCCGTTCGGCGCCAAGGCGCGCCGCGCGGCGCGGTGATCTTCCACGGTGCGGCCGATGTCAGCGACGCCGCGCGGACCGCTTGAGCGGCCATGCCCCCGCATATCGAACGCGTAGACATCAAATCCAAGATCGTTCAGGCGCGGGACCAGCCCGTAATAGTGCTCGACATAACGCTCCGCGTACTCAGCGAAGCCGTGCGTCAGCAGCAAGTTCGCGCGCGGCTCCGCGGCGGGCCACGCGTAACCGCGCAGATCGCGGCCGAAATCCCAGGATTGTGCAACCGGCAGGCGCGGCTTGTCGCTCATGAATCGCTCCAGAAAGCGCAACAATCATCGCGTGTTCGCGCCGCCAAGCAAGCGCCGCGCGGCCGCTTCGGCTGTTGGATAGATCGAAATCTATCCAACAGCGTCAAAACGGGCGGATACTGCTCGCATCTCCTATCGGGAGGCTCTCGGATCCAAGGCCGAACAGTTTAGGAGACGCGGTTTGAACGTGATGCGACGGAAGCCCGCGAGGAGGGAAGTCGCTGCTCCGTGAAAGCGGAGGTCCGGCGGGAGATCTTGGCTCTCGCACGCACGTCAGCCGGGAACGCGAAGCCGGCGCTAAGGCTCGGCCGGATACCCAGCGTCTCTGACGCATGGCCACCCGGGAGCCCCTGAACGCCCCAGCTAAGCGCCGGCTGCAAAACAGATCGCGCAGGGCGCGCTTCGGCAAACCCAAAACTATTCTTTGAGCTCACGCTGAAGCGCGCTCTGCACTCCCATCTCGCAGCGTTGATGCGCGTGCGATTTAGAATCGCGTCTGCACTGTCACGCGGAAGTTGCGTCCCGGCAGCGGCAGGTCATCTTTCAGGAATGAGCTGTGCACGCGGCCCAATTCGTCCGTCAGATTCCGTCCATCGAGCCGGATCGTCCACGTCTCCGTCGGCCGCCAAGCAAGGCCGGCATTGATAAACGTGTAGCCGTCCGTCTCCGTTTCGAACGCCGCCAGACGATCCTGCTTTGCCGTGTCGACAGCTTCGACTCGCGCAAGCCATTGCTCGTTCTCGGCTTCGAGGCCCAACGTCAGCGAACGCGGCGGAATGCGCGGCGGATGCGCGCCGCCCACGAAGGATGCACGCACAATATCGAGCGAGCCGTCGGCGGTGATCGCGAAGCCGTTGATCTCACCGAGCTGCATCGCTGCGGAGATTTCGCCGCCGATAAACGTCGCGTCTTGCTGCACGAAGTTGAACACCGGGAGGATTTCGTCGGCATCCAATGGCGCGCTCGCCTCGTCCGCCGCGAACCCGCTGGTGTCGGTATCCTCGTCCACCCACCAAACATCACCGCGCTCAACCAGCGCGATGTAGTCGGAGAACTCGATGCCGTAGAGGTTCATTTCGAACCGCACTGGCCCGCGCTGATAGCGGGCCGAAGCCTCGAACGATGTGGCGATCTCCTGCTCAAGATTGGCATTGCCGACTTCATAATTCGCGGTCGCGAGGTGAGGGCCGTCGGAGAAGAGTTCGATCGCCGTTGGCGCCCGTTCGACACGCGCCAATGTCGCGCCGATGAACCAATTCTCGGCCGGCCGCACGAACAGGCCGAACGAGCCGCTCACATTGTCGAACTCGCGTGAACCGAACGTCTCGTTATCGATCTCGCGCCGCTCAAACCGTGCGCCACCTTCAACGCCCCACGACCCAAGATCGTAGCGCTCGACGAAAAACACGCCGGAGTCTTGGGTATTGGTCGCGGTGATAAAGGCTTCGTCGCCCGCCGCGGCGAAATCGACATCGCTGAACTGCACGCCGAAGGCGCCGTCGTGGCGCCCGCTGCCGTGGTGCAGCTCAAGGCGGCCCTCCCAGCCTTCGCTGGTGAAGACTGTGCCGGCCGCGCCGTCGCCTTCAAACTCGGTGTGTTCGTAGTCCGAATGCTGAACGCCGTAATCGAGCCGGTCGAACGGCCCCCAGTTCAC
>CAYUOC010000087.1:9380-12207 GCA_964446305.1 uncultured Terricaulis sp. | reverse complement strand
AAGCCGACATTCGCCGCGCCCTGTGCGCCGTCATCCACACTTGAGTAAGCGGCCAAACCTTCGAAGCTCATCCCGTCGATCGCGCGCGTCGGGATGCTTTGATCGATGACGTTCACGACGCCGCCGATGGCGTTGCCGCCATAGGCCAAAGCAGCCGCACCCCGCAGGATCTCGATGCGCTCAGCATCGAGGCCGTCGGAGGTCACGGCGTGGTCCGGCGATGCGGTTGAGGCGTCGATCGCGCCAATGCCGTTCTGCAGCACGCGCACGCGATCTTCGCCAAGGCCCCGGATAATCGGCCGGCTCGCGCCGGCGCCGAAGAAGGTGGTCGCCACGCCGGGGGTCGAGTCGAGCGTAGCGCCTAGGCCGCCATTGAGTTGCGCTACGATATCGTCGCGGCGCAGCACCTCGGCGCCCTGCAAACTCTCAATCCGCGATCCTTCGAGCGGCGCGGTGACAACGATCTCCTGCTCGTCGCCATCATCTTGTGCGAGCGCAGCGGCGGGAAAGAGGACGCCGGCGAACACGGCGAACACGATTGGAATGTGGGAAGGAGAAAGAACACGCGCAGGCGCGTTGATACGAAACGACATGGATTGCCTCGAAGCATGAATGAAAGCGCGCACGCGTAAGCGTGCGGACGGTGCGCTCAGAAAAGCGCGTCAGTGCTCAGAGGAAGGATGGCGGCGCGCGGCTCTGCCAGGAGTAGGACGTCGCGCGTGGCGCGGTGGAAAGCGCGATGACTGCAAGAGAATTGGTCTGGGCCGCGACGAGCGCAACCGCCGCGCCGGGCGGCAGCGCCGAACCCGACGCCGCCAAAGCCTGGCAGATGGCGCAAACGAGCTGATGCTCGCCCGTCGCGGTCACATGCACGGCGTCACCATCGGCGCCGGCGGGCTGGTGAAAGCCGATGCTGAGCGGCGCGACCGGCGCGTGAACGTGGGTCTGAACGACAAAGGCCTGAAGGAAGACGGCCAACAGCGCGAGCAGCGCAAACGCAGGGCGCCACGGCCGCATTGCGGCCCCCCCCACCCGTTCGCGGCTTCTGCCCCTCGTGAACATGCTGATGTTATACTGTATCACTCAGGGTTAACGCAAACCCGAATGAAATCAGTGGCCTCAGGTTTCGACCAATAGGCCCGAATATGCGCCCAGCGCCGCCGTGCCATCCAGCAATTCAGCCTCGCCGACCGCCAACTGCACCGTGCCTGCAGGCGCGGGCAGCTTCACCGGCTCTGGGCCTAGATTGAAGATGCAGACTGTCCGCGCATCGCCGGAACGTCGCTCAAAGGCCAACACGGATTGAGGCGCATCAATCGGTTCGAAGGAGCCCTCGCGAAGCGCCGCGCTCGTACGCCGTGCTGCAATCAACGCGCGCGTGAAGTGCAAGACAGAGTCCGGATCGTCCTCCTGCACATCGACAGCCATCGCCCGATGACGCGGGTCAACCGGGAGCCAAGAATCGTCACCGATCGTAAAGCCCACCATAGGCTTGGTGACTGTCCAGGGCATTGGCGTTCGCGCGCCGTCTCGTCCGATGCCGTTCGGCCAGAACGCAATCGCTTCCGGATCGCGCAGGCGCTCGAACGCGACGTTGGCGTGCGGGAGCCCCAGTTCGTCGCCCTGATAGAGGAAGGCGGTGCCGCGCAAGCTGAGCAGCACCGCGAGCAGCAGCTTCACGCGCTGCGGATCCTCTTCGGCAAACCGCGTCGCGACGCGGACGACATCGTGGTTGGACAGACTCCATGACGGCCAACCGGCTTTGTCATCCCAGCCATGCAGGGCTTTTTTGAAAAGCTCAGGCGTTGCGGCCGCCGCGCGTAACAGGAAAAAGGAGTAGGCCGAATGCAGCCGCTTCTCGCCCTCGGTGTAGCTGCGCTGAACCGGCAGCGGATCTTCGTCTTCGATCTCGCCCACGGCTACCGCGCCGTACTCATCCAGCAGCGTGCGCAACTGCTCCACGAACGCGAGCGCCTCGGGCTGCGTCCGATCATAGAGGTGGCGCTGGAACTGGTGCGGTCGCGCGGCCGGCCGCTTGAGCGGCAACACCGGATTGTCGCGAAGCTGCGCGTCGTGCGCGAGAAAGTTCACGACGTCGAGGCGAAATCCATCGACGCCCCGCGCCAGCCAAAAGCGCGCGGCGTTCAACAACGCGTTTTGCACTTCAGGATTGCGAATGTTCAGATCGGGCTGCTCAGGAAGGAAGTTGTGGAAGTAGTATTGGCGCCGGCGCGAATCCCAAGTCCAAGAGCAGCCGCCGAACATCGCCTGCCAGTTGTTCGGCGGTGAGCCATCGGGCTTTGCATCCGCCCAAACGTACCAATCGGCCTTTGCGTTATCGCGGCTGAAGCGGCTCTCCTGAAACCACGCGTGCTGATCGGAGGAGTGGGAGAAGACGAGGTCGATGATGACCTTGAGATTCAGCTGGTGAGCGCGCCTGACGATCATGTCGAAATCGCCAAGCGCGCCAAACATCGGATCGACATCGGCGTAGTCGGCGACGTCGTAGCCGTAATCCTTCATGGGCGAGCGATAGAACGGCGAAATCCAGATCGCGTCAGCGCCAAGCTTGGCGACGTGCTCCAGCCGCTCGACGATGCCCTCGAGGTCGCCAACGCCGTCGCCATTCGAGTCCCGGAAGGAGCGAGGGTAGATTTGATAGATTACCGCACCGCGGAGCCAATCAGTCATGCACCACGCATGACGAACGATGCGTCACAAATCAAGCGCGGCGGGACAGTTAGATGATCCAGCGGCCTGGGCCGCTTGAGCTGCTCGGCGCAGCGTTCATGCGCGTTACGCGGGGAGTGGGAACTTCCGCTTCACG
>CAYUOC010000087.1:0-9280 GCA_964446305.1 uncultured Terricaulis sp. | reverse complement strand
CGATCGCGCGCGGCGGGGTAGCCGTCCCAGGCGTCGAGGTTCCATGGCAGGCGCATACGGCCAAGCCGTTCGCCGACGGTCACATAGCGTCGTGTGTTGCTGTGCGCGCTCGCCGGAACCATCGCCGACGCGCCTTCGCCGACGAGCTGTTCGCCCATCGCGATTTGCTGCGCCACGATCTGCCACGTCTGACCACGCTGCTTGGACGAAGCCAGCGCCTGCGCGAGCCACGCTTCCTGCTCGGCGCCGAGCAGCGTGCGGGCCGGATCAAGCAATTGCGTGCGCCGGAATTCCTCCGCGGCCGCTTCCGTGCCGGCGCCATCGGAGAGCAAACGCAAGCCGAGGCCGCGGCGATAGTCCAGTTGCCGCGTACGGCCGATGTAGCGCGTGTCGATCAGGATGATGCTGGCCAGCTCGCCCCAATCGAGCGTGCGATAGAGCCGCACAGCATTTGGATCAGGCCTGCGAATGGGCATCCAATCGAAATAGGCCTTCGCCGCCGCCGCCACTCGATCGGCGTACGTCCCTTCGCTGCGCTGGTGGTTCTGCGCGCCGGTTGCGGTCGCGTCGTTGGTGATCTCGTGATCGTCCCAGACCGCCGCGATCGGCTTCGCCGCGCGCAGCGCGAGGAGGTCGGCGTCCGTGTGATATTGCCGGTAGCGGCGATAATAATCGTCGAGCGAGACGATCTCGTGATCCGGATCGAAGGCGCGGCCGGGGAGCGTCAGTTCGGTTCGCGGGTACTCGTCGTGCCCATATTCGTAAATGTAGTCGCCGGTGTGCAGCACGAGATCGACGTCCTCGCGCGCGGCAAGATGGCCGTAAGCGTGGAAATAGCCGAAGCCGTAATTGGCGCACGAAACGAGGCCGACGCTTAGCGACGCGGCGTCTGCAGGCGCCGTGATCGTGCGGCCAACAAGCGATGGTCCGGAGCCGGAGAGGAAGCGATAGAAGTAGGCGCGGCCGGGCGTGAGCCCGCGCGCATCAACTTTCACACAGAAATCGCTCACCGCATTCGCTTGCGCCTCGCCGCGCGCGGCGAGGTTTGCGAACGACTCGTCCTCGGACATCTCCCAGGCGATCCGCCCATCGCCGCCGACAAAGCGCGTCCAGAGAATGACGCCGTCGGGCAGCGGATCGCCGGAGGCGACGCCATGCGTAAACGCCCCTTGCGACAGTGATTGCGCCCAAGCCGGCCGCGCCATCGCGGCCGTTGCACCAGCGAGCAGCAATCCACGTCGGGCGATCAGCATGGCGGCGTCCTAACTGCGCTGTGTGTCAGTTCAACGAAGCCTCAGCAGCGGGGATCAACGTCGCAGTCGACCTCCGGCAACGGCGCCAGCGCCGAACCTTCGATGACGCGGTGCAAAAACTCGCCAACGGCTGTCGCCGACTCGTCAGGCTTTTCCTCCTGCGGGATGTGACCGGTGGCTTCGAACGTCACTAACTCCGCGCCGGCGATGGCGCTCTGAAACTGCTGTGCGTGCTCGGGCGGAACAAGGCGGTCAGTGTCGCCGGTAAGGACGAGCGTCGGCAACTGCAGCGCGGCGAGACGTTCCGGCGTCGCGAAGTTGCGCGCGCGCACATTGAGCGTCATCTGCAGCAGGATTTCGCGGTGACCCGGCGCGCGCGCGAGTTGGACGTAGCGGTTGAGCATCGCGTCATCGACAAGCGTGGGATCGTAGAAGGATGCCTCCAGGCCTTGGCGCACGAGCCGGCTGCTATCGAGCTGGATCATGATCGGCCCGAGTGTCGGATTGCGGAGGAGCTTGAACACTTGCGGCTCGTCCGCGACTTCGGGACGCGTATCCTGCCAGCCGGAAGCGTCGACCAGGATCAGCGCATTGACCTGTTCGGGATAGGCCAGGGCATATTCCCACGCCACATGGCCGCCCATTGAAGAGCCCGCGAGCGCGAAGCGTGTCAGGCCTTGTGTGCGCGCGAACTCGTGCACGACATCGCGGAATGCCTCGATCGACGCAGCGTAACCAGCCGGCGCGCGCGTCAGGCCATGCCCAGGCAGATCGAGTGAAATGATGCGATACTCGTCACCGAGGCGCGCAACCCACGGCTCCCAAGTGTGCAGCGACGCGGAAAATCCGTGGACCAGCAGAAGCGGAGGGCCATTCGCTTGGCCTTCATCGCGATAGTGGACGCGCACGCCGCCAGGCAGTTCAGCATAGCGCGAAGCAGCGCTCTCATACTGAGCGGCGAGCGTCTCGTACGGGATGTCGGGCCGCTTCAGCGCGAAGTACGCGCCCGCGGCGAGTAGGGCTGCAAGCCCGACGAGTGCAAGCAGTCCGCCCAAAATCCATCGAAGCATGTGTCCACCCCTCCGGCCGCCACAGTGCGCGAGCGAACGTGAAGGTCAAGCGCGCCAGCCTGCCTTGCGCGCCCATGCCTCATAGGCCGCGCGGCGCTCCGCGAGGTCCGTTGGCGCTGTTTCGCCTTCGGAGGCCGCGTTGGCGCGCATGTGCGCAACCGTTTCCGCGATGGGCGGTAAGCCAACGCTCGCGCGGCGTTCATCCAGCGTTTCCGGATCGCGCACGGGCGCCGGCGAAAGCTGACCGTTCGCGTCCCAATCGAATTGCGTGCCGAACGTTTGCGGGTTGCCTTCGAAGATGGCGATGCGATCGGAGAGATAGGCCGCGTCGAGCGGATTGGCTTGGCCTTCCGGAATGGCGTCCAGGATCAGCGCCAGCCCGCGGCGCTGCAAGTCAGGATGGCCGATTGCGTGTTGGAGGATGAGGAACGCCGCGCCGGCGCCATCGTCTCCGTACTGACGCCGGCCTGGCCAGCCGACGGCATCGAACACGCGCGCTAGCAGCGCGGCGTTCTCATCATGCACGGCTTCCATCTCTGGATGATAGCCGCCGAACAATTCGCCGGTCGCAGCCAAGCGCGCGCGGGTTTCAATGTCGCGCCGTGCGGCTTCGACGAGCAGTGCGCCCCAATTCTCACTCATTGCCGCACACCGGACAGGCCGGATCGCGCTTCAGAGCAATGGTGCGCGCGCCGCCGGTGAGGCCATCTAGAAGAAGCACACGTCCAAGCAGAGGTTCGCCAGCTTGCGTAATCAACTTGATTGTCTCCAACGCCATCAGCGAGCCGATCACCCCCGTCAGCGCGCCGACGACGCCGACGCGCGCACAGGTTTCCGCCTCCGGTGGTGCTTCGGGCACGAGGCAGCGGTAGCAGGGGCCATCACGATCAAACACGGCGACTTGCCCGTCCCAGCGCCCCACCGCGCCTGATACAAGCGGCGCGCCCAGTTCACGCGTTGCCGCGTTTACCGCGAAGCGCGTTTCAAAATCGTCTGTGCCATCGAGCACGATGTCGGCGCCGCGCAGAAGATACGGCGCGTTCGCGGGCGTTACGCGCTGGTTTTCGATCTCTACCGCCACATTGTCGTTCAGCGCCGCCAACGCCGCCTGCGCGCGCTCGACCTTCGGCGCACCAATATCGGCGCTGCGAAAGATGATCTGCCGTTGCAGATTGTCGAGCGACACGGTGTCATCATCGATGAGCCGCAAGCGGCCGACGCCCGCGGCAGCGAGGTAGAGCGCCGCCGGCGCGCCAAGTCCGCCGGCGCCGACGATCGCCACCGTCGCCGCCTTCAAGCGCTGTTGCCCCGGCCCGCCGATTTCCTTCAGCAGGATATGGCGCGCGTAGCGCTCGCGTTCTGTGTCACTGAAGCTCACCGCCTGAACTTAAGGACATGCCGGCAAAAGTTCCACCGCGGAACGCGCATGGTTGATCGGCGTTGCATGATGGAGAGGCAACATCATGCGCTACATCGACGAAAGCCTGGCGGAAGGCGAGACCATCATTCAACGCGGCCAGTGGCCAGGAATATTCTGGTTCGGCGCGTGGGCGGCCTTGATCCTGCTTGGCATCGCCATTGTCGGCATCTTCATTTTTGTTCGCTCGGCGGTCATCATGAAGACCACGGATTTCGCCGTCACCAATCGCCGCGTGATCTTGAAGCGCGGCTGGCTGAACCGGCGCACACAGGAGCTGGCGGTCGAAAGCATTGAGGGCGTCTCGGTCGATCAATCCATGATCGCGCGGATGTTCGGCTATGGACGCATCGTCGTCACCGGCACGGGCGATGCGGTGATCGTGTTCCCGCCGATGGCGCACCCGGTCGCGTTCCGTCGCTCGATCGAAGCCGCGCGCGCCGATTGCGGCGGCGAGGTTCATCTGGCGAGCGATGATCGCGAGGCGATCGAGCGCGCGGCGGAGCCCACGAACGAAAATGAACGCGAGCCCGAAACAGTCGAAGAAGAGCGGCCGCGGCGCAAACAGCGACCGAGCTTCATCGGGCTGCGGGCGCGCCGCTAGCCGCGCCCGGTGGAACCGAAGCCGCCTGCGCCGCGCGCAGTTTCGCTCAACACGTCGACCACATCCCACGCGCCTTGCGTCACTGGTGCGATCACCATCTGCGCGATGCGTTCGCCGCGTTTGATCGTGAATGATTCCTGGCCAAGATTGATCAGGATCACCTTCACTTCGCCGCGGTAATCCGCGTCGATCGTGCCCGGCGTGTTGAGGCAAGTGATCCCGTGCTTCAGCGCGAGGCCCGAGCGCGGGCGAACTTGCGCCTCGTAGCCCGCTGGCAGCGCGATCGTGAGGCCCGTCGGCGCCAGCACACGCTGTCCTGGTGCGACTACCATCGGCTCGTCTTCGGGAACAGCGGCGCGCAAATCCATGCCGGCGGAAAGCGCGGTTTCGTACGCAGGCAGTTGCAGCCCCTCAAAGTGCGGGAGCGGCGCGACCTGGATTGTGACTGTGCTCATGAACCCGGCCCTGCTGCGATTCTGTTGCGGCGGCAAATCTACTTGGCGCCGGGGCCTGAATCATATAAGTACAAACTTATATGAATGCGAGGCCCAAATGACCGATGATATTGCGCGCCTGATCGGCGCGGTGACGCGCGAAGTGCGAAATGAAACGTACGAGGGCAAAGCCGCGAAGGTCGTCGTCGCGTCGCGTGTCTATGAGACGGACATCGACGATCTGTGGGATGCGATCACCAATGCCGAGCGCTTGCCGCGTTGGTTTGCGCCGGTCGAAGGCGATTTCAAACTTGGCGGCAAGTATAAGGTGCAAGGCAACGCCAGCGGCACGATTTCACGCTGCGAGCCGCCGCGCGAGCTGGCTCTGACATGGGAGTTCGGCGGCGGCGTGAGTTGGGTCGAGGTGCGTCTGCGGCCAGAAGGTGAAAGCACGCATCTGGAGCTCCGCCATATCGCCCACCCGGAGGAGCATTGGGACAAATACGGGCCAGGCGCCGTCGGCATTGGCTGGGAGCTCGGCTTGATGGGGCTCGATAGACATCTCGCAAATCCAAGCGCCCTGCGACCGCCCGAGGCGGACGAGGCCTGGTTCGGCTCGCCTCCGGCCAAGCAATTCATTCGCGCGTCGGCTGAAGGATGGGGCGATGCCGATATTGCCGGCGGTGCAGAGGCAGAGCACGCGCGTGCGGTCGCGGAAGCAACCCGGAAGTTCTACAGCGGCGAAAGCTGATGCACGCCTTCGATGTCCTAGGCGATCCCGTGCGCCGCCGGATTCTCGAATTGCTTGCTGAAGGCGAGCAGGCGTCAGGCGAAATCGTCGATGTGATTCAAGCGGAGTTCGGGATTAGCCAGCCGGCCGTCTCGCAGCACCTGAAGGTGCTGCGGGACAGCGGCTTCGCAAACGTGCGCGCCGTGGGCCCGCGCCGGCTCTACACCGTGGACGCCACGCCGCTCAAACAAGTTGACGAATGGGTGCAGCGCTTCAGCGGCTTCTGGGAAACAAAGCTCGATGCGCTCGCCACCGAAGTGGCGCGCGGCAAGAAGAAGCGGAAACGTTCGGGTTAGCGGCGGCGGCGCGCGGCGGCGGCCATCAGATCGCGGCGCGCTTCGTCTTCGAAGCGCTTCTGCTCGGCGGCTTCGGCTTCCTTGCGGCGGCGCTTGGCGGCTTCCGCGGCTTCACGCGCCTGGCGCTCGCGCTCGGCCTTCGCCGCAGCTTCAGCGGCGATCTTGCGCTCAAGCTTTTCCATCTCGACGCGCTCGCGGCGCTTCTTCTCAGCTTCGACGCGCTTCTCTTCTTTTTCCTGGGCGGCTTTGATGCGCTCAGCAGCTTCCTCCGGATTCACTTCGACCGGCGCCTTGGTCTTGAACTTCTCGAGCATCGCCTTCTTGGCGGCGAGAGCGGCGTCACGGCGTTCGTTGTGGTTTTGGAAGCTCATGCAGTCGGGCTCCTGGGCGCGCGAACAGCGTTCGGCGTCGGAAACGAAAAGGAGGGCGTGTAAGGCGCTCTACATAGCGTCCGCTGCGGCAGGCTCAAGAGGGCGGTACGCGGTCACTTGCCGCAACTCCCAGCAATCGATGCGACGCCTGGGTCTCAGCCGGCTTGCAGCAGGGCCACAGCGAACGCGTTGAGCGGCGCCGAAATGCCATGTTTGGCGCCGAGCCGGACAACGACACCGTTTCGGGCGTCGATTTCCATGGGCCGGCCCGCGAGCCGGTCGGCCAGGATCGAGTTCACGGAATCGGTCGGGCCGTCACGGTAGCGGTCGACGGCGTTCCGGACGAACGCAGCGTCAATGGCCGCACCCTCCGCCCGGCCAACGGCGGCGCATTCTTCCATCAGGCCGTGCATCGCTTCGCGAATGTCGTCGCGGCGCGCGACGCCAGATGGCTGACGCGTCAGCGCGAAAATGGCGCCGCCGCAATTGATGCAGAGCTTCTTCCAAAGCGCGGTGATGAAATCTTCGGTCGTGGACGCCGCGATCCGCGTGCCGGCGAAGAGCTCTGCGAACGCCGCGCCGTTCTCAGTTTGCGGCGTGAGCAGGGAGCCGAAGCGTCGCTGACGGATATCGCCGGGGCCGCGGCGCTCCGCTGGAATGTCGACGATCACGGGCACGATGCGCGACGGCGCGATGTGGGGCTCGAACCGGGCGACATGCTCGACGCCGTTTTGCAGCACGGCGACGCGCGTATTGATGCCGGTGAGCGGGATCAGCCAATCGGCTGCGGCTTCCGAGTCATAGGTTTTCGTCGCGATCAGCACCCAATCGACCGGCTCGGCGTCGTTGGTATCGAGCACGACGCGCGGCGTGGCTTCGATGACGCCGTCCGGTGTCTCAATGCGCAGGCTCGTGAGCGGCGTGCGGGCGCACAGCGTGACCTCGATGTTCGGATTCTGCGCAAGCCACGCTGCGACCGTGCCGCCAATCGCGCCGGGGCCAACGATGGCGACGGAGAGCTTCATTTCTTCCGGCTTGGCGCCTTCGAGCTCAGCGCCGCGGCGATCTCGGCCGCGAGTTTGCGCGCGACGGCTTCCTTGGCCATGCGTGGCCACGCGTCGGTCCTAGCCTTCGTAATCAGGATGACCGCGTTCTCCGCGCCGCCCATCACGTCGCCCGAGACATCGTTGGCGACGATCCAATCGCAACCCTTTTTGGCGATCTTGGCGCGGGCGTGTTCCTCGACATTGTTCGTCTCGGCGGCAAAGCCAATGACGAGCTTGGGGCGCTTCTTGCCGGACTTCGAAAGCGTGGCGAGGATGTCCGGGTTTTCCTGTAGTGCGATGGCGGGGACACCGGTCGCGTCCTTCTTGATCTTGGCTTTGGCTTGCTTTGTTGGCCGCCAATCGGCGACAGCAGCGACCATGACGGCGACATCGAGCGGCAGCGCCGCTTCACTCGCCTCCAACATCTCGCGCGCGCTTTCAACGCTCACGCGCTTCACGCCCTGCGGCGCGGGGAGGTTGGTCGGGCCTGAGACAAGCGTGACCTCGGCGCCAAGTTCGGCGAGCGCTGCAGCGATTGCGTAACCCTGCTTGCCGCTTGAACGATTGGAGAGAAAGCGCACCGGATCGATCGCTTCAATCGTTGGACCCGCAGTAACGAGCGCGCGTTTGCCCTTCAGCGGGCCGTCGCTCAGCAGCGCCAGCGCCGCGTCGCGAATTTCCTCCGGCTCGGCCATGCGGCCCAGCCCGCGTTCGCCGCTCTCGGCCATTTCGCCTTCGTTCGGGCCAACGAAGCGCAGCCCTTGCGTTTGCAGCGTCGCGAAATTGCGCCGCGTCGCGGCATTCGCCCACATGTGCGGGTTCATCGCCGGCGCAATCAGCACAGGCTTATCGGTGGCGAGCAGAACCGCGGAGGCGAGATCGTTGGCCAAGCCGTGCGCCATCTTGGCCATGAGATCAGCCGTCGCGGGCGCGACGATGATGAGATCGCATTCGCGCGCCAGCCGGATGTGGCCGACGTCGAATTCCTGCGACTGGTCGAACAGATCGGTGAACACACGTTCGCCGGCGATGGCGCCTGCGGCCAGCGGCGTGATGAAGCGTTGCGCTGCTTCGGTCATCACCACGCGGACGGACGCGCCGCGCTCGCGCAGACGGCGGATCAGTTCGAGGCTCTTATAGGCAGCGATGCCGCCACTGATGATCAACAGAACCCGCTTGCTCATGGCGTCGACTCCACGGGCGGCGCCGTGCTCTCCGGCACAGTAGGGCCGAGGTCGGCGCCCGTATCGACCTGCGGAAGAGGTTCCGCATCAGGTTGGGCAGGGGTTTCAATGGCGCTGGTCGGCGGCGGTTGGCGGGGCGGGGCGTCTTCCCGAGGGCCGAACACCAGGACGATGAGCGCGCCGCCGATGAGGCCGATCCAGAACGCTGGCATTTGATACCATTTGCGCTCTTCGCGCGGCGCTTCGATCGCAACCTTGCGCGCGGCGGCTTCAAGCGCATTCAGCGTGTGGGGCAGGCGGCGCATGGCTTGGAAGCCCATCGCGGCCTCATCGATGCCGCGCTTGGCGATCGCTTCTGCGCCGAGTTCACGTTGCACCCAGCGCTCCACGATCGGACGCGCCGCGTTCCACATGTCATGCTCGGGATCGAGGCCGCGTGCGACGCCCTCGACCTGCACCATGGTCTTTTGCAGCAACACCAGTTCGGGGCGCAGATGCATGCCGAACATATGGGAGACGTCGAACAGTTGGAGAAGCAGGCGGCTCATCGAGATGCCGTCGGCGGTTTTTCCGAAGATCGGCTCGCCGATGGCGCGCAGCGCCTGCGCGAATTCCTCGATCGTGAACTTCTCCGGCACATAGCCGGCCTCTTGGTGCACCTCCGCTACGCGCCGGTAGTCGCGGCGCAGGAAGCCGTAGAGGATTTCAGCGAGGTAGCGGCGCTCCTTGTGGCCGATGCGGCCCATGATGCCGAAGTCGACAATCCAGAGCTTGCCGTCCTTGCCGTACATGAGGTTTCCCTCGTGCATGTCGGC
>CAYUOC010000086.1:0-15061 GCA_964446305.1 uncultured Terricaulis sp. | reverse complement strand
GTCGGCGTGGAAGAAGCCGTAATCGAGCGCGGCGGCCAGAAAGCCTCGGGTGATGGCGATCGCAAGTTCGCTGCGATCGGCGCCGGCTTTGTCGAGCGCTTTGCCGTCGGTGAGCGGGATGCCGTCGATCCAGTCGAGTGTCATCACGCGCTTGGCCGAGCGCGTCCAGTCGATGTTCGGAACGGTGAGATAGCCGTCCTTCTCCGCGACTTCGCGGAACTCGGCGGCGGCGCCGGCTTCCAAGCGCAGATCCAGTTCGCGCTCAGTCGCTGAAGCAACCGTGTCGATAAACTGCACCGGCTCAAGCCGGCGCGAGCGCTTGGAGAAGAACTCGATGCATTGCGCCAGGAAGCGAAGCGCGCCCATTTCCTTGGCGAGCTTCTTCTCGATGCGCGGGCGCAGAATCTTGATCGCGACGACGCCGTGACGATCGACGATCGCCTGGTGCACTTGCGCGATCGAAGCGGCGGCCATCGCTTCCGAGATGCCGGTGAACAGCCCTTCCGTGCCGCCGAGTTCCTTGTTGATCGTGTCGAGCGCTTCAGTGCGCGAGAAGGGCGGCAGGCGATCCTTGAGACGGCCAAGCTCCTGCGCCGTTTGCACGCCGATCATGTCCGGGCGCGTCGCGAGGAATTGGCCAACCTTCACATAGGCAGGCCCCAGGCGCTCCAGCGCTTTGGCCAATCGCTCGCCCACGGTCTTGCCGCGCCGGCGCTTGGCGAAGATCGAGAGCGCCGTGTGCGTGGCTTGGAGTGGCGTCGAGTACTGGTCGTAATACTCTTGAGGCAGCAGCACATCGTAGCGCACCAGCGTCATCGCCACGCGCAGCAAACGCCAAATGTGACCGAACACGCCCGAGATGAACCCGGCCGCGATCGCCACGATGACGAAAAGGACGATGAAGAACGAAAGCACTAAACCGACCAACCCCAATGCAGCGCGCAAACGCCGCCGGCCATGTTGCGATAGGCCACGCGTGCGAAACCCGCCTCACGGATCATAGCCGTAAATGTTTCCTGATCCGGAAACCGGCGGATGGATTCGACCAGATATCGGTAAGAATCCGCGTCATTCGCCAGCAATTTCCCCAGCGCCGGGATCGCGTTAAACGAATAGAAATCATAAACCGGCTCGAGCCCGCCCACCGCCAGGCGCGAGAACTCCAGGCAGAAGAACCGCCCGCCGGGCTTCAGCACGCGCTTTGCCTCGCGCAGAACCGCCGGAACATCGGTGCAGTTCCGGATGCCGAAGCTGATGATGTAGGCGTCGGCGACATGGTCATCGACTGGTAAATTCTCGGCGTCGCCCTCGTGCCAGTTGAGGCCGGCTTCACCGCGCGCGCGGCCGGCTTCGAGCATCTCAGTGTTGATGTCGATGACGTGGATTTCCGGGGGTTCGAGTCCGCGCCGTTGCGCGGCGCCGTCACCGAGCTTCTTCAGCCGCCGTGCGATGTCGCCGGTGCCGCCGGCGACATCGAGGATCAGTTCGCCCGGCTGCGGATTGAGCTTCGCGGCGGCGGCATCCTTCCAGAGCCGATGCATGCCGCCTGACATGGCGTCGTTCATCAGGTCGTATTTCGACGCGACCGATGAAAACACCTCGCGCACGCGCCCCGCCTTTTCGGCTTTCGGCACGTTCTGGAACCCAAAATGTGTGGTCTCGTCGCTCATGGCTTGTCCTTGGGCCGACCATAGCGGCGGGGCCGGGGCGGGGCTATATCGGGTGGCGATGCTTTTGCCTTTGCTTTCCGACATTTCGCCGCATGCCTGAACTGCCTGAGGTTGAAACCGTGCGCCGGGGATTGGCGCCTGCGCTTGTGGGGCGGCGCATCAAGCGCGCGCGAACCAAGCGAGCTGATCTGCGATTTCCGTTTCCGACGCGCTTTGCGGCGCGGCTGAGCGGGCGGCGCGTCGATGCGTTGGAGCGGCGCGCGAAATATCTGCTGGCGCATCTCGACGACGGCAATGTTTGGGTGACGCACCTCGGCATGACGGGCCGCTGGAGTGTGATCGGCGCGAAACGTCAGCCGGGCGATTTTTATTACGCCGAACCGACCGATCCGGCGCACACGCATGTGGTCATCGACATGGAAGAAGGTGGGCGGCTCGAATTCAACGATCCGCGCCGCTTCGGCTACATGGATCTCATTCCGGAGAGCGATCTCGAAACCCACCCGTTCTTCAAGGCGATGGGTCCGGAGCCGCTCGGCAACCAGTTTCACGAGCCGTACTTGAAGAAGGCGCTCGCGAACAAGAAAGCGCCGATCAAAGCCGCGCTGCTCGATCAGCGCGTCGTTGCAGGCCTCGGCAATATCTACGTCGTCGAAGCGCTGCATCGTTCCGGCATTTCGCCGGAGAGGCCGGCGGGCCGCATTTCGGCGCAGCGGTTGGACAAACTCTATCACGCCATCCGTGCCGTGCTTGACGAAGCGATCGAAGCCGGCGGCTCAACGCTTTCCGACTACGCCGCGGTTGATGGCTCGCAAGGCAGCTTTCAACAGCGCTTCCGCGTCTATGATCGTGAAGGCGAGAAGTGTCCTGCGACGCGTTGCAGCGGCATGATCAAACGCGCCGTGCATAGCGGCCGTTCGACCTTCTGGTGCCCCCGCTGCCAGCGTTAGCCCTCGTCGAACCGCTCCAACAGGTCGATAGTGAGTTCTGCGCTGGTGTTGCGCACACAGGCGGCCGCAACGATGTGGGCCATGCTGCCGCCTTCGTTCATTGACGCGGAATAGGCGCACCGCGCCTGCATCCACGGCTCGTAGGCCGTAAGCATGGCGTCCAACCGCGCGATCTGAGTTGGGCTTTCACGGCTGCGTAGCAGCGTTGTGAGGCGCGTCGCCTCCGCCGTCCAAAGATCGCGCTCGCGCGAATAGCAAATGATCATGCCAACCGTGCTGAAGCCGGCAGGCTCGTCCATGCACGGGCCGGCGACAATGCCGATGCAGGCGCGGCGCGCGTCGGGTTCGGCGGTGGCGAGACAGGCGGCAATCGGATTCGCGGCGTCGCTCTGCTCCTGAGCTCCAGCCTGCGTGGCGCAGACTGACAGCGCCGCCGCGAACAGCATTGAGATGAGACGCATGGGACTCCCGATACTGCCCGATGAAAGCTATTCTACGGCGATGAGTCGAGCCGTTGTTTTCGCCGCCGCAATTATGTGCGTCGCGCCGGCCTTCGCCGAAACGGCCTACTTTAGGCACATCGAGGATCTGCCCATTGCGCCTGGTCTCGGGGAAACGCCCGGTCTGGTCGATTTCTCCAACGCGGAGGTACGCATCGTCGGCGCTTCGGCGAGTGGACGCGCCGAGGCTGAGGACGTGCGCGCTTATTATGGCGCGACCCTGCCGGCGCTCGGATGGGCGCTTCTGGTCGGCGGTGGCGGCGAGAACGAGACAACCTATCTGCGTGGCCGGGAAGAATTGTCGCTGAGCTTCTACCAGCGCGGCGAAGAGCTGCAGCTCAACGTGCTGCTCTTCTCGCGGGCGCCGCCGAACGATTGATTTTCTGAGGCTGACGGCGCAAGACGCCGCCATGGCTTACGAAAACATTCTCGTCGAAACCGATGGCAGCGTTGGCGTCATTCGTCTCAATCGCCCGAAGGCGCTGAACGCGCTGAATGATTCGCTCATCGCGGAACTGGGCGCAGCGCTAGATGCGTTCGAGGCAGACGCTGCGATCGGCTGCATCGTCATCACCGGCTCGGAAAAAGCGTTCGCCGCCGGCGCCGACATCAAGCAGATGTCGGAAGGGCAGTTCGCCGATTTCTACGCGCGCGATCCGTTCTCCAATCTTGAGCGTGTGCCGCGGACGCGGAAGCCGCTGATCGCGGCGGTTGCCGGCTATGCGTTGGGCGGCGGCTGTGAACTTGCGATGATGTGCGATTTCATCATCGCCGCCGACACCGCGAAGTTCGGCCAGCCCGAGATCACCTTGGGCGTGATGCCGGCATGGGGCGGCTCGCAGCGGCTGACGCGCTCAGTCGGCAAGGCCAAGGCGATGGATCTCTGCCTCACCGGGCGCATGATGGACGCGGCGGAAGCCGAACGCGCCGGGCTCGTCGCGCGCATTGTCGCGGCCGATAAGCTGATGGAAGAAACCATGGCCGCGGCAAAGAAGATCGCGGGCTTTGGCGCGCTCTCGACCATCGCCAACAAGGAGGCGGTTAACGCGGCTTTCGAGACCCCCTTGAACGAGGGTCTGAGGCTCGAACGGCGGCTATTTTACAGCCTTTTTGCCACCGAGGATCAAAAGGAGGGGATGGCGGCCTTTATCGCAAAGCGGCCCCCCGAATTTAAAAACCGCTGAGCATTTGACGGCTGCTCACAGCACGGCTATAGCCCCGCGCTTCGCAACCGAAACCACGATCTGGAAACACCGAAACCATGGCGAATACGAAGTCCGCAAAGAAAGCGACCCGCGTGATTGCCCGCCGCACGGCGGTCAACAAGGCGCGCCGCACCCGGATGCGTTCGTCGTGGCGTTCGGTCGAGGAAGCCATTGCCTCGGGCGATGCGAAAAAGGCTCAGGAAGCGCTGCGCGCCGCCGAATCCGCGACCATGAAGGCGGCCGGCAAAGGCGTAGTTCACAAGAATCTCGCGAGCCGGAAAGTTTCCCGACTTTCCAAGCGCATCGCTACGCTTTCAGGCGCCAAGAAGGCCTGATCTGCGGCCGGCGGCTGTCGTTTTTCTGTCGCCAAACTCTCACGAATCCCCATAGTGCGAATCCGCAACGAAGTTGCGGATAAGTGGTGAGTTATTGTCCGGGTCCGGACGATCACGCCATTCGGCCTATGTCAAGAAAACCCATATAAATCATCTGCTTGCGCCGACATCATTTCGATGTGGAAAATGGCAAAATCGTAAACAAAGTGTTGTTGACGACGCCTGTGGAACGGCGCAAATTTCGCGGGTCAGGCGAGCGCGGCTCGCCCGTTCGAAAAGTCCCAAGCGACTTCGGTGCGTAAGCACCGGGCCAAAAAGCTCTTTTGGCTCGGACGGGAGAGGTGCGCCCGCCTTCGGGGCGGCTACAACATAAATGTTCTAAGCGGGGGCTGCATGGAACAACAGGGCGAAGAAGCCCGCCGGGAAACGGCGGGTGTCGGGGCGGCGCGTGCATTCGAGCTGGTTCAGAAGGAATTGGTCGGCGAGTTCGGCGCCGACTTCTACGGGTCCTACATCAGTCCGTTGCGGCTGGTGGCGGAGTTGAATGGCGTCCTCCTGTTTCGCGCGGGGTCGCGGGTCGCAAAAGAGCGGCTGAACCAACAGGTTGTTGGTCGTCTGGCGGCGCTGATGAGCGCGTACGAGCCGCGCGTCGACAAAATCCAAATTCTCTTGGAACACGAAATTCCCGAGGACGTGCGCGCGCTTGCGGATGCACGCATCGAAGAAGCGCGCCAGCCGGAGGCGGCGCCGGCGCGCCCGCTTGAGCTCACGTTCGAAACGTTCGCGGATGGCCCGAGCAATTTTCACGCCTACACGGTCGCGCAGATGATCGGCGCCGGTGTTGGCGTCACGTTCCCGGTGTGGCTGGTCCACTCACCGCCCGGCTGCGGCAAGACGCACTTGCTGAACGCCGCCGCGCACGAGGCGATGGCGCGTGGCCGCAAGGTCCTTTTCATGACCGGCCAAGAATTTCTTGAGTGCTTTCAATCAGCGCTTCACAAGAAGCGTGACTCGTCGGCGTTCAAAGAAATGGTCCGCGCTCCGGACCTGCTGATTATCGACGATTTCCATCGCATCTGCGGTAAGCGCGCGACGCAAGAAGAAGCGTTCGACACCATTAATGAACTTACACGTCGCGGTGGTCAGATTGCGCTTGCAGCCAACCATGGTCCTGATGGATTGGAAGGTCTCGACGATACGTTGCGCGCAAAGTTGAAAGGCGCAGCGATCAGCGAGATCACAGAACCGGACGCGCCGTTGCGTCGCAAGATTCTTGAGGCCCGTGTTGCGCACCATGCGCGTGCGAATCCGGGTTTCAGTGTTGCATCAGAAGCGCTCGACATGATCGCTGATCGGATGCACGTTACAGGCCGCGAACTTGATGGCGCGGTCTGCCAACTTCTCATCGAATGGAAGATCTCGGGAGGGATTAACGTGACGCTAGAAGCTGCCGCGAATGCTCTGCAAAGCAAACTGGCTGAAGGTGCGGAGCGACGCATCACCGTGCAGTTGGTGCAGAAGGTCGTCGCGCGTCACTACAATATGAGCGTGCAACAGCTTCTTGAGCGCACGCGCCGTCACTCGATTGCGCGTCCGCGCCAAGTGGCAATGTACCTCGCTTGCAAGATGACGCACGCTTCGCTGCCGGATATCGGCCAGCGCTTCGGCGGTTTCGATCATACCACCATCATGTACGCGCGCGATCGTATCGCCGCGCTCTCGGAGACCGATCCGAACCTGAAGGCGGAACTGGAAGGCATTGCGCGCGCGGTGCGCCGCGAGCCCTAATCCTGGGACCTCATCCGTCGCGTTGCCCCTAAGTCTTGCAATTGGGGCTTGGGCTTCGCGCGGCTTCTGCTAATTTCGCACCCCCTGCGGTAGCCGACTCAGGCGCCCGCAGGGGGTGTTTTTATGTGCCCCCGGCTTGAGCGGCGCGCGGGGCGAGGGGTCGCGGAATGAAGTTGTCGATCGAGCGCTCGGCGCTCCTAAAAGCGCTCAATCACGTTCAGAGCGTCGTTGAACGCCGCAACACAATCCCGATCCTGTCGAACGTGCTTCTATCGGCGCAGGGCGATAGCCTGAAGCTTACCGCGACGGATCTCGACATCGAGATTTCCGAAAGCGCGTCGGCCGAGGTTGAGCGCGGCGGCCAGACCACGGCGCCAGCGAACTACCTCTACGATTTCGTGCGTAAGCTGCCTGATGGCTCGGCGGTGAAGCTTGATGTGAACGGCGACGATCCGCGGCTCTTCATTTCGGCCGGCAAATCGCGTCTGCATCTGCCGATCCTGCCCGCCGGGGATTTTCCGGCGATGCCATCGGATGGCTTCGAGACGAAGTTCGAAATCGAACCGACCGAACTCGGTCGCCTCATTGACAAAACACGCTTCGCGATCTCGACGGAAGAGACGCGCTATTATCTCAACGGCATCTTCCTTCACACCGTCGACGCCGACGGCGCCAAGCTGCGCGCTGTCGCGACCGACGGCCACCGCCTGGCGCTCGCCGATCATCCGGCGCCAAAGGGCGCGACGGGCATGCCGGGCGTTATTGTTCCGCGCAAAACGATCAACGAACTGAAGCGTCTTCTCGATGATGCATCGGATCTCGTCGAAATCTCCGTCTCGCCGCAAAAAATCCGTTTCGCGCTGGGCGATGCGGTGCTGACCTCGAAGCTGATCGACGGCTCGTTCCCGGAATACGCGCGCGTGATACCGAAGAACAATTCGAAGAAGCTCAAGATCGACAACAAGTCCTTCGCCGAAGCGGTCGACCGCGTGGCGACTGTTTCGGCCGAGCGTTCGCGCTCGGTGCGCCTGGCGCTCGATAAGGACAAGATCACGCTGACCGTCAACAATCCCGACGCCGGCGTCGCCACCGAAGATCTGGCCGCTGATTATCGCGACGACGCACTCGAGATCGGCTTCAACGCGCGTTACCTGCTCGATGTTGCTCAACAGATCGAAGGCGAGAGCGCGGTGTTTGAGCTGGCCGATTCCGGCTCGCCGACTTTGGTGCGCGATGAAGCCGACGACGCCGCGCTTTATGTGCTGATGCCGCTACGGGTGTAATGCACGCGCTCCACGTCTCGCGGCTCACGCTCACCGACTTCCGCAATCACGCTGCGCTCGATCTCGTGCTCGATGCGAGGCCCGTGTGCCTGTTCGGCCCCAACGGCGCTGGCAAGACCAACATTCTCGAAGCGCTGACCATGTTGGCGCCAGGGCGCGGCTTGCGCAGCGCCTCGCTCACCGATGTCGCACGCGCCGGGGAGACGGACGAATTTCGGGCGCAGCCTTGGGCGGTTTCAGCGCGCATCATGAATGATGGTGAAGAGACTGTGCTTGGCGCCGGCGCCGAGCGCACGCCGGAGGGGGGCGTCAAACGCGTGGCCCGCCGTGACGGCCAGCCCGCCACCGCCTCCGATCTCAGCGAAGCCGCGCGCATGACGTGGCTAACGCCGGCGATGGATCGCCTGTGGTCGGGCGCGGCTGGTGACCGCCGCCGCTTCTTCGATCGCCTGACGCTGGCGCGCGCGTCGCAGCATGGCACGGCTGCGGCGGCCTATGAGCGCGCGATGCGGGAGCGGCAGCGTCTACTCGGTGAGCGTGTGTTCGATGATGCGTGGCTCGGCGGGCTGGAACGCGAAATGTCCGCGCACGGCGCTGCAATCGCGGCGGCGCGGGTGGAGACGCTGCACCGCCTGCAGGAAGCGATCGACACGCGCCCGGACGGCGCGTTTCCAAAGGCGGTGCTGGCGCTTGAGGGCTTGCTGGAAGCACGCTTTGAGAATGGTTCGAAGAGCGCTGATGTCGAAGAGGATTTCGCCGAGCTGTTGCGTGACGTTCGCGGCCGCGACGCCGGCGCTGGCCGCGCGCTGGATGGGCCGCACCGCAGCGATCTCAAAGCCCGCCACGCCGCCAAGAATATGGACGCCGATCAGTGCTCCACTGGCGAACAGAAGGCGTTACTCGTGGGCTTGACGCTTGCGCAGGCACGCGCGCTTGCGGGCGATCCCGGCGCTGGCGCCTCACTCATCCTGATCGACGAGGCGGCGGCTCACCTCGATGCCGTTCGGCGCGCGGCGCTGTTCGATGAATTGCTGGCCAATGAAGGCCAAGCCTGGCTCACCGGCACGGATCAGAATTTGTTTGAAGCCTTCGGCGTCCGCGCGCAGATGTTCGAAGTGCGCGACGGGCAGGTTTACGCCGCTTAGGCGGCTTGGCGCAGTTCGGTTGGGTTCAGTAACGCGGGCACCCGCAGCGTGAACGTCGAGCCCACGCCGGGCTTGCTCTCAACGGTGATGTCGCCGCCCATGAGTTGCGCGTAGCCGCGGCTGATCGCGAGGCCGAGGCCAGTGCCGCCGAACCGCCGCGTCGTGCTCGCCTCCGCCTGAGCGAACGGCTGAAACAATCGCGCCATCTGTTCGTCGTTCATGCCGATCCCGGTGTCGCGCACGGCGAACACAAGCCAGTCACGGCCTTCTACGCTCTCGCGACGCGTCTGCAGCGTGACAGCGCCCTCGGGCGAAAACTTGATGGCGTTCGAAAGCAGATTGAGCAGGCACTGCTTGATGCGGAAACCATCGGTCTCGGCGTGGCCAAGGCTTGCTGCAACATCGGCATGCAGCTTCACCTTTCGGTCGTCCGCCATCGGACGAACCGTGTCGATCGTGTCGCGCGTGAGCGCGGCGGGATCAAACAGAATACTCTCGAGGTCGACGCGCCCTGAATCCACCTTCGCATGGTCGAGGAGATCGTTGATCAAGGCTAAGAGGTGCCGGCCGGCCGTTACGATCCGTCCCGCGTCTTCGCGTGAGGTCGGCTCGGTTGCATCTTCGGCGATGAGTTCGCCGAAGCCGATGATGGCGTTCAGAGGCGTGCGCAGCTCGTGGCTCATGTTTGCCAGGAACACGGACTTGGCGTTGTTCGCCGCCTCGGCGCGCGCCGTGAGCGCGGTTTGCTCTTCGGCAAGTTTCATAAGCTCGGCGGTTCGTGTCGCGACCGTCTCGCGCAGGCGTTGGTTTTCCTGGCGCTGCCGGTCGGAGAGGTAGATGTCGGCCATGGCCGCCGCGAGGCCTGCGATCAGGCAGAGCAGTGCGCCGAAACCAACGACGACACCGAGCATGGATTGTGAAATGCCATCGACGTCGCCGCCAACGCCGAAGGGGATCAGCGTTACAGCGCTCATGGCCGTGAAGTGGAGGGCGCAGATCGCCACCACCAGAACGATACCCGCTTGCAGCGCCCGCCACTTGCCCGAGAGCGCGTAGAAGGTGATGAAGGCGGTGGCTGCGAACACCACGCTCATCACGATTGACGCGCCGACGAGGCCGACATCCCAGCGCATCAGCGCCGCCGCTTCGATCCCAGCCGTGCCGGTATAGTGCATGGCGATGATGCCGATGCCCGAGAGCGCGCCGGCGAAACCCCAGGCGTGAGGCCGGTTGATGTAGTGGACAAGCCAGAACGCGCCGGTTTGCAGCACGAGCGAAATCGCGAGCGAGCCGAAAATGGAGCCAAGCTCGAAGCTCAGCGGTACGCCGACATCATAGGCGGTCATCGCGACGAAGTGCGTGGCCCACACGCCCAGACCCGCGGTTAAACCGGCCGCAATCGCCCAGATACGCGCGACCATCGCTTGGCGCCCGGCGCTGCGCCCGAGCATCAGGAAGGCGCTTGTGCTGGTGATCGCGCAGATCAGCGCGGCGAGCACCAAGAGCCAAAGGTTATGCTCCTGCGTAATGCAGGCGAGGACGCGAAGCATGAAGGGGACGCTTTCCGAGTGGTTCTCGGCGGTTAAACATCGCTGGGCGCTAAGATGGCGCTAACGCGGCCGCGAAGAATTCGCATTTCCGCAGTGTTGATCGCCACGTCCCGTTGCGGCAACGGTGACAAAAGCGCGGAAATTTGCTGACGTATTACCAAAGAGGAAATGCCATGGCGAACCCGGACTACGTCGCGAAGCGCAATGAAGACTACGTCTTCGACTACGACCCGAATGAGGATGCGTGGTCCACTGACCTGTCGACGCTCGACATCAGCCGCGGCGAGCGGTTTCGCGACAACAATTTCTGGCCGTTCTTCGAGCGCCTGCGGAAGGAAGATCCGGTCCACTACTGCCCGGACAGCATCAACGGTCCGTACTGGTCCATCACCAAGTACAACGACATCATGGCGATCGACACCGATCACCAGCGCTTCTCGTCCGAGCCGTCGATTGTTCTGTTCGATCCGGATGAAGACTTCCCGTTGCCGATGTTCATCGCGATGGACCCGCCGAAGCATGATGTTCAGCGCAAGACTGTCTCGCCCATCGTGGCGCCGAACCACCTAGCGCTGCTCGAGCCGATCATCCGCGAACGCGCCGGCAAGCTCTTGGATGAAGTGCCGCGCGGCGAGGTGTTCAACTGGGTCGACAAGATTTCGATCGAACTGACGACTCAGATGCTGGCGACGTTGTTCGATTTTCCCTGGGAAGATCGCCGCAAGCTCACGCGCTGGTCGGATGTGGCGACGGCGGCGCCGGGGCAGGGCGTGGTTGAGAGCGATGAACAGCGCCGGATGGAGTTGATGGAGTGCCTGCAATACTTCAACGGCCTCTGGGAAGAGCGCGCCGCCGCGCCGCCGCGCAATGATCTGATCTCGATGCTGGCGCACGGCGAGAGCACCAAGAACATGCCGCGCCAGGAATTTCTCGGCAATCTCGTGCTGCTCATCGTCGGCGGCAACGATACGACGCGGAATTCGATCACCGGCAGCGTCTATGCGCTGAACAAGTTTCCGGAGCAGTACAAAAAGTTGAAGGCCAATCCCGCGCTGATCCCGAACCTCGTGTCGGAGACCATCCGCTGGCAAACGCCGCTCGCCTTCATGCGCCGCACGGCGCTCGAGGATGTGGAGTTCGGCGGCAAGCTGATCAAGAAACACGACAAGGTCGTGATGTGGTACGTTTCCGGCAATCGCGACACGGATGTGATCCCCAACGCCGACGCGTTCGATATCGAGCGCGAGAACGTGCGCCGGCACCTCTCGTTCGGATTCGGCATTCACCGTTGCGTCGGCAATCGCCTGGGCGAGATGCAGTTGCGCATCGTCTGGGAAGAAATCCTGAAACGCTTCGACCACATCGAGGTGGTCGGGGAACCCAAGCGGGTCTATTCGTCGTTCGTGAAGGGTTACGAAACGCTTCCGGTGCGCATCAGCGCCTGATTGGCGCCCCAAAGTCTGGCGTCAGTGCCACGCCCAGTGCTCTTTCTGCGTCTGCGTGGAACTGAGCCTGAGGCGCCGCGTTGGCCGCCAAGATGACGAGCGTGCTCGCCTCCTTGACGTCCGCGCCCGTGCGGAATGCGGCCCATCCTGATGGGCTGGCTGACGTGCTGGATGAACTTTCCTACAACATCAATCGCGACAGCGAACTCGACGGCATCCGCCTTGGCGTTTTGTTGAGCGCGGTCGGGCGGCGGTCTTATGGCCCGCTCTTGCTGTTGGTCGGATTGATTGCCGTGTCGCCACTAACGGCGCTGCCGTTCACGACTTCGATCGTCGCAGCGATCACGTTGCTGATTGCCGGGCAAATGGCGCTTGGCTTCAAGCGGCCCTGGTTGCCCAAGCGCGTGCTGGACATTCGCGTCCCGCGACGTGCGTTCTTTGCATTTCTCGATCATGCCCGTCCCGCAGTCGAGCGTCTTGACGGCGTTGTGCTCCGGCAGCGTTGGACGTTCATGACCGTGCCGTTCTTCGTGAACATTGTCGCGCTCTGCGTGTGTGCTGCGGCGCTGATCACGTTCCCGCTCTCGCTCATCCCGTTTGCCCCGTTTGCCCCGGGTATCGCCATTGTCCTCTTCGGCATGGGCATGACCGCGCGCGACGGCGTCTGGCTCTCGATCGGCATCGCGCTCACGGCGGCCGCGCTTTGGCTCGCTATCCCGATTATCCTTTGACCGAGCGCATTGACGCCGCGCCCACGAAGGCGTCTCTCAAACACATGAAGCGCGCGAAGAAGCCAGAGCCTGCAAATCTCGAAGACGTACTCGATGACATAGCGGCGAAATGCGACACGGACGACACGCCGGCTTCGTTGACTTTGGATGAGCTGCTCGACTCCGTCGGGCGCCGCTCCTATGGGCCATTGCTGCTCGTCATCGGGCTGTTTGCGATCTCGCCGGCGACAGTGATCCCGGGCATGACCTGGTTCGCGGCGACGCTCACGCTGATCGTGGCTGGGCAAATGGCGCTGGGGCTTCCGCGCATCTGGCTGCCGAGAAAGGCGCTGCAGGCGCAGCTGCCGCGCGACGCGGTAAAGTCTGGCATTGAGAAGAGCAGGGGCTTCGCCAAGGCCGTAGACGCGCTGCTGAAGCCGCGCCTGACGTTCCTCTCGAAGCCGCCGTTCGTGAACCTCGTGGCGCTCATGGTGATTGCCGCGGCGCTGATCACCTTTCCGCTCGGCCTCATCCCGCTGGCGCCGCTCGCGCCGGGCATAGCGGTGGTGTTTTTCGGCCTCGGAATGGTGGCGCGCGACGGGCTTTGGCTGGCGCTCGGGACCGCCGCCATGGCCGGCGCGTTTTGGCTCGCCAACCCGCTGATTTCACGCATGTTTTAGGGGCTGTTTTTTCCGCGCAAAGTGGCGCCGAGACCGCGACTTTTTCCCCAATCATCCCTATATTCGGCGGGTATTTCTCAGCTCGATTCGAGACCCATGAACCCGCCCCAAAACGCACCGGCGAGCACGCCCGACTATGGCGCCGATTCCATCAAAGTTCTCAAAGGCTTAGACGCCGTTCGGAAGCGGCCGGGGATGTATATTGGGGATACCGACGATGGGTCGGGGCTCCATCATATGATCTACGAAGTCGTCGACAACGCGATTGATGAGGCGTTGGCGGGACATGCGACGCGGGTCGAGGTGATCCTGCATCCGGATGGCAGCGCGGAGATCACGGACAACGGGCGCGGCATTCCGACGGACATCCACCAAGAAGAGGGTGTCTCGGCGGCTGAAGTGATCATGACTCAGCTGCATGCGGGCGGGAAGTTTGACCAGAACAGCTACAAAGTCTCCGGTGGTCTGCACGGCGTGGGCGTCTCCGTTGTGAATGCGTTGTCTGAGTGGCTGGACCTCAGAATCTGGCGCGGCGGCAAAGAGCATTACATGCGCTTTGCCATGGGCGATGCGGTTGCGCCGCTGAAGGAAGTCGGCCCGGCGCCGATGGACGACGGCAAGGTCCGCAACGGCACGGCCGTGCGCTTCCTCGCCAGCCCCGCCACCTTCACGATGGTCGAGTACGACCGCAAAACCATCGAGCACCGCCTGCGCGAGCTGGCGTTCTTGAACTCCGGCGTGCGCATCATCTTCAAGGATCTGCGCGGGCCCGAGCCGTTCGAGGAAACGCTCTTCTACGAAGGCGGTGTCAAAGCGTACGTCAACCACCTCGACCGCAGCCGCACCGCGCTCATTCCCGAAGCCATCTACGTCATCGGCGAGAAGGACGGCATGACCGTCGAATGCGCCATGCAGTGGAATGACGGCTATCACGAGAACACGCTCTGCTTCACCAACAACATCCCGCAAAAGGATGGCGGCACGCACATCGCCGGCTTCCGCGGCGCGCTCACGCGCGTGGTGAACGCGTACATGCAAAGCTCGGGCATCGCCAAAAAGGAAAAGGTCGAAATCACGGGTGACGACGCCCGCGAAGGCCTCACCTGCGTGCTCAGCGTCAAGGTGCCGGACCCCAAATTTTCCTCGCAAACAAAGGAAAAATTGGTCTCGTCCGAAGTGCGGCCTGTCGTCGAAAATTTGATGAGCGATGCGCTCAATCAATGGTTCGAAGAAAACCCGGCGCACGCCAAGAACGTGATGGGCAAGATCGTGCAAGCCGCCGCCGCGCGCGAAGCGGCGCGCAAGGCGCGAGAAATGCGCCGCAAGTCGACGCTCGATATCTCCTCGCTCCCCGGCAAGCTCGCCGATTGCCAGGAGAAAGATCCGGCCAAGTCAGAAATCTTCATCGTCGAGGGTGACTCGGCAGGCGGCTCGGCCAAGCAAGGCCGCGCGCGCGAAACCCAAGCCGTGCTGCCGCTGCGCGGCAAGATTTTGAACGTCGAACGCGCGCGCTTCGATAAGATGCTGTCGAGCGAACAGGTCGGCACGCTGATCACCGCGCTCGGCACCGGCATCGGCCGCGATGATTTCAACATCGAGAAGCTCAGGTACCACAAGATCATCATCATGACGGACGCCGACGTTGACGGCGCCCACATCCGCACGCTGCTGCTCACGTTCTTCTACCGGCAAATGCCGGAGATCATCGATGGCGGTTATCTCTACATCGCCCAGCCGCCGCTCTACAAAGCCACCAAGGGCAAGAGCGGCCGCTATCTGAAGGATCAAGCCGAGTTCGAG
>CAYUOC010000085.1:0-15268 GCA_964446305.1 uncultured Terricaulis sp. | reverse complement strand
CTCCGAAGGCAGAGGTCAGGGGTTCGAATCCCTTCGGGTGCGCCATTGCTCTTGGCTCCTGCCAGGCTCTTTAGGCCAACCATTTACACCTGACGCAGCACGCGTGCTTTGCACGCCGCGCGCTTCCAGCGCACACTTCAAAGCTTGAGGCCATGGCTGAACCAGTCGTCTACCGCCGGCGCCGTGGCGCCATCTCCAGATCAGAGCGCGAATGGCGCGTCGAGGATGACGCTCTTGTGACGCGCGGCGGTTCCGGGCGCGAGCGGCGGTACCGGTGGTCTGACATTGTCAGCGTTCGCTTGCTTCATGACCCGGCGCGGTCGCGCCCGTGGCGCTATGTGTTTGAGCTGCAGCCCAAGCACGCGCGCAAGATCGTTATCGACAACGCACACTATGCGGGCGAGCGCGCCTTCGAGGAGCGCTCACAAGAGTACACGCCATTCGTACGCGCTGCGGTTGCACGTTGGGCGGCGGAGCATCCGAAGGGCCGGGCGCTCATTGGCGAGACGCCCAAGCGCTATTTCTTCCTGTTGATCGGCGCGTTGCTGGCGCTCGGCGCATTGGCCTATGTGCTTGTCGCGGTGCCGACGCCGCTTGACGCGTTGCCTTATGCCTCGCCGATCAAGTTTGGCATTATCTTGCTGATGTTGCCGCTCTTTTGGCGCGCTGTTCTGAAGGTTGTGCCGCGCGGCGTTGCGCCCGATCAGATTCCCGATCGCGTGCTGCCGCCGCAGCGCGATCCCGGTTAATCGAAAGTTTAGACGCCTGGCACATAAGCGGTAGCGGAGTTTGTCCGTGCGCCAGAAAGACGGCCGTCGCGATTTGTCACTGATACGCGCGAGCGGCTCGACCGCGCGCGTGCTCAATCTGGCGCTTGCCTTTGAGCGCTTCGGCGAAACCGACGAGTACAAGAACAAGCCATTGTTTCGGAATCCGCGCCTCAACCGCGCGTTGATCCTGAAGCACGTTGTTCGCCCGCACGAACGCGAATTGTTCACCCGCCCGACGACGACCGCCACCAAAGTCATTATGCCGTACGCCGCTCAAGAGCTCGAACTCGGTGGCACCAGCTTTATGGTCAATGAAATCCGCTTCGAGCGGCTGCTGCGTGATGCCGTCGGCGGCTACACAAACGACATCGACCTGATGGCGGACGCCGAGCTTCTGCGCGTTCTTGCGGCGCTGCCGTCGTTCGACCCGTTCTTGCTGCGCGAACGCTTGCGTCACATGGGCATCGATCCGGCGCGCGCGTACTTCGATATCGCCGAAGCCGACATCACGCGGATGCGCACATTCGTTGGCCGCGAGATCGCCCAGCTTGTCAGCCTTGCCTTCGCGACGGGCGGCGTCGACGCTGGCGGCCTCTCGCAACGTCTCGCAGACAAGTTGATGACGGACGAGACGGCCAAAACGCTCGATCCGCTACGCGAAACACTGCGTCTCTCCGGCGAGGAATACATTGAAGGCGTCTTCGCCTGGAAGGGCTTTCTCTACTACAAGTGGCTGATGGACGAGATTCGTCCGGGTCTCGCTGAGTTCAAGCCGCGCTTCGCCGGGCTGCGTATCACGCAAGCTACCTCCGACGAACGCCAGCAACTGGCGGAAACGCGCAAGGACATCCTTGCGAAGATGGGTCTGGCGATCATTCGAGTGGACGAAACGCTCCTCGAATATGGCGTTGCGTTCGCCGCGCTGGCCGAAGGTCAGCCATCGGCGTTCCGCAACTTCCTGCTGAAGGCGCCGTCACTCTTCATCCCGATCGGTGAAGCGGTTGGCGTTATTCGCCACATCGACTCGTTCTGGCGCTTCCGCTTCCCGGAAGCATCGACGCCGATGATGGAAGCCGATGAGGCCATCGAAGTGCTGCACGACTTCGAGACCACTGTCGAAGGCGTCGAGTTCGTCAAAGGCAAGAACGAGCACAAGCTCGCCAGCTGATCAGGGCAGGGACCGCCGGAAAATCAGATCGCGCGTGAGGCCGCTAAGCCGCGCGCGTCCGCAGAGCGCCATCGTGCGCCGCAGCTCCGAGTCCATAATCTCCAGGGCGCGCCGTACGCCAAGCTCGCCGCCGGCGGCGAGCCCGTAGAGATACGCCCGCCCGAGCGCGATGGCGTTTGCGCCCAGCGCCAACGCCTTCACGACATCGCTGCCGCGCCGCACGCCGCCATCAAGGATGATCTCGGTTTGGCCACCGACCGCATCCGCGATCGCGGGCAATGTGTCGATCGTCGCCGGCGCGGTGTCGAGCTGGCGCCCGCCATGGTTTGACACCCACACCGCATCCGCGCCAATGCCAACGCAACGTTGCGCGTCCTCGGGCGTGGCGATGCCCTTGATCGCGAGCTTTCCGTCCCAAGCCTCGCGCAACCAGCGCGCGTCCTCCCACGTCACGGTGCGATCGAACTGCGCGTTGATGAAGCCGATCAACCCGCCATCGATGCGTATGTGCGCGACGTTCGCCGGCCTGATCTCCGGCGTCGTCATCAAGTCGAGAAGATAGCCCGGCGCGGCCAGCGCTTGTGTCGCCGTGCGCCACGTCACCTTCGGCGGGATAGTGAAGTCATTGGCCCCGTCACGCTCGCGATTGCCGGCCACTGGCACATCGACCGTGAGAATGATCGCGCCGAATCCAGCCGCTTTCGCGCGCGCCAGCATATCCTTCACCAGCCCGCGATCCTTCCAGACATAAACCTGGAACCATTTTGGCCCGCTATTCACTGCGGCGATGTTTTCGACTGTCGTCGAAGCCAAGGTTGAGCACGCGTACGGGATGCCCGCCGCCTGCGCCGCGCGCGCCACTGCAAGTTCGCCCGCGCGCGGATGAAACAGCCGTGAGGTCGCCGTCGGACTGATGAAGAACGGCGAGGCCGACGCCGCGCCCATGATCGTCGTCGTCGTATCGATCGACGAGACATCCGCCAGCGCATCCCAGACCAGTTCGATATCCCGAAACCGCGAAACGCTCCGCGCCAGCGACACCTCATCGTCGGCGCCGCCGTCGATATAGTCGAACACCATCCGCGGCAGCCGCACCCGCGCCATGCGGCGCAAATCGGCGATATTCCGCGCCCGCGCGACGGAAGTGGGCAGGTAATCGATGTGAGACATGCCCGTTTCTGGGGCGGAGCGCCGCACCCTGCAAGCCAAAGCCGCCTGGCCTTGCCTCGCCGCCCGGCTCCGCGTAGGAAACCGCCCTTCCGCCGGGTTCACCCCAGCCGGGGCCGCTTTAGCTCAGCCGGTAGAGCACCGCATTCGTAATGCGGGGGTCGCGTGTTCGAGTCACGCAAGCGGCACCATTCCCATCACCGCCTCAATCCCAGCTCGATGTAGCTTTCGGTTCCCCAGGTCACCCGTAGCGGTTCGCCTGCGTCTGCGATCGACTCGTCGCTCACATCGCCGCCAGTGCCGTAATTGATCTGCAGGTCCTGGCTGCGCGGCACGCCGACGAGGGCGAGGATGCGGCTGCCGCGCTCGATGCGCCGGCCGATCAGAGTGTCACTCTCGAAGCTCAGCGTGTGCGTGCGCCCCGGCTCCAGCAATTGGCGGCGCGTCCGGTCGGCCAGGTAGCTGGCGCGCACGAGGTAGGAGGCGAGCGCAAAATACTCCCCATCCGCGCGTTGCTCGAACAGGATGACGCTGACGTCGACGTCGCTTTTGTTGATGGTGATATCGAAGCGGCCGGTGAATGTGCCGACGACCTCCACCGCCCGGTCCATCGGCGCGCTCGCGAACAACAGCGCGTTGCGCGTGTCGAGTTCGGTGGGCGAGCCTTCGTAATCGATGTCGCTGCGGTCGGCAAAATCGACGATGAGCTCCGGCGCGGCGGCGGAGGCTGGGCCTCTGTTGCTCAAGGCGTAGCGCTCGCCGTCGCGTTGGCCGGTGAGATGCAAGCGCAACCGCCGGCTCGCCATGGTGTCCAAGCTCGAAGCGTGCCGCCAGCGGTTGGTCCCCATGACCTGATAGTTCACTTGGTCGCGCAGCAGCTCCGGCAATGGCGCGCCGCGGAAAACATGGTCGAACCATTGCAACCGAACCGCCTGCAGATCGAGGCGTGCGGCCTCGTCGATGTCGTGCCCGGCAAAGTTCGCCTGCACGCCAGAGGTCATCGCGGTGTGATGGTAGGGTCCGATCAGGAGACGGTGATCGGCGTCGGGGCGATGCCGCAAATGCTCGCGCATGTAGTGCAGCACGCCGATGACGCCGCCATCGTAATAGCCTGTCTGCACCAGAACCGGGATGTCGATGTTGGCGAAGTCTTGGCCGGCCGGAATCATGCTCTGCCAGTAGGCGTCGTAGTTCGGGTGATCGAGCCATGTCCCGAAGATCGGATTGGGTTGGCCATCAATGCGTTCGAGATCGCGATAGGGGCGGCCGCTGACGTACCAGTTTCGGTTGAGCGCCGCCCAGCGATCGCGATCGCCGTAATTGATCTCATCCAGGCCGCGAGTCTCGGTCGTGTAGAGCGGCCAGGGATAAATAAAGTTCTGAAACACGCCGCCGCGCATTGGCGTGTCGATGCCGGGCGCGTTGCTCGCGTGCGTGGCGATCGCGCGCAGCGCCGCCGGCCGGCGCTCGGCCGCAGCCCAAGCGACCGAGGCATTGTAGCTGCCGCTGAACATACCAACGCGATCATCGCTCCAGGCCTGCTCGGCGATCCAATCGATCACAGCCGCCGCGTCGGCGCCGTCATGAACATAAGGCGTGGCTGGTCCGGCGCTTGCCGCCTTGCCGCGCGAGAAGGCGACGATCCCCGCATAACCGTACGCCGCCATTTTGGCGGAGTCGGAGATCGCCCAATCGTCGCGCGCGTAGATGGTGAAGTTCAGCAGCGCCGTGACGGGGGCGGATGTCCGCGGCCGGATCAGTGTCGCCGAGATCTGAGCACCATCCGGCATGTCGATCAAAACGTCGCGTTCGACGATGAAACGTCGCTCCAGATCGGCGGCGATCGGCGGCTGCGACGCCGGCAGCAGGTAATCCCAAACCAGCACCGCTTGGCGCGCCGCGATGAGGTCGGCGGCCTCTGGGCACTGATCGATCGCAACGCCATCACACGCCTCGGCGGCTGCCGTTTGCGCTTCACGCAGGCGGCTCATATTGGCGGTGAAGAAGGGCAGGATATCCACCGCCTCGCGGTCGGGCAGGCGGCCGTAGAGTTCATCGAAGGCGCGGGCCAGCGCGTGCGGCTTCGATTGTCCCTCCGCCTCGTAACTCTGCGCGCGCGCGTAGATCTGCCATGGCACGAGCGCCCGGGCGCGATGCGGCTCGCGCTGTTGATAAAGCGTCGAGAGCCGGCCGATCGTGGTCTCCGCCTCAGCGAACCGGTCCGCCGCCAATTGCAGCCGCAGAAGTGTGACAAGTTCTGCAGGCCGCGTGGCTCCTGAGCGTTGCTCTGCCAGCGTATCCGCTAGGTTCGCCGGCGGCGTTTGCGCCTGCGCCGAGGCCGCGAGGCTCACCAAGGTTGCGGCCAGGACATATTTCAACACGCGCATACGCACTCCCGATTTTATCGGGCGGAAGCTAGCGATGCGTGGGTCTGGCGTGGAAAAAGTCGGTCAACGACCGCCGGAATCGGCGAACGGACAGCGCCGGGGGCTAGATGAGCAGATCCCGCAGGCGTTTGGAGCCGGATCGGCTGGCGGGAATGCTCTCGCCGTTCTCCATGTGCACCAGCAGCCTGCCGCCGCCGGCCGGTTCGGCGCGCTGAACGTGCTGAACGTTGATGATCCGGGAACGGTGAATGCGGATGAAGCGCGCGGGGTCGAGCGCCCGCTCGAACTCGGTCAGCGTCATCCGCGCCAGGTGCTTGCCTTCGAGTGTGGCGACTTCCGAATAGTCATCAGCGCCGGCAATGCTGACGATCTTATCCACATCCATCGGAACAAAATCGTCGCCACTCTTGATGAAATAGCGGCTGAGCGGCTGAACCGGCGCGGCTGCGCCGGGCAGCGCAACCGTCGCGGACGCCGGGCGTGCGTGCAGATACGCGAGCGTGGCGATGATGCCGTAGGTGGTCAGGTTTTGCAGCAGCTGCCAGGCGCTCGCGGGATGCGGGAAGGGCCGAACCGAAAACTCAGTCACCGAAGCCGCGCCCGCGACGCCGAGCAACACCGTAATCAGCCAGTACGTCAGTATCGAGAACAGCGCCCCGATGACGGCGTGCCCAGCGACCTGCAGAAGCAATGGCCGGTCGACAAGATAAGCCCGCACAACCCAATAGGCGGCCAAGCCAAACAAGCTCGTCGGAATGGCGTTGGCGGTGCCGCCAGCCAAGGCCTGCAGCACCGTGAAATCCCGCGCGACGTAGAATACGGCGCCATAGGCCGCGAGCACCACCACGCCGCAGACGCCCGCGAACACAACGCCGTTCGCCGGCGGTCCCAACGTGGCGGCCTTGATGGGCCAGTCGATCTTCATGACGTGACTATGCGTGGCCGCGTGGGCCCGGTCCAGCGTGCGAAACGCCCAGCGCTCAGCGGATCTCTTCGACCTCTTCGGCGTCGACGTCGTCCGGCGCGCGCTCGGCGCGGAGTTCCGGCTTCGGCGGCGTCAGCACAGCCGTCGGCATCGCCATCACCGGACCGAGCACGTCATTGCCGCCGCGCTCCATGCGCGGGTGGATCAACTGGCCGCCATCGCCGAACGCGTACACGAGCCGCGCCCAGTCGCTGTCGTCGTACAGAAACGCGGGGCCTTCCGGATCCAGGTCCGACCAATCGGCTTCACGCGGTGCGGCTGCGGCTTGCGCCAGCCAAGTGCGCGCGCCGTTTTCATCGCCGCGCCCGCGCGCGACCTGCGCGAACAGAATGCAGATGCGCGAAGAGGGGTTCTCACGGTAGGCGTCTTCAAGCGCCGCTTGTGCGCCGCCCCAATCGCCGCGTTCCATCGCGAGTTCAGCGAGAACAATCTTCGTCTCGCGCGAGTCACGCCGGCGTTCTGCGAACACGCGCATGCGCTCGGCGCGCTCTTCGCGCGTCTCGCCCGGGGCCAGATCGCGATAGGCGTGCGCCAAGGCCGGGTGCGGGCCGTTTTCCCACGCTTCTTCCAGGATCGCCGCGGCGCGCTCGTTCTTGCCTTCGCCAACCAGCAGCCGCGCCGCCAGCGCACCAGCCGGCGCGAATGCCGGCGCCATGCGGAAGGCCTTCTGCGCCATCTCCGCCGCCTTATCCGGGCGGCGCTCGCGCTCAAGCTTCTGCGCCTGCGCGCTCATCAGCACCGCACGACGGCGCTTGGCGACCTTGTCCTCGATCTGCTTGCGCTTATCGCCGGTATCGAGCGTCTCGATCGCGTTTTCCCAATCGCCTTGCTGAACCGCCAGATCGAATGCGTACTGGAACGGCCACGTCGCGGTTTTCGAAGCTTTCAGCGCCGCTTCCGCATGCGCGCGCGCCGCAACCCGGTCGCCGCGCTTCAACGCCGCCGCCATCAAGCCCTTACGGCCCAGCACTTCGGTGTCTTCGTTCTGCAGCATCCCGGCATAGGCACGCTCCGCCGCCGCCGTGTCACCGCTCACTTCCGCCGCGCGCGCTTGCAACAGCAACGCCAAACGCGGCTCATCGATCAGGTCTTCGGCTTTGTCCGCATGACGGCGCGCTTCCTCGAACTCGCCAGCTTCCGCCGCGATCAGTCCAAGCGCCAAAGCTTCCTGGCCACGGCGCACCTTCGCGCGCTGGCTGACTTTGCCGAGCCGCCCCGGCGCATCCATCAGGAACATCAGCAAGCGCAGCAGCGGCAGCGCCACCGCCACCGCCAGCACAAGCACGAGCAACCCAAACAGCGCGCTGGTCGTGATCTCCGTGCCGAACCAGGTGATCTCGACCGTGCCTTGGTCGGTCGTGATGACCTGCCACGACACGAGGGCCGCGAGCACCGCGATGATGAGCAGGAAGGCGACACGCAACATGAGTGATTAGCTCCGCGACAATTCTTGGCGGATGGCCGCGATGCGCGTGTCGATTTCCAACCTGCGCTGCGCGTCATTGATCCAGGGCTGTGCGGCGCGCTTCGGCGCCGCGGGAAGGCGATTCAATTCTTGAATGGCGTCGGCCAGGCGATCGGCGGCCAGATATTGCTGGGCGCGGTCGACAATGCCTTCCGGCGTGTCGCCTGAACCAGCCTGACGAATGACGATCCACTGCGCCATCGCCGCTTGGATGCGGCCCCAGAACCCCGCGCCGGCTTGGCTTTGCCGCGAAGCGCGAATGATCTCGTTGTCGAGTCGCGCAAACTGATCACGCAACTCGATCCGCGTCGGCGCGCCAACGCGAGAGAGCGGCTCGAGCGCAGCCACGTTGGGATCGTTCGGCAGCAACGCCGCCAGTGAAGCGTGCGCTTGTTCGAACGGCCCGGACGAACGCGCAGCCTCAGACGCCGCCACGACCGCATACGAAGCCCGCGCCGCTGTCGCTGCCGTCCGCGCTTCCGCCGCCACCGCTGGCAATTCTTCCTGCAGACGGCGCACTTCCGTCACCAACGCTTGCACTTCCGCCGTCGACGGCATCGTGCCCAGTCGTTGCTCGACGTCGCGCAAGCCGGATTGCAGCGCGAATACGCGTGCGGCGGTGCCGCCGTCGCCGGCTTCACCAGCGGCGGCTGTCGCCAACGGCGCATTCATCACGCCCTCGATCGCGGCCAAGCGCTGATCCAGCGAAGCTGAATCCGTTGAAGGCGATGTCGTGCTTGTTTCGCTTGGGGCAGGGCCGATCGTGTTCAGCGCTTCCTGCACAGCCGGAATCCGGGGCGCGACCGCGCCGCCAGCGGCGCCGACGCCAGCCGCGACAAGCGCCAAGACCAGCGCCGTGCCCGTGCCGACGCCACGCCCGCTTTCCTCGCGGTACGCCGCCTCATACTCAACGTCGATCGGCTCGCCGCGTCTGCGGTCGTCCTCGTCGTCGTCCCTGCTCATGCTATTCCCCAAGAGCTGCCCGGCATTTTTCCGAGACTTTTCCGCTATTTCGTATCGGAAATGAGTCGGCTCACCATGCGAAACTTAGGCGCGCCCGAGAAGGGGCTCAAGCGCTTGCGCCAGCAGGGGAGAATTACCCCCCGAGTGTGGCCGCAAGGAGATCGTCTTCGCGCGGATGGGGCGCGGTAATGACGCGCTTCCAGGCGGCTTTTCCCGCCGCCTCGGCGATTGCGGGGCTAAGGCAGCCAGCGGTCAGCCGCGCCGCATTCGGCGCGCCGAGCGCCACGAATGTCTCGGCCGCCCGCGCGCTGTGGAAAAGCACGATGTCGAGCGGCCCGTTCAGCGCCTCGGGCAACGCGCTCGCCGCGACCGACGCGTAAGCTTGCCGCCGCTCAACGCTAAACCCCGCCGCCCGCAACGCGCCGCCGAGATCACCGGCGACATGATCGCCGGCAATATGAACAAGCTTGCCCTTGGCCGGATCGAGGTCGCGTTTCGCCAGCGCCGCCAGAGCATTCACATCGCCATCGGCGGAGCGCACATCGTTGAATCCAGCTTCACGCGCCGCTTCCGCTGTCGCATCACCAACGGTGAGCACAATCCGATCCCGCGCGCCGCGCGCATCCGGAAACGCGCGCACGCCGTTCGTGCTCGTGAAGAGTATCGCCTGCGCGCCTTCGGTGTTGGTGTCGTAGCCACACGGCACGATCGTCAGCAGCGGCGCGATGATCGCCTCATGCCCACGCGCCCGCACCCGCTCGGCCGTGCGTGACGCTTCCGGCTCAGCGCGTGTGATCGCGACGCGCATCATGTATCAAGCACGATCGCGTCGCCGGCCTCCGCGCGGATTTCATCGCCAAGATCGAAGCCCAATCGCCGCGCCGCGGCGATTGGATCAGCGCCCAGCTCAATCGTCTTCTCGCGCCGCCAGCGTTGCGTCCCATCCGGCGTCAGCGCTTCGCCGACGAACGTCATCGTCGAGCCGTTCACCCGCGCCAACGCGCCAATCGGCGTCCGGCACGAACCATCCAGCGCATCTAGAAACGCGCGTTCCGCCTCAATCTCGATGCGCGCGGCTTTGTCCTCGCACTGCGCCAACGCCTCAAGCACGCGCTCATCATCGGTGCTTGCCGTTATAGCGATTGCGCCCTGACACGCCGCGGGCGGAGATTCATGCGGATCGACAAGACTTGTGGCGCGGTTCTCCAAACCCATGCGCTTCAAGCCTGCGAGCGCCAGGAACGTCGCGTCCGCAGCGCCGGCCTCAAGCTTGGCCAAACGCGTATCGACATTGCCCCGCAACACCGAAACCTTGAGATCGCGCCGTGCGAACAAAACTTGCGCCTGCCGCCGCAAGCTCGCCGTGCCGACAACTGCGCCGGCCGGCAACTCCGCCAGCGTCTTCGCCTTCAGGCTCACAAACGCATCGCGCGGATCTTCGCGCTCCGGCACGCACGCGAGCGTGATCGCGCCCGGCAGATACGTCGGCAAGTCCTTCAGCGAATGCACCGCCATGTCGATGCGCCGATCGAACAGCGCCTCATCCAGCTCCTTCGTGAAGAGGCCTTTGCCGCCGGCTTCGATCAACGTGCGATCTTGAATTCGGTCGCCACTGGTGACGATCGGCACGATCTCGAACGCGTCTTCGCTCAAGCCCAACTTGGTCGCCAAGCGCGCACGCGTCTGCCCCGTCTGCGCCAGCGACAGTTTCGAACCGCGCGCGCCGATGCGGAAAAGGGGAGCACTCATGCTCCTGCACTTAAACGCTGGCGCGGGTGAGGGGAACGCGCCAAATGTCCCGCGATGAAGCCGCTCACCGTCCTCGGCATTGAAACCAGTTGCGACGAAACCGCGGCCGCGGTGCTGCGCCTGGACGAGGACGGCCGCCCGCACGTCATTTCCGACGTGGTGCTTGGCCAGGCCGCGCATCACGCGCCCTATAAGGGCGTCGTTCCCGAGATCGCCGCCCGCGCTCACGTCGAAGGCCTCGACGGCACGATCGCCGCCGCCATGGCCGACGCGAAGTTGGATTTCGCCGACTTAGACGGCGTCGCCGCAACAGCCGGCCCCGGCCTGATCGGCGGCGTTATGGTGGGGCTGCTCGCGGGCAAAGCAATCGCGCTGGCGCACGACAAGCCGCTGATCGGCGTGAACCACCTCGAAGGCCACGCGCTTTCGCCGCGCTTGGCCCCAGGCGGCGCGACGTTTCCGTATCTCTTGCTGTTGGTGAGCGGCGGCCATTGCCAATTCATCGCCGTGCTCGATGTCGGCGTGTACCGCCGCTACGGCTCGACCATGGACGATGCGCTCGGCGAAGCGTTCGACAAGCTCGCCAAGCTTCTCGATCTCGGATTCCCGGGCGGGCCTTTCGTCGAAAAAGCCGCGCAAAACGGCGATTCCAAGCGTTTCGCATTGCCGCGCCCGCTACTCGGTCGCGAAGGCTGTGACTTTTCTTTCGCTGGTTTGAAAACCGCCTGCGCGCGCGAAGTCGAACGCCTCGGGCCCACGATCACCGATCAGGACAAAGCCGATCTCTGCGCCAGCTTTCAAGCCGCGGTGCTCGACATTGTCGAGGATCGCACGCGCAACGCGATGCGGATGTTCGATACGGTGTGGGGTGCGAAGGGCCGGCTGGTGGCTGCGGGAGGTGTTGCAGCGAACCAGGCGATCCGTAGCCGTTTGGAGGCTCTGGGGGAGGAGCGCGGCTACGATTTCATAGCCCCGCCGCTTCGCTGGTGCACGGATAACGCCGCAATGATTGCGCTCGCGGGCGCTGAAAGGTTGCGGCTTGGATTCAGTGACGACCTGTCATTTCCAGCGCGTCCCCGTTGGCCGTTAGACGAGGAAGCGGCCCGCTTGCGCCCCAGCCATGTGGCGGGGCGCAAGGGAGCTAAAGCTTAAGCGACGACGCGCGCTGCCGTGAACAGGAGCGGCGCGAAGGCGGTGGCGACCAGGGCGATGGCGATCACCACAGAGATCGCGCGGGCGGTCGCCGGAAGGTCTTGAGCGGACATTAGTTCGTTTCCCCAAAGTTGGATTGATGTTGCAGGTGCGAACATCAGTGAGGGTGAAATGGACCCTTTCGCATGCCGAAAGAAGGCATATTACACCAGCTCAGATATGCATATTTGGCGGGGCATCATTAATGTCGCCCCGTTAATGCAGACAAAGAAAAGGCGCGAAGGACTTGCCTTCGCGCCTGCAAAAGGACCCGAGATGCGCTGGGAGGCGCGGTTCTGGGCAGACTTACGCGACTACGGAGGCCGCGATTTGAATGAAGGGCGAGGCCGCGGCGGCGAAGAGGGCGAAGGCGGCCAGAACGAAGGTGGCGGACAAGGCGATTGAGGGGCGGGTCGTGGTCATTTGGGTCTCTCCAGGGGTGCTCGGGCTTCGATGGACTATGTGTACCATCGGCCTCTGGAGTGAGCAATGAATAAAATAGATTTTGTTCAATAATTGCGTAGCGACAATTACGTCGCTGCGTCCTGCTTGGTCCGCACCTTCGCTGCCAGCGCCTCGGCGCCCCGCGCATAAAGCCCCTGCAGCACCAGATTCATCACGCCTTCGAACTCGCGCTCGAGCTTCGGCAGCGTCAGGCGCGAGATCAGTTGCGGGATGCCGAACTTCACCGTCGCGGCCTGCAGCATCTCGGCCATGAACTCAGCGTCGCCCTTTTGGAAGATGCCGTTGTCCATGCCTTCCTGGATCACTGCGGTGATGCCGACGCGCTCAAGCGCGATCAATTCATTCATGAAAACCGGGCGTTCGCGCGAAAGAACTTCCGCGACTTCCAGGATTTTTGCGTTGTCCGAGAACATCTGGAAGTTCTCGCGCATGCGCTTCAGCAGCATTTCCTTGAGCCGGCGATCGGCGGGCCAATCCTTGCGGCGGCCGACCTGCGCCATCGCCGTGTGCTCTTCCGCATAGTGCTTGCGGGCCATGGCCTCGGCGATGTCGATCTTGGCTTCGAAGAAGCGATAGATGTTGCCGGGGGACATGTCGCAATCAGCGGCGATCTCGGCCATGGTTGTTTTGCCGTAGCCGTAGTGCTTGATGCGGGCCATCGCCGCCTGGAGAATGCGGTCGCGGGTAGCGCTTTTATCGTCCATCCCTACAGGCTACCGGGTTTCTACTGAACGTTCAATGAAGGATTCAGGATTGCCAGCCCCTTTTGAGACTGTTTCCGTCCTGGGGGCGGGCGCATGGGGCACGGCGCTTGCCCAGGTCGCCGCGGCGGCCGGGCGGAAGGTTCTGATATGGGCGCGCGAGGGCGAGGTCGTCCAGAGCATCAACAGCGACGCCGAGAACGCGCTTTTCCTCCCTGGAATCAAGCTCAACGCCACGGTCCGCGCTACCGCCGACTTGGCTGATGCGGCGAAGTCAGAGCTCATCCTGGCCGTCCCGCCGGCGCAGCATATGCGCGCCGTGCTCCGCGCCGTCCGCCCGAGCCTGCAGCCCGGCCACCCGGTGGTGCTGTGCGCCAAAGGCGTCGAGCGCGGGTCCCTCGCGCTGATGACCGACGTTCTGGCCGAGGAAATCCCCGATGTCGGCCCCGCGGTGCTCTCGGGCCCCGGTTTCGCCAAGGACGTCGCGCGCGGGTTGCCGACCGCCACCACAATCGCCAGCCCGGACGCCGAACTTGTGCAGCGCATCGTCGCCACCATCGGTATCCCGACCTTCCGGCCCTATGTCGCTGACGACCTCATCGGCGCCGAGATTGGCGGCGCGGTGAAAAATGTCATCGCCATCGCCTGTGGCGTCGCTGAAGGGCGCAAGCTTGGTGACGGCGCGCGCGCCGCGCTGATCACGCGCGGCTTTGCTGAACTCACGCGCCTTGGTCTCGCCATGGGCGCGAAGGCTGAGACACTCTCGGGTCTCTGCGGCCTGGGCGATCTCGTGCTCACCTGCGCCTCGCTCACATCGCGCAACACGTCGCTGGGCGCGGCCCTCGGCGAGGGGCGCAAGCTCAAGGACATTCTCGCCGAGCGCCGCTCGGTCGCCGAGGGCATGGAGAGCGCGCCAGCCGTCGTCGCGCTTGCAGCGAAGTACGAGGTCGAGATGCCGATCTGTGCCGCGGTGGACGACATCGTTAGCGATCGCGTCTCGATCGACGAAGCGATCGCTGCTTTGCTGTCGCGGCCTTTCAAGGTGGAGAGCGAGTGAGCTTCGAGCGCGGCATCGTGCTGGCGCAGCTCGATGCGCTGCCTGATCCCGGCGCCATCGTCGTCGTACCGCACCGGGACGAGCCGTTCGTCTCGATCCTCGTCACGCGTAAAGGCGACACCATCTCCGCCTTCCGCAACAAATGTCCGCACGCGGGCTATCCGCTCCAGCACTCAAGCGGCCGCGTCATCGTGCAGGAGGGCCGCTACATGGTCTGCGCTGCGCATGGCGCCAGCTTCACCCTCGATGGCGGCCAGTGCGCCGGCGGTCCATGCAACAATGGCGACGCGCTGGAGCGCATCGAGATCGTCGTCAGAGATGGTGCGGTGTTCGTCGCCTAAACACACCCATTCCCGGAGCGATGCGAAGCGTCGAGTCCGGGACCCATAAACACGCATGTTTCCGCGTGAAGCGCCGCAGCTTCAGCGTTCTAGCAATCGTGTTTATGGGTCCCGGGCCCACGGCTTCCGCCGTGTCCCGGGAATCGGTGAAGCGTTAGGCTTCGTCGTACTCTTCGTCGTCGTTGCGGCGGCGCATGAGCATGTAGCCGCCGCCTGCGAGAACAACGACGCCGAGCGCGATCCACGGGAAGTACCCGGAAAGCCCGCCAAACGCGGTTTGGCCGGAGCCCGTTGTGTCAGCGACGTTGACGAGTTGTGGGCGCGAGACGGGCACGCCAGTCACCAAGCCCGGCACCGAATACTCAGACACCGTGTCGGACGCCGCTTGGAAGTCCGCGTGGCGTTGGCCTTCGGGGAAGCTGAGCATGGCGCGCAGCTCGGCGGCGGCCGTTGCGATCGCCGGCTGCTGATCGGCGCTGCCGATCGAAGTCATGCCCGCGACGCCTTGGCGTCCCATAATCTTCTGCTCGTAACGCAGGTCCTTGCCGCCGGCGCCGCCCGGCGCGGCGACGCGCTCGGCCCAGACGACGTAAGGCGCTTCGGCATTGAACGATGGCGCCGTCGCGAAGCCTTCGAAGCGGCGGTTCTGGGTTTGGCGCGCGTCGCGCACCTGAGTTTCGAAATTCGCGTCGCTCAAGCCAGACGCTGTTTCCGGCTGCACATAGCCAATCGGCTCGTAGCTTACGACGGTGGCCCATGTGCCCGGCGCGCGGATGTCTTCGCCGTTGCGGGCGAGCAGGCCGTAGATTTCACCGCTCGGCGCTTGTTGATTGGCGCGCTGCAGATAGGCGCGCGCTTC
>CAYUOC010000084.1:4930-15279 GCA_964446305.1 uncultured Terricaulis sp. | reverse complement strand
CAACGACGAACCGCCAAGACGCCGTGAAGGCGATGGCGGAGCAAGCGGACTTGGTCCTGGTAATCGGCTCGCCGAAAAGTTCGAATTCCGTGCGCCTCGTTGAAGTCGCCAAACGCGCTGGTGCGCGCGATGCGCGGCTGGTGGGATCGGCCGAGGATGTGGATTGGGGCTGGTTTGATGGCGTGCGCAGCGTTGGCGTCACCGCAGGCGCAAGCGCGCCAGAAGATTTGGTAGAAGCGCTGATTGCGGCGATCGCGACGCGCTTCGAAGCGCGCGTCGAAGAAGTGCGCGTGACCAAGGAAGACGTGGTGTTCAAACTGCCGCGCGTGCTGGCGGAGTGAGCACACACCCGATCCCAGTTCTGCTCTACAACATCATCCTGGATTTGCGCGCGCGCGATCCGGAACGCGTCCCGCTGATCGGGGTCGCCGGCGCGCAAGGTTCAGGCAAAAGCTATCACTGCCGCATCCTCACCATGGCGAACCAGCCGCGCTTTGCGCACTTTTCGCTGGATGATGTGTATATGCATCGCGAGCATCGCGAAGAGCGCGCCGCCGAAGTGCATCCGCTCTTCGTTACGCGCGGCGTGCCGGGCACGCACGATTTGAGCTATGCACGCACCGTTATCAACTGGCTTCGGCATGACAACCCGCCGTCATCAGTCCAACTGCCGCGCTTCGACAAGGCAACCGACACCCGGCTTCCGCGTGACGCGTGGCCGATATTTCAGGGACCTGCAGAGGCGATTGTCATGGACGGCTGGTGCTTAGGCGCTCTGCCGCAGGACGGCGAGGCCCTTGGCGCGCCAGTCAACGAACTAGAGGAAAACGAAGACGCGCACGGCGTGTGGCGCAGATATGTCAACGAAGAGCTGAGCGGCGCATATCGCCAATTCTTCGACGGCTTTGACGCGATCGTGTACTTGCGCCCGCCAAATTGGGAGATCGTCCGGACTTGGCGGAAGCAACAGGAAGAGCAAACGCTTGGCCGGACGCTGAACACGGACGAGGAAAAATGGCTTGACCGCTTCCTCATGCACTACGAGCGGATCACGCGCTGGATGATGGCCGGCCATCACAGCGCGAAATGGATTGTGCATCTCGACGAAGCGCGGAACGTTACGCGGATCGAAGAGCGCTGAGCCGTGGCCGTTTACACTCCCCTATCCGACGCCGATGTGGCTGAGCTGCTGGCGCACTACGACATCGGCGCCCCGCTCCGCTGCGAAGGTATCGCTGAGGGCGTGGAGAACACGAACTACAAGCTCACCACTTCCAGCGGCCGCTACATTCTCACCATCTTCGAGAAGCGCGTAGCCGAAGCCGATTTGCCATTTTTCATCGGCGTGATGGAGCGTTTAGCGGCGCGCGGCTTTCAGGCGCCACAGCCAATCGCGACGCGCGATGGCGGCTATCTCACCCATATCAAGGGTAAACCGGCGGCTATTGTTTCGTTTCTAGATGGCGCTTGGCCACGCAAGATCGAGCTTTGGCATTGCGCTGCCGTGGGCGGGGCGCTGGCGCGGATGCATGTCGCGCTTGATGGCTTTGATATCGAGCGCTCGAATGCACTCAGCGTGGCAGGTTGGGAAACGCTACTCGCGCCGCGCATGAACGAAGTTGAGCGACGGCGCCCTGGCCTGGCCGCGCTCATCGCGCAAGATTTGAGGAGTGTGCGTACCGCCTGGCGCGATGACCTGCCGCGCGGCGTGATCCATGCTGATCTTTTTCCCGACAATGCGCTCTTTGCCGGCGATGCGCTGACGGGTGTGATCGATTTCTACTTCGCTTGCACCGACGCGTTGGCCTACGACCTCGCCGTCTGCCTCAACGCCTGGTGTTTCGATGGCTCGCGATACGACATCGAGCGCGGCCGGGCGATGATCTCCGCCTATGAGAGCGTGCGTCCGCTTTCGGCGCTTGAGCGCGACATGCTTCCACACCTCGCGCGCGGCGCGGCGCTGCGCTTTTTTGCGACGCGACTGGTCGATTGGGCAGCAACGCCGGAGGGCGCGACCGTGACGCCAAAGGATCCATTGGAGTACGCCGACAAGCTCGCATTTCATCGAGCAGGTCGGGAAGCGACAGACTATGGTGCGTAATCTGCTTTCCATCTTCGCCGGCGCTGCGGCATCGGCGGCGATATCCACGACACTCTTCTTCATTTGGTCCGGTCTTATGAGCGGCGGCGCGGATGTGGGTTCGTTGCCGCTTCTTGTTGCGACGTGGGCATTCGTGGCCTTCTTTGCCAACACAGTTGGAGCGCTCACGCTGGGTCTTGTTTGGCGGTGGTTTGCGGAGAAGAAGGGCTGGCGCCACGTGCTGCACTATTGGCTGCCTGGCGCCATTTGCGGATTTGCGGTCGCGTTCCTGTTTGTGAATGGCGGCGCGCTGCGCGCAGGCGAAGCGGGTTCCGTCTGGCGTTGGTTTGGAACCATGTTTCCCGTTTATGTTTATGGCGCAGCGCTCGGCGGATTCACAGCTTGGTTCACATGGCTCATCCGCCGCCCCGATCGCGATGGCGCGAATCCCGATACAGCGACGCCATGAGCAATACGGTGGACATTTGGACGGATGGCGCGTGCAGCGGCAATCCTGGCCCGGGCGGTTGGGGCGCAATTCTGCATTATGCGGGGACGGAGAAAGAGCTCTCAGGCGCCGAGGCGGCGACGACGAACAATCGCATGGAGCTTATGGCGGCGATCGAGGCGCTCAATGCGTTGAAGCGGCCGAGCAAGGTGCGGCTGCACACGGATTCCAAGTACGTCATGGACGGCGTCACCAAGTGGATTCACGGCTGGAAGAAGAACGGCTGGAAAACCGCCGATAAGAAGCCGGTGAAGAACGAGGATTTGTGGAAGCTGCTCGACGAGGCCAACGCGCGCCACGAGGTGACATGGAAATGGGTCAAGGGCCACTCGGACAATGAGATGAACAACCGCGCCGACGAATTGGCGCGGAATGCGATTGGGACGTTGAAGACCTAAGCCTCTCCCTCGCGGAGAGGGGGCCCAACTAAAGTACGGATTGCTTCACATCGGCGATGCGCGCAGCTTCGCAGGCATGCGCTTTCTCTTCTTTGCTCTCGCCCTGCTCCTCGCCCCTACCGCCGCCGCACAGGATGTCAGTGATCTGCGCTGGCTTGCCGGCTGTTGGCGCACAGACCCGCCACGCGAACCTGAAAGCGGCGCGACCTTCTACGAAGTCTGGATCGCGCCGGAAGCGCCAATCATCGCCGGCTACGGCTATCACGAGGGCGAAGGCGAGATTCAGGGCTGGGAGCAAATGCGGATCGAGTCAAACGGTCGCCCTGAACTCGTGGACATGCCGCTCGGCTCGTTCCCGATCCGCTACCAGCTATTGGAAGAAGAGCCGAACAATGCAGCCACGTTTGTGAACACGGATACCGAACACGATTACCCGAAGCGCATCGAGTATCGGCGCGAAGGCAATCGCCTGTTCCGGCGCATCTCCGGCGATCAGCCTGATGATGCTCAAGAGTTTGAATACCGACGCATCCGCTGCCCGGCGCGGCTACGGCCCTGACCCTAGGCGGCGCGCACTTTCAGCGTGGCGCCATCGACGCTGTCGATCACGACGGTTTGGCCAGGCGTCAGCGCTTCATCGCTCACCGCGCGCCAAATCGTGTCGGCAATCTTCACCGAGCCGGCGCCGTTCGCGAACACCGTGATGACGCCTTGCGTGCCGATCAGGGTTTTCGAGCGTTCGTTTAAGCCCTCTGCCTTGTTCTCTTCACGCCAGCGCTTGACGATCGGGCCGCCGACCCAAGTCAGGGCGATGACAAGCACCGCAAAGACTGCGATCTCCGCGATCCAGTTAGTTGCGCCCGCCAGCGAGATCAGCGCCGTTAGAAACGCGGCGACCGCTGGCCAAAGCAGATACGTCGTGCCGCTCGCCATCTCGGCGATGAGCAGGATGAGGCCCAAGACCAGCCAGTGCTGCGGGCCGAGGCTCGTCAGGAAGGTGATCAGCGTGTCCATGATCTCTATGTAGCGAGGCTTGGCCGCTTACGCGAGTGGCTTAGCGTGGCGCGGGTGTCGGCGAACGCGGTGCGGTCCATGGGCTGCCGCCTGCCCCGCCTTCCGATTGCGCGTTGAGCGCGCGCAGGCCTTCGACCAGCCCGGCAATGCCGGAGAGGTCGGCCGGGATAATAACCGTGCGCTGCTGGTTCGAGGTCGCGAGCTGGCCGAACGCCTCGACGTACTTCAAGCCGAGGAAGTAGCGGATGGCATTGACGTCGCCCTTGCTGATGGCGGCGGAGACCGCCTCCGTGGCCTTCGCTTCGGCATCGGCTTCGCGTTCGCGGGCTTCGGCGTCGCGGAAGGCGGCTTCGCGGCGGCCTTCTGCTTCGAGGATCGCCGATTGCTTGGCGCCCTCAGCGCGGAGGATCGCGGCTTGCTTGTCGCCTTCCGCTTCAAGAATTTGCGCGCGGCGTTCCCGCTCCGCCTTCATCTGCCGCGCCATCGCCTGCGTGAGATCGGCCGGCGGCGCGAGGTCCTTGATTTCGACGCGCATCACCTTGGTGCCCCACGCGTGGGTGGCGGCGTCGATCACGGTCAGGAGGCGGGCGTTGATGGAGTCGCGCTGCGAAAGCACTTCGTCGAGATCCATCGAGCCAACGACGGTACGAATATTGGTCAAGCAGAGGTTCAGGATGGCGAGGCGATAGTTTTCGACCTCATAGGCGGCCTTCGCTGCATCCATGATCTGGATGAACACGACCGCGTCGACGGAGACGACGGCGTTGTCCTTGGTGATGACATCTTGGCGCGGCACATCGAGCACCGCTTCCATCATCGACATACGCTTGCCAATGCGATCAACGAAAGGAACGAGGAAGGCGATGCCGGGGCGCAACGTGCCGGTGTACCGGCCGAAGCGCTCAACGGTGAACTGGAAGCCCTGCGGCACAACTTTGATTGCGCTGAAAGCCAGCACAAGCGCCATCACGGCGAAGAATATCACAACCGCCATTTGCGTCTCACTCCCACCGCTTCTGCGGTCCAATGCGTTCTCGCGCGGGTAATCAGCGTTAAGCTCAGCCTAACTGAGCAAGCAGGTATTCCGCGCTGGAAACTTTGTATTCACCAGCTTCTTCAACGTTCAACTGGGATACCACCCCATCCTTGACGATCATTGAATAACGCTTCGAGCGCGGGCCCATGCCGAACTTTGAGAAGTCGGCATCGAGGCCGGTCGCTTTCGCGAAATCGCCCGAACCGTCCGACAACATCACGATCTGATCGACGACATTCTGATCCTTCGCCCACGCGCCCATAACGAAGTGATCGTTCACGGCGGTGCAGGCGACGGTATCGACGCCCTTGGCTTTCATCTCGGCCAGATGATCGCGGAAGCTCGGCAAATGGCGCGCCGAGCAGGTCGGCGTGAAAGCGCCCGGGACTGCGAACAGGGCCACTGTCTTGCCGCCGAACACGTCGGCTGTACGCATCTGCTTCATGCCATCGCTCGTCGGCACATTGAATTGAACGTCCGGCAGCGCGTCTCCGACTTTGATCATAACTCATTCCCTCGAACTGGTTTCCCCCATTATTTAGGCGAGACCTGCCCCATATGCGAGCGCCCTCTTGCGCGAAAGCGACCGGCGCGGGACGATTGGGCCATGAGCGATACGTTGGCCGGCAAGCTTTTGGTGGCGATGCCGGGGATCGGCGATCCCCGCTTCGACAAGACCGTCATCATGATGTGCGCGCACGATGCGGAGCACGCGATGGGCGTGGTCATCAACAAGCCGAAGGATGATCTCACACTCTCGGAGGTGTTGGACCATCTCGGCCTGAGCGCCGGCGACGAGACTGCAATGCGCGCGGTGCTTGATGGCGGTCCCGTGCGCCCGGATCGCGGCTACGTTCTGCACTCCGAAGATTTCGCCGCCGGCGAAGCGACGCAAAGCGTAGCGCCTGGCGTCAGCCTCACGGCGACGCGCGATGTGTTGGAGGCGGTCGCCGGCGATCGCGCGCCTACGAACTTCGTTCTCGCGCTCGGCTGCGCTGGCTGGAGCGCTGGGCAGCTTGAAAGCGAACTTCGCCACAACGCCTGGCTCGTCGTCGACTATGACGACGCAATCGTGTTCGACGCCACGCACGAAGATAAGTGGGATCGTGCTATTCGGTCTTTGGGCTTCGACCCTTCGCAACTGAGCGAAGCCGGCGGCAACGCCTAACGCTTCTTCAGCACGCGCTCGGTCGAAGCCGGATACTTGGCGAGCGCAGCGGCGGGCCTGATCGGCCGGCGCTCGAGATTGCCGCCGCAATTCGGACACTGCCCCTTCAGCACGCCATCAGCACAAGAAGCGCAATAAGTGCACTCAAAGGTGCATATGCGCGCCTCCGTGCTTTCAGGTGGCAGATCGCAGTCGCAAATTTCGCAATTGGGACGGAGAGCCAGCATCAGACGGCGCCTGTCACTTGAGCGATCGCCTCGCGCCGCTGCGCCGCGAAGGCGGAAAACAACTGCTGCACGGCAGCCACGGTCTTCTCTTCCGCGATCTCAGGGCGGCCGGAATTGAATGGCGGCGCTGGCGCATACTCGATCGCAAGCTGAATCATCTTGGCGACATCCTCTCCCGCAATCTCCGCCGCGATTGTGAGCGCAATGTCGATGCCCGCGGTAACGCCCCCGCCGGTGATGGCGTTGCCATCCCGCACGACGCGCGCGTCATCAGGTATGGCCCCAAACATCGCGAGCAATTCGCGGTAGGCCCAGTGGCTGCCCGCACGCTTGCCCGTGAGCAGACCCGCCGCGGCAAGAATGAGCGAGCCGGTGCAGACAGAGGTGACATACTTCGCGCTCGCGCCCAGGCGCTTCACTTCATCCATAAACACCGGATCCTGCATCGCATCGGTTTGCCCTGGGCCGCCGGGGATCATGATCATGTCGGCGCTCGCCACGTCGCTGAGCTTGGAGAGATCGGAGAACGTGAGCCCCATCTCCGTTTTCAGCAGGCCGCCATCCTTCGAAGCGATGACGACTTCGGTGTCCGGCACGCGCGCGAGCACTTCATAGGGGCCGGTGAAATCGAGCTGCGTCAGCCGCGGATAGAGAATGAAAACGATGCGGAACGGTTGCGCCATCGGGGAGGCCTCCATTGACAAGCGCCATTCTGGCGCCGGAGGGTCTTGGCTGAAATGTCAAAGAGCCCTCGTTTTCCGCCAAAGCCGCGCACGATCCTTTTCGTGCTTTTTCCCGGCTTTCAGATCATCGACGCCGCCGGCCCCATCGGCGCGTTCGAAATCGCAGAGCGCTTCGCGCCGGGCGCGTACGCGCTGAAGCTCGCGGCAGTGGACGCGGGCCTCGTGCCTTCCTCCGCCGGCGTGGCGATGCCCGCGGAAGCGCTAAGCGGACGCACCAAAGTGGACACGTTCATCGTCGTCGGTGGCGACGGCACACGCGCGGCGATCAACGATGAGCGCTTGATCCGCGCCATCAACGGGGCGCCAGCGCGGGCGCGCCGCGTCGCCAGCGTGTGCTCCGGGGCTCTGCTGCTGGCGCAAGCGGGATTGCTCAACGGCAAACGCGCAACCACGCATTGGCGGCGCGCGCCGCAAATGGCGCAGCTGTTTCCGACTGTCCGCGTCGAGGCCGATTGCATCTTCGTCAAGGACGGCGCGGTCTGGACATCCGCCGGCATCACGGCCGGCATCGATTTAGCTCTGGCGATGATCGCGGAAGATCTCGGCGAAGACGTCGCCGCCAACGTCGCGCGCGAGATGGTGGTGTATGCCAAGCGCCCTGGCGGCCAAGCCCAGCACTCGGCCCTACTCGATCTCGGCGCCGGCGCCTCCAGGTTCGCGAAGCTCAACACCTGGATGCGCGAGCATCTGGGCGAAGACCTCTCCGTCGAACGTCTCGCTACGGAAGCGGCCATGAGCCCGCGCAATTTCGCGCGCGCCTACGCAGCGGAAACCGGCGTCACGCCCGCAAAAGCCGTTGAGCGCCTGCGTGCGGAAGCGGCGCGCGCGGCGCTGGCGCAAGGCGGCGCCATTCAAGAGATCGCGCGGCACACCGGCTTCGGCGATCCCGAGCGCATGCGCCGCGCCTTCGTGCGCCTCTACGGCGCCCCGCCTGCTGCGATGCGAAGAACGATGCGCAGCGCTTGACGGCACGCACGTTCCGGCGGACGAACGCTGCCCATGGCTGAAACGCAAAAATCGATCTTCGTCACCGGCGCCGGCTCGGGCATCGGGCGCGCAACCGCAAAGCTCTTCGCTGACCGCGGCTGGTTTGTCGGCTTGTTCGACGTGAACCCGACGGGCCTGGAAGAAACGGCGGCGATGCTGCCTGAGGGCCAGCGCATCTCGATGGCGTTCGATGTCCGCGATCGCGCCGGCTGGACGCGCGCCGTCGAAGCGTTCGGTCAGGCCACCAACCGGCGCATGCATGTGCTGTTCAACAACGCTGGCGTCGGTCGCGGCGGCCCCATCGATGAAATGCCGCCGGAGGAGATCGATCTCACGCTTGATGTAAACTTGAAGGGCGTGATCAACGGCGTGAACGCGGCGATCCCGTTGCTGCGCGAGACACCGGGCGGGCGCATCATCAATGTTGCCTCAGTGGCCGGCGTCTTCGGCGCGCCGAACATGGCTGTCTATTGCGCAACGAAATTCGGCGTTCGCGGCCTTACCGAAGCGCTCGACATCGAGTTTTCGAAGTATGGCGTGCGGGTTGTGAGTCTGATGCCGTGGTTCGTCGACACCGCCATTCTCGATGGCTTGCCCGCCGGCTCGAACCAAGGCTCGAACCGCCGCATCCGCGACGCGCTCAACGAGAACAAGACCGCGATCTATCCGGTCAGCATGGCGGCCGAACGCGCGTGGGATGCAGCGCACGGCAACGAGATCCACTATATGGTCGGCAAAGAGGCTGAACGCGCGCGCTTCTTCGCCCGGTTCTTCCCGGGCGCGATGCGCAATCAGATCAAGAAGCAGTTCAGCAGCAGCGAGAGCTGAGAGACTTAGGTCGCCACTTCGCTTTGGCTGGTCGCGGTGTTGGCCGCGGTCGTGTCCGTTTCGGACTCGGCCGGCGCAGGCGCCGCCTCTTCCGTCAGACTGCTGTCCACGCCCTCCAGCACCACTTGGCCAGCTTCCGGGATCAGCTCCTCGGCGGCGGTGGTGCTGCGGCGCGAGCCCATGGCTCCACGGCGGCGGGCCAGCGCTTCCTGATAGTAGGCGCGCTCAGAGCGGTTCGGGAAACGATAGAAGACGTGGCTTTCGATATTCGTGGTCTCGACGAGGCCCGAATTCCAAACCGGGTTCACGGCGTGCGTATGGTAGTGCGTCGCGCCCTGGGTGATTGGGCGGGTGTAGCCTGACATCACAGCCGTGGCGACGCGCTGCGCACGATCCCAGGCGCGGCCGCGCGGACGCTGGTTCAGCGAACCATCGCAGGTGAAGGTGAACTGGCAACCGGTCGAGCGGTGTGAGCCCTGGTAAACGACGCCGCAGATCGAGTTCGGGTAATAGCCCGAACGGACGCGGTTCATGATGACTTCGGCGACCGCGATCTGGCCGCGCTGGCTCTCGCCGCGGGCTTCATAATAGATCGCCTGGCTCAAGCAGTCGTGCTGACGGGTGTCGATCTGCGGCTGAGCCGGAACGGTCGGCGCGGCTGCGGGTTGTTGAGCAGTGGGGCCGCGCAGAACCGCCTGCACCATCATGGCGCGAGCGTCCGGGCTCTCGAACAACGTGGATTGGCCGCGCGCGCGCAGGCCGTCATTGGTGCGGAATGCGGTGAGTTGAACTTCCGTGCCATTCTCACCGGTGAGCAAGTCTTGCTCGAACTGCGCGGCGAACGCGGAAGACGTAGCGGCCCATTCAGCGCCATCGCGCTGTTCAGCAGCGCGATGCGAGATCACAGGCATCGCAACAGCAGCTGCTGCGAGGCACATGATCGTCGCTGCACCCTGGCGCACGGCCAGGGGGTTCCGTTCGATCTCAACCATCACCTGGGTCCGTATCTCACCCGCAAGAATAGTCAGTCGACGCCAGAACAACGTTAAATGCATTAAGCCCCGCTTAATCGTGTGCAGAATTGGCACAAGTTGACGCCAAATATTCCGCAGCAGCCCAAATCGTTTTGCCTCAGTAATAATTTGACCTGAGGTCCGGGCGGGATACAGGACGCGCGCGCGAGGGGCGATTGACTTTTTGTTCATAGTCTCGCCTCCCGTGTCATCTGCCCTACTTCTGGCGCTAGGTGCGACCTGACGGTCACGCCGAGAAAGCCCAAAGCTGGCAAAGTCTTGCGAGGCTCGTGCCAGTTCACCAACGAGGCGAAAAAGGCCGCGACGGCGGGTCGCGCCGGCCGCAG
>CAYUOC010000084.1:0-4830 GCA_964446305.1 uncultured Terricaulis sp. | reverse complement strand
CTTTCCGCTAAGGGCGGCCTGGGCGGCAGCCAGACGGGCAATCGGCACCCGGTAGGGCGAGCACGAGACGTAATCGAGCCCGGCGCGCTCGAAGAACGCCACCGAGGCGGGGTCGCCTCCATGTTCCCCGCAAATGCCAAGCTTCAGCCCCTGACGGGCGGCCCGCCCCCGTTCACAGGCCAGCCTTACGAGCTCCCCTACGCCTTCGGCGTCGATGGAGACGAACGGGTCGGCTGCTAACACCTGGGTATCGACATACGTTCCCAGGAATCTCCCCGCGTCGTCGCGGGACACGCCCAGCGTGGCTTGAGTGAGGTCATTTGTGCCGAAAGAGAAGAACTCCGCCGCCTCGGCGATCTCGCCGGCTTTGAGCGCGGCGCGCGGCAGCTCGATCATCGTGCCTACCATGTAGTCAAGCTTACGGCCGCGTTTGCCAAACACCTCCGCCGCGACCGCATCGACACGCGACTTGATGGTTTCCAGCTCCTTCTTCGTGATCACGAACGGGATCATGATTTCAGGAATGGGGGCCGCGCCCTGCTCGGCCACATCACACGCCGCCTCAAACACGGCGCGCGCCTGCATCTCGTAGATCTCCGGATAGACGATCGCGAGCCTGCAACCGCGGAAGCCGAGCATCGGGTTGCTCTCCGCCAGCGCCTTAACCCGCGCGGCAAGCCAATCGGCCGTGACACCAAGCGTCGGCGCGACATCGGCGATGTCTTCTTCCGAATGCGGCAAGAACTCATGCAGCGGCGGATCAAGAAACCGGATCGTCACCGGCCGCGCACCCATCGCTTTGAAGATGCCGACAAAGTCGGCGCGCTGGTGCGGGAACAGTTCTTCGAGCGCCTTCACGCGCGCCGCTTCTGTCTCAGCCACAATCATCTTGCGCACTGATGCGATACGCTGCGCGTCAAAGAACATGTGCTCGGTGCGGCAAAGGCCGATGCCTTCAGCGCCGAATTTCACCGCCACTTCCGCATCGTTTGGCGTATCGGCATTGGTGCGCACCTTGAGGCGGCGCGCAGCGTCGGCCCACTCCATCACGGTCGCGAAATCGCCGGTCAGCTCAGGCTCGACCATCTCCGCCGCGCCGAACAGCACCTGCCCCGCCGAACCATCGACGGTGATGATCTCGCCGCGCTTGATCACGCGGCCGCCAGCGGTGAACTCGCCCGCCTTCATGTTGATGCGGATGTCGCCAGCGCCGGAGACGCACGGCCGCCCCATGCCGCGCGCCACAACAGCGGCGTGGCTGGTCATGCCGCCGCGCGCGGTGACGATCGCCTTTGAGGCGTGCATGCCGTGAATGTCTTCAGGGCTCGTCTCTTCGCGAACGAGAATGACGTCCTTGCGATCGGCGGCGAGCCGCTCGGCTTCATCCGGATCGAACACGACGATGCCGACAGCCGCGCCCGGCGAGGCCGGCAGGCCCTTACAGATGATGTCTCGGTCGTAGCCTTCGGCGATGGTCTTGTGCAGCAGCTGATCCAGCGACGCTGCGTCGATGCGCAACACGGCTTCATCGGTGGTGATCAGACCCTCATCCACCATATCGACGGCGATTTTCAGCGCAGCCTTCGCCGTGCGTTTGCCATTGCGCGTCTGCAGCATATAGAGCCGGCCCTGTTCGACCGTGAACTCCAGATCCTGCATGTCGCGATAGTGCGCTTCGAGCGTCTTGTAGACCTTCACCAGCTCGTCGAACACGGCGGGCATCGCCTCTTCGAGCGACTCTCCCGTCTCTTTCATTTCGAGCCGCGCCGCTTTCGTCAGTGCGCGCGGCGTCCGGATGCCGGCGACAACGTCCTCGCCCTGGGCGTTGATGAGGAACTCGCCGTAGAATTTGTTGGCGCCGGTTGAGGGATCGCGCGTGAACGCAACACCGGTCGCCGACGTCTCGCCCATATTGCCGAACACCATCGCCTGCACATTGACGGCCGTGCCCCAGCTTTCGGGAATGTTGTTGTGCTTCCTGTAGAAGATGGCGCGATCGTTCATCCAGCTCGCGAACACGGCGCCGATGGCGCCCCACAGCTGCTCTTTCGGATCGTTCGGGAACGGCTTGCCAAGCTGACGCTCAACGGCGCGCTTGAACTCTTTCACGACGGCCTTCCAATCGTCCGCCGTCATCTCCGTGTCTGAGGCATAGCCTTGCAGATCTTTCTGCGAACCCAGGATTTCCTCGAACTCGCCGTGCTCAAGCTCAAGCACCACGTCCGAATACATCTGAATGAAGCGGCGGTAGCTATCGTAGGCGAAGCGCGCATCGCCTGAGAGCTTGGCCAGGCCTTCGACCGTCTCGTCGTTGAGGCCGAGGTTCAGCACCGTATCCATCATGCCGGGCATCGAGGCGCGCGAGCCGGAGCGCACGGACACGAGCAGCGGGTTCGCGGCATCGCCAAAGCCCTTGCCGGCCTTCTTCTCCAGCGCGCTCATCGCCGCATCGACTTGAGCCGCGAGGTCCGCCGGGTAGGCGCGCTTGTTCTCGTAGAACGCAGTGCAGACTTCGGTGGTGATGGTGAAGCCAGGCGGCACCGGCAGGCCTAGCTTGGACATCTCCGCCAGGTTCGCGCCCTTGCCGCCGAGCAGCGCCTTCATCGACGCATCGCCCGCGCTCTCGCCGCCGCCGAACCCGTAAACCCACTGCTTCGTCATCGAACTTCCTTCGCACTCCCCTCGCGGGCGGCGAGGAGGTCGTTAGCCCTCGATCTTCGAGAAGTCTGCGACCGCAGACAGCGCTTCGCGTAACCGAGAGAGCAGCAAAAGTCTATTGCGGCGCAGCAAAGGTTCCTCGGCGTTGACGAGGACTTTTTCGAAGAAGGCGTCCACCGGCGCGCGAAGACCGCTGAGCGCCTTCATCGCCGCGGCGAAATCCTCTTTCTCCACCGCCGCACGCGCGGCAGGCAGCGCTTTTTCCAGCGCCTCGTAGAGCGCCTTCTCGGCAGGCTCGGCGAGCTTGGACGCATCGACTTGGCCTTTGGCCTCCTCGGCGCTCCACTTCCCCTTCTTCTCTTCCGCCGCGAGAATGTTCGCCGCGCGCTTATAGCCCGCCAGCAAGTTCGCGCCGTCTTCAGTCTTCAGGAACACATCAAGCGCTTCAACACGCGCGACGATGCGAACGAGATCGTCGTCGCCAAGCGCGAAGACAGCGTCGACGAGATCGTGGCGCTTGCCTTGGTCGCGCAGCTGAATCTGAAGGCGATCCGCCAGAAACGCGATCAAGTTGTCCGCGAGCGATACTAGAGGCCCTTCGCTTACGTTTTGCACCAAGCGCATGCGCGCTACACCGCTCCAGAAACTAGGATCGAGCACGTTATCGAATTGCTTTCCAGCGTGGCGCGCGATGGACACCCTAAGCGGCCAACGCACGTTGTTGTCCAGCAGTATTCGAATAGCTCCAAGTCCTGCTCGACGCAGACCATACGCATCGCTGCTTCCTGTCGGACGCTCCTCAATGGCCCAAAACCCGACGAGCGTATCCAGCTTGTCCGCAAGCGCGAGCGTCACCGCGACCTTATCAGTCGGCACACGATCGTTCGGCCCCAGCGGCCGATAGTGATCTTCGATCGCGGCGGCGACGCTTTCGTGATTGCCTTTGGTCAGCGCGGAGAGTTGGCGGCCCACCTGCCCTTGCAGTTCGGGGAATTCGCCGACGGTCTCGGTGACCAAATCCATTTTGCAGAGATTAGCCGCTTCGCGGACCAGCTTCGGATCGGCGCCAGTGACCGCGCAAAGCTCCTCAGCCAGCGCGCGCACGCGCTCGACCTTATCCCAGACGCTGCCGAGCTTTTGGTGGAAGACGATCTTCTGCAGCTTCGTCTTGCGCTCTTCAGTGAAGAGCGGCGTCGCGGTGTCGACCTTCCAGAAAAACTGCGCATCGTTCAGACGCGCTGAGAGCACGCGCGCGTTGCCTGCCGCAATCGCCTTGCCGCCATCCTTCGCTTCGATGTTCGCGACCACGATGAAGTGCGGCGCAAGCCCGCCCTTCTTCGGATCGCGCACGGCAAAATACTTTTGGTGCGTGCGCATCGAGAGGCGGATCACTTCGCCCGGCAGATTGAGGAAGTCCGGGTCCATGTCGCCCAGCAACACGACCGGCCACTCAACCAGCCCCGCGACCTCTTCAAGCAAGCCGATATCTTCAACCAGCTCCAGCCCCTTCGCGGCGCAGAGCTTCCTGGCTTGTTCGAGAATGATCGTCTTGCGCTCTTCGCGCTCGATCAAAACTTTCGCGCCGCGCAGCTTCGAAGCGTGATCGGCAGCGCTCGTCACCGGCAACGCTTCCGGCGCATGGAAGCGATGGCCCCAGGTCACGGCTTGCGAGCCCACACCCTCAACCGCGATCTTCACGGCCTTGCCGTCGAACACGCAGCAAATGTTGTGCAGCGGGCGCACCCATTGCAGGTCGCTCGATTGCGAGCGCATCGATTTAGGCCACGGAAACGCGCGGATGATCTCAGGCACGATCTCCTGCAAGATCTCCGTCGTCGCCCGCCCCGCGCGCTCGATCTTCGCGACGTAGAACGAGCCCTTCTTGTCTTCGACAATCTGCGCCTGATCGATCGACGTCAGCCCCGCGCCTTTCAGAAAGCCCTGCAGCGCCTGCTCGGGCGAACCAACGCGCGGCCCTTTCCGCTCTTCATTCACATCGGCGGCCTTCGCCGGCAGATCGTCAATGAACAAGCCGATGCGGCGCGGACTTGAGAAAGTCTTGATCGCCTTCGCGTCCAAACCCGCAGCCTTCAGCTTCTCACCAAAGAGCTTCGCCAAGTCTTCCTCCGCGCGCTTTTGCATGCGCGCAGGAATTTCTTCCGAGAACAGTTC
>CAYUOC010000083.1:9029-15672 GCA_964446305.1 uncultured Terricaulis sp. | reverse complement strand
GGCATGGTGTTCTGGCACGAGAAGGGCCTGACGCTGTGGCGCACGATCGAAGCCTACCTGCGCCGCCGTTTGACGGCGGCTGGATACGTCGAGGTGCGCACGCCGCAGGTGCTGGATCGCGTGTTCTGGGAAAAGTCAGGCCACTGGCAGAACTATCACCAGAACATGTTCGTCTGCGAGACGGTCGAAGGCGAAGAACTCGCGTTGAAGCCGATGAATTGTCCCGGCCACATCCAGATTTTCAAGTTCGGACAGAAGTCCTACCGCGATCTGCCATTGCGGATGGGGGAGATGGGCGCATGCCACCGCTACGAGCCGTCAGGCTCGCTGCACGGCTTGATGCGCGTGCGCGCGTTCACGCAGGACGATGCACACATCTTCTGCCGAGAGGATCAGATCGTCGACGAGGTTGCGTCGTTCATTGAACTCGCCTCTTCGATCCACGCTGATTTCGATCTCGAGCGCGATCACATCACGCTCGGCACGCGCCCGGAGAAGCGCGCGGGTTCGGAAGAGTTCTGGGACAAGACGGAAGCGCAATTGCTGGACGCTGCCCGCAAAGCTGGCGTCGAGCCTGTCATCGCCCAAGGCGATGGCGCCTTCTATGCGCCGAAGCTCGACTTCCAACTCAAGGACGCGATTGGCCGGACGTGGACGTGCGGCACCATCCAGAACGACTACGTTCTGCCGGAGCGCTTGGGCGCCGAGTATGTGGCGGAGGATGGATCGAAGCAGAAGCCGGTGATGCTGCACCGCGCGATCTTTGGTTCGTTCGAACGCTTTCTCGGCATCCTGATCGAGAACTATGCTGGTGCGTTCCCGATGTGGCTCGCCCCGGTGCAGGTGGTCGTCGCGACGATCACCTCCGACGCCAACGCTTACGCCGAGGATGTGGCCAAAACGCTACGCGCGGCGGGGCTGCGGGTGGAACTCGATCTCCGCAATGAGAAGGTCGGCTACAAAATCCGCGAACACTCGCTGATGAAAGTGCCAGCCATTGCGGTTGTCGGCAAAAAAGAGGCTGAAGATCGGAGTGTTGCAATCCGGCGCTTCGGCAGCCAGGAGCAGAGCGTTCTCGCTCTCGCGGCTGCACAAGACGCTCTTGTCGCCGAGGCGACGCCTCCCGACCTAAAGCGTCAGTAATGGGCCAAACTCTGGATTGCAGCCGCTGACCGTCTTTACAGACGGGCGTACTGCAATCCAGGATGGTCCGGGGTTTGGGGGCGGAGAAGGCGTTGGATAGGCATCCGTCACGCGCACGGTCAGCGTCCGCTACGCTGCAGCCACGCGTTTCAGCCATTGTGGTGGCGCACAAGGTTCGCGCCAGTTCGTCGGGCCGCGCTCCGCTGGATCTCTGCTTACGCAGCGCGCTCGCTGAAGACTGGATCGATGAACTCGTCATCGTCGACCATGACAATTCCGAAGAGATTTCATCCATGCTGCGGGCGTTCGAGGCAGATCGCCGCGACGTCCATGTCGTAAAGACTGACGAGAGTTTGAGTCTCGCTGCCGCTGCGAACATTGGCGCTGGCGCAGCGCTTGGCCGTTGGCTGCTGTTCTTGAACGCGGATGTGGTCTTGCAGCGGGGTGCGGTCTCGCGATTGGCGGCGGCGGGCGGCGGCGCGCAACAGCCTTGGATCGTTGGCGGGCGCTTGCTTGATCTTGAAGGGCGCGAGCGTCTGGCCGCACGCAAGGGTGCGCTCAACGCATTCTCGGCGATTGCGGTGGCTGTTGAGTGGCCGGCGCGCCCCGCGCGCCGCGGCGGCGGCGAGGACGCAACCAAGGTCGGCGCCGTGTCCGGCGCGCTGATGCTGATGCCGCGCGGCGACTTCGAGCAGCTCAACGGCTTCGACGAGCAGTTCGACACCGACTATGCCGATCTCGATCTTTGCCGCCGCGCTGCGGCGGCAGGCGGCAGCGTGCTCTTTCAGCCGGACGCTTCAGGCGTGCAGTTCGAGTACACGCAAACGCGCAAGAGCCGCAAAGTGCAGGGGCTCACGCGGTTTGCCGTGAAGAGCGCCAAGACGCCAATGGAGCGCGCCTTCGCGCGCGTCGCCGGTCCGGCGCTGACGACATTGGTCGCGCTGAAGGATCTTATCGCTGGGCGCCCGCCGGCGCGGCGTTAGCAATTTCGCGCACGCGACCAATGTGAAGCGTCATGCGTTCGCCGCGGCCGATGGCCATGCCGCGCGCCGGCTGATCGGCCGCTTCAAATTCCAGACCCCGCGCGCGTAGCGCGGTTTGCGTCTGATCGAAAACGCGGCCTTCTATAATGATGCCATCGCCCGCCTGAAACGGCGTGTTTGCTGCGTCCGCGATTTCGACGAAGCGTACCCAGGTGCGGGTAAGAAACACGATGCTCGGCTGCTCGTAGCCAATAATCCAGAACGCCTGGTCTGGCCGCGGCATCAGCCGCGCGCGCGTGATTGTGGCCGCCGCCTCGTTGCTCACGAACATGGAGCGCGCTTCCGGCAGCAAGCGCTCGCGCAGGCTGAAGGAGAGAACGAGCGCACAGGCAACCAGCACCGCCGCCCGCGCCGTTGGCCGGCGCAGCAGGATCAATCCGGCGATTGCGGCAGCGAGTGTGCCGGCGCCGATCAGCGCGGTGGCGACGGCGCGGCGTATGCCGGCATCGGCGAGGTATCCCGGCATGAAGGTCGAGACGACCGCCATCAACGTCACGACCAGCGCGCCGAACACGCCGAACAGCACCAGTCCGGCGGGGTGGGCCGTCCGCCAACGTTTGCCCCGCATCGCAAAAAGCCCTGCCGCGCACATGAGCGCGATCGCGGGATAGGCCGGCAGCGTGTAGTGGATGAGCTTCGCCGGCATGATCTCGAAGAAGAGGAAGATCGGCGCCGCCCAGGCGATCAGAAAACGAAACGCGGCGGCGCTTGCGTCATCGCGCGGCGCGCGGACCGCGCTCCAGCTGAGCCGCGCCGCTGCAGGCAATGCATACGTCGCCGGAAAGATCAGCAACGGCAGCCAGACCAGGTAATAACCAGGGATACCGCCGTGGCGGTGATCGCCGCCAGAAACGAGCTTGGGCCCGATCTCTCGCAGCAATATGTCGGTGTAGAAGCGCCCGTCAGTAGCGACGCCAATGGCGATGAACCAAGGCAGCGTGATCGCGAGCGCGAGCAACGGCCCGACCCAAAATGCGAGCGGCTTCATCCAGTCCGTGCGTCGCTCCCATAGCGCCAGCGTTCCAAGCGTCAGTGCAGCGATAAGTGGCGGGACCGGCCCTTTGATCATCACGCCGCATGCGATTGCGGCCCAAAAGGTAAGGGCAACGAGGCGCGGCCGCGTTGTGCCGGCGCGCAATTGCGCAAGCGCCGCCAGCCCGAGCGCTGTGAAGCCGGTCATCACCGCGTCCGTTTTGGCGAGCATCCCTTCGATGCCCGCAAGCAAACCGACGGAGAAGATCGCGGCGCCGACGAACCCCGTGCGCGGCCCGAACAGCACCGTGCCGGCCCACAAGGTCGCCAGGCTCGCGAGCACGAGCCCGAGCGCGGAGGGCAGCCGGTAGGGCCATATCGTGTTGAGCCGCTCCGGTCCGATCGTGTTCACGGAGGCTGCCTGCAGCCAATAGATGCCGATTGGTTTCCGGTTACGCTCGGCGTCTTGAACGCGAATGCGGACGTAGTCGTCGCTCTCGATCATCTGCCGCGTGGCTTGGGCGAAGCGGGCTTCGTCGATGTCGGTGACGGGCACTTTGGTCGCGCCCATGAGGCCGGAGGTGAGCGCGATCAGGGCGATCAGCACATAGCCGCGCCAGCCGCGGGCGAACTGGTCGAACAGGGCTGGGGAGGCGGGCGAAGCCATCGAAGGGTCCAGTTTGGCAGGCCTGTGTGTCGGTTTGCAGCCCTGGCGGGTGCGCCCACTCGCCTCATAGCGCGGTGTCGGCTAAGAGACCCCGCTTTTCACGCACCGGGGACGCCGTTTGGCCGAGAGTATCGAATTCAGCGTGGTCGTCCCCGTGATGAACGAAGAGGGCAACGCGGCCAACCTGGCGCGCGAGATCGCCTCGGTGCTCGATGGGCGCAGCTACGAGATGATTTTCGTCGATGACGCCAGCCGGGACGACACGCGCGCCGAGCTTGCGGCGCTGAAGGCGGAACTGCCGGCGCTACGGGTGCTTGGCCATCGCAAGAATGCCGGTCAAAGCCGCGCGGTCCGAACCGGCGTACTGGCGGCGCGTGCGCCGATTGTCGGCACGCTGGACGGCGACGGGCAGAACGATCCAGCCGATTTGCCGAAGCTTCTGGCCAAGATCACGCGCCCAGAAGCGCCCCCGAATTTGGGCATGGTAGCGGGAAACCGCCTCAAGCGGCAGGACAATTGGAGCAAGCGCGCTGCCTCTCAAATCGCCAATTCAATCCGGCGGGCCGCGCTCAAAGACAACGCCATCGACAGTGGTTCCGGTGTCAAAGTGTTCAAACGCGAAGCTTTTTTGCGGCTTCCGTACTTCGATCACATGCACCGTTTCATGGCCGCACTGATGCTGCGCGAAGGCTATGCAGTCGAGTTTTTGCCGGTTAATCATCGACAGCGGAGCGCGGGTCGCTCGAAGTACACGAATCTCGGCAGACTGGCCGCGAACATGACGGACCTCTGGGGCGTTATGTGGCTAAGAAGCCGGGGCCGTTTGCCGGAGGGGACAGACGAGCTATGAGCAGAGACCCGGTGAGCACGACTGGTTTGGCTGCAGCGGCGCGAAGAAACCGCCGTCCTGCGAACGAGGGGAGTCCCATGGGGGCCATTTTCAACGTCTTTCCGCTGATCCTGATCCCGGTTCTGACGTACAACATCTGGGCATTCGGCGCGACGGCCGCGAACAATGGCGATGGCGCCGCGGTGCGCGAGCATTTGACGGACGCGTGGATCCGCATGCCGATGGCGTCTGGCGCGCAATGGATCATCACCTTCGGCGATGTGATGGTGTTGCTGGCGCTGCTGCTGCTCTTTGTTGAGCTGCTCAAATCAACTTCAACCGGCACCGCGGCGATTTTCAATCACGCGCTCTCGATGCTGGTCTTCATCATCTGCCTGGTCGAGTTCCTGCTGCACCCGGCGTTCGCGACGAGCGTGTTCTTCGTCATCCTGGTGATGGCGCTCTTGGACGTGCTCGCCGGCGTGGTGGTAACGATTATCTCTGCCCGCCGCGACGTGGAGTTTGCGGGCCAACATTAAGCTACGGCCGTAAGAGAATACGGGAGTAGGGCAGCGGGGCAGACCCCGCTGCCCTTTTCGCGCTTATTCACCCACTCCGATACTCACAGACACCACATTCCGAGCGCGAGTGCGATCGTGAAGTCGAGCCAGCGGCCGAATCGGGGGATGATGAACGAAGCCATGGTTCGACGCCCACCTGCAGGTTCGGCGCCGGGCTATGCTTCGCTTGAGCTCGGGTGGTGAATGGCGCTGTTCTTCGATGCTGACTGGTTTGACCAACGCTTGGCTGCGCGCGGCACGGACCGCATAGGCCTCGCCGTCGCTGCAGGCATCGAGCGTGGTGAACTGCACAACATCTTCACCAACGAACGCTCGCCGACCGCCGCTGAGTTGGCTGAGTTCGCGCGTATCCTTGAAACCGATCTGCTCGAAGTCACGATCCGCAGTGGCGTCGCGGTGCGCGAGTCCGCGCCTGGCGCCGACACGGGCGACCGTATCGAAAGCATCGAGGCGCGTCTCGACGCGATCGATACCTGGCTGGCTGAGTTCGAGGCGTCGAAGAAGAAGGCCGCTGGCTAGCGCGTTAAGCGCGTACGTTCACCACGATGCCAGGCCGCGGGCCGCGCCAGGGGCGCGCGTAACCATATGTGCACGTGTCTTCGCTGCGGGCAATTTGATTGACGAGTGTTGCGGCGAACAGCGGATCGAGCTTCAGGCGCGCCGCGCGGCGATCGCTCTGGCGGCGGTCCGTCCGGCGCTGATCGCCGACTTCAACGAAGTCGGCGTCAATTTCGGGCGCGGGGCGGGGAGCGCTCATGCCCGCAATTTCTGCATTTCATGTGCCAAACGGAAATTAACCGCTATCGTCTCGGGAGGGAGACGGTGCGATGCGGGATTACGCGAATTTTGACGGGCTTGGGTTGGCGGAACTCGTTCGAAAGCGCGACGTGACGCCGGCCGAACTCCTGGACGCGGCGATCGAACGCGCCGAGCGCAGTAACCCTAAGCTCAACGCCATTGTTTACAAAGCTTACGACGAAGCGCGCGCCAACGCCGCGGGCACATTGCCGGACGGCCCGTTCAAGGGCGTGCCGTTTTTGATCAAGGATCTCGGCGTGCGCGTGAAGAACTGGCCGCGCACCAGCGCCAGCCGCTTCGCGCAAGTTGATGCCGACGCCGAAGATAGTGAACTGACGAAGCGCTACCGCGCCTCCGGTGTTGTGCTGTTTGGTAAAACCAACACGCCGGAGTTCGGGATCCCCGGCGTTACGTCGTCCGCTTTGCTCGGTCCGTGCCGCAATCCGTGGAATACCGATCACATCTCCGGCGGCTCCTCGGGCGGTGCGGCAAGCGCGGTGGCCGCCGGGATCGTGCCGCTCGCGCATGCGAGCGATGGCTTGGGGTCGATCCGTATTCCGGCGGCGTGCTGTGGGCTGGTCGGCATGAAGACGACGCGCGACCGCAATCC